>DATBGW010000057.1:0-2093 GCA_036557765.1 Actinoplanes sp.
GCCGGTGGGCACACCGGCTACCGCCCAGATAGCCATGCCGAGACCGGCGGCCGCGACCGCGGCCACGCCGACCGGCATGGGCCGGGCGCCGGCCGGCGGATAGTGCACGAGGAACGCTCCGGCGAGCCATCCGAAGCCGGCGGTGAGCAAGGCGAAGCCGATCAGCAACCGCTGCCAGAAGAGGCGGGCCACCGGCTCGAGCGGCATTCTGCGCAACAACCGGAACACCGACGCGGTGGTGACCGCGAGACCCGCCGGGAGCACGACGTACGCCATTGCCTCCGTTCCGACCCCGACCGTGACGTGCGCCATGTACCAGGCGACGCCGGCGGCCAGGATGCCAGCGGTCGCCCAGACGTACCGCAACGCGGCGCGGTCGGTGGCCATGTCGTCAGATTCGGCCGGAAAACGGCTCGGCTGAAGAAGAGCCCTGCGCGATCTTGGAGTTGTGGTTGGCCCAAAACGGACGAAGCACCCATAGGGGCAACCACAACTCCAAGATCGCGGGGGTTCGACCGGCGGTCGGAGGGGTAGCCCCTACCCGTGGCTGAGTTGACGTCTGAGGTCCTGATCGCCCGGCTCGCCGACTGGGGCGTGGACACCGTGTTCGGGCTGCCCGGCGACGGCATCAACGGGATCATGGAAGGGCTGCGCCGGCACGCCGACCGGGTGCGGTTCGTGCTGGTGCACCACGAGGAGGCGGCCGCGTTCATGGCCGCCGCCCATGCCAAGGCGACCGGCCGGATCGGCGTCTGCCTGGCCACGTCCGGGCCGGGCGGCATCCACCTGGCGAACGGCCTCTACGACGCGAAGCTCGACCACGCCCCGGTCCTGGCTCTCACCGGCATGCAGGAGTCGAGCGTGCTCGGTACCGCGTACCAACAGGAGGTGAGCCTGGACCGGCTGTTCGAGGACGTGTCGGTGTACAACCAGGTGATCATGAACCCGGCGCAACTGCCGACGCTTGTCGACATCGCGATCCGGACGGCGTACGCGCGGCGCGGCGTCGCACACCTGACCATCCCGAACGACATCCAGGTGGCGCCGGCGCACCAGGATCCGTACGAGTCGGTCGGTCCGGTCCGGCCGCCGGCCACCGCACCGGTTTATCTCGCGCCGGCAGTCCGGCCGCGGGACGCCGATCTGCGGACCGCCGCGGACGCGCTGAACGCCGCCGGCAAGGTCGCCATCCTGGCCGGCATCGGGGCGCGCGGCGCCGGTGCGCTGGTCGAGCAGGCGGCCGACGTGCTGGGCGCACCGATCATCAAGTCGCTGTCCGGCAAGATGGTCGTCCCGGACGACTCGCCGTACTGCACCGGCGGGCTCGGGCTGCTCGGCACGGCGCCCAGCGAGGAACTGGTCTCCGACATCGACGCGCTGCTGATGCTCGGCACCAACTTCCCGTACACGAAGTTCCTCCCGGAGCCGGGCGCGGCCACGGTCGTCCAGGTCGACATCGAGCCGGCCCGCGCCGGCACCCGGATCGCCACCGACGTGCCCCTGGTCGGCGACGTGGGCGCCACCCTCGAGGCGCTCCTGCCGCTGCTGCACCGCAAGGACCGCAAGCACCTGGAGACCTACCAGGAGAAGGTCCGCGACTGGAACGACGCGATGGCCGCGCTCGAGTCACCGGACCGCGAGCCGATCGCGCCGCAGTACCTGGCCGCGCAGATGGACGCGCTGGCCGCCGACGACGCGGTGCTGACCTGCGACTCCGGCACCATCGCCACATGGGCGGCCCGGCACTGGCGGATCCGCGGCGGCCGGGAGTTCTACCTGTCCGGCACGCTCGCCTCGATGGCGCCCGGCCTGCCGTACGCGCTGGCGATCCAGCACGCGTATCCGGACCGGCAGGTGATCGCATTCGTGGGCGACGGCGGCTTCGCCATGCTGATGGCCGAGTTCCACACCGCCACCCGGTACGGGCTGCCGATCAAGGTCGTGATCAATAACAACAACTCGCTCGGCATGATCGGTTGGGAGCAGATGGTGCTGGGCTATCCCGAGCACGGCATCCGCTTCGGCGAGCCGCGGCCGGACTACGCCGGGTGGGCCCGCGGCTGCGGCGGCTTCGGCGTATCAGTGGACAAGCC
>DATBGW010000058.1:0-2065 GCA_036557765.1 Actinoplanes sp.
GGGCTGACGTCCCTCCTGCGCGACGATCTGCGCTTCGCGATGCTGCCCGATCCGGGCACCGTGACCACGACGGCCAGGGACGCGGTGGACGGCTGGGTCTCCGGTGGGCTCTTCCAGCGCGGCTACGACGACTGGCGCGGTGTCACCACGACGGTCAACCGCATGCCTGCCGCCGTGCTGTACGTCCGCTCCCCCGGCGACCCGGAGTACCGGCTGTTCGCCATCGCGGTCCTGCACATCGTCGACGGGAGGATCGTCGAGCTCACCGGGTTCGAGACCGCCGGCAAGCCGTGGCTGGGCCTGCCCCCGACACTGTGAGCCGGCCTCAGCGCCTCGTTTCGTAGCGGGTCAGCACCACGCCGCCGGGGAACGTCCGCGTCTCCACCAGGTTCAGGTCCACTGAGCTGTCCATCGCGGTGAAGAACGGCGTACCGCCGCCGGTCAGGACCGGGTAGGTCGCCATCACGTACTCGTCGATCAGCCCCGCCCGCATGACCGTCCCGGCCAGCGTCGCCCCGCCGATGGTCATCGGGCCGCCGTCCTCGGCCTTGAGCCGGGTGATCTCGGCAATCGGGTCGCCGGTGACCAGTCGGGTGTTCCAGTCGACCTTCTCGATCGTCGAGGAGAACACCACCTTCGGTGTGTCCCGCCAGTTGCGGGCGAACTCGATCTCCGCCGGTGTCGCGCCGGGCTGCTGATCGCCGGTCGGCCAGTAGGCGCTCATCGTCTCCCACAGCTTGCGCCCGTACAGCGCCACGCTGCTCTCCCGGTCATGGTCCAGCCACCACTGGAACAGCTCGTCGCTCGGCGGCCCGCCCCAGCCGATGTCGTCGCCGGGGGCGGCGATGTAGCCGTCGAGGGTCACGTTCATGCCGTAGATCAGCTTCCGCATCGCGGCGTCCTCCCGTAGTCGGTGGTCGTCGTACAGACCGGCACCACAGGGAAAACTCATCGGGCACTGCGAGCTAGCCCGGCCAGCCCATCTCCAGGGGAAACTGGCCCTCGATCAGATGCCGCTTCAGGACCTTTCCGGTGGCGGTGCGTGGGAGCTGGTCGACGAAGGTGACATCACGCGGAATCGAGAAGCGGCTCAGCCGGTTCCGGACGTAGTTCTTGACGGTGTCCTCGTCGAGTGCCGCTCCCTCGGTGCGGACGACGAACGCCGCCAGCCGCTGGCCGAACTCCGGATCCGGAACGCCGACCACCGCCACGTCGGCCACCTGTGGCAGGACGGCGATGGCTTCCTCGACAGGTCGCGGAAAAACATTCTCGCCGCCGGAGATGATCATGTCGTCGTCGCGTCCGGCGACGAACAGCCGTCCGCTGCCGTCCAGATACCCGAGATCGCCGGTGTCCATCAGCCGGTCCTCGACGGCAGGCGATGCCGCGTTCGTGTAGCCGTCGAACAGCATGTCGTTTCCGACGAAGATGCGGCCGACAGCGCCGACCGGCACGATGTCGCCGCCTTCATCGAGGATGGCAACGCGAGTACCCAGCGGTGGCCGCCCCGCCGTGGTGGGGGCGACGCGCAGGTCGGCGGGATCGGCGATCGTGGCCCACGACACCTCGGTGGAGCCGTAGAAGTTGTAGAGCACGTCGCCGAAGATCTCCATGAATTTGGTGACGGCTGCGCCCGGAATCGGCGACCCGCTGCTGGCGACCACCTTCAGCGACGATGTGTCGTATCGGCTGAGCACGTCGGCGGGCAACTCGAGAATGCGCTGCAACATCACCGGAACCAGGATCACCACGGTACAGCGATGGCGCTCAATGGCTTTGAGGCATTCCTCGGCGTCGAACCGTTCCATCAGCACCACCGTTGCCAGCAGTGGCGTGCTCACTTGCAGTGCGGCCAGACCCCAGGTGTGGAACAGCGGCGCGCACAGCAGCATCACCTCGCCGTGTCGCAGCGGCATGCGCGACAACATCGCGGCGATTGCGCCGAAGCCGGGGGGAGTGGGCCGTCGGGCCCCCTTGGGCGTGCCGGTGGTGCCAGAGGTGAGTGCCACGAGTTTGCCGGGTTGTTTCGGCGGGGCGACCGGTGCGGCGCCGGTGCCGGTGGAGA
>DATBGW010000059.1:0-11620 GCA_036557765.1 Actinoplanes sp.
GCGGCGGCGCCGGCCTCCGCGCCCCGCCGCTGGTCCTCTGGATCGGAGCGGGAACTGACCAGGATCGCGGGCACGCCGCCCAGGTCCGGGTCGGCGCGCGTGGTGGTGACGAACGTGAAGCCGTCCATGCCCGGCATGTCGATGTCGGTGAGGAACAGCCCGTACCGGCGCCGTCGGGCCATCGCGAGCGCCTCCTCGCCCGACGCGGCGAGATCGACCTCGTAGCCCGCGGACTCCAGGATGCTGCGCTCGAGCATCCGGGTGGTCAGCGAGTCGTCCACGACCAGAATCGGCAAGTGGCGCGGCGCTGTGATCTCACCCGGATCGGCGGCCGCCCGGCACGTGGCGGCGGCGACGAAACCGGCGACGTCCAGCACGAGGCGCGGATTGCCGTCGAGGTCCAGCGTCACGCCGCCGACCACCGGCACGACCGGGGCCAGCTCCGGCACCGGCCGGACCACCAACGTGGACGTGCCGCCCAACCGGTCCACGCCGGCCGCCGCCACCGCGTCGCCGGCGGTGACCACGACCGCGATGCCGGGCACACCGGCCGGCGCTGACGGGTACAGCGCCCGGGACAGGGCGAGGAACGGCACGGCCTCGCCGTCGTACGCCAGGCGTCCGGTCGCGGCGGCCACGGTGAGCTGCTCCGGCGTCAGCCGGATACACGTGCGCACCGCGTCCAGCGGCACCGTCACGACCGTCCCGCCGGCCTCCAGGACCAGCCCGCGCAACGACAGGAGGGCGAGCGGTACGACAAGCTCCACAGTGGCGCCGACGCCCGCCCGGGATCGGACCGACAGCTCGCCGCCCAGGCCGTCCGCGACGTCCCGCGCCACGTCCATCCCGATGCCCCGGCCGGACACGTCGGTGATCTTCTCGGAGGTGCTGATGCCGCCGCGCAGCACCAGATTCAGCAACGCCTGATCGTCCACAGTGGTGCCCGTGGGCAGCAGACCACGTGACTGCGCGGCCCGCCGTACCGCCGCCAGATCGAAACCGCGGCCGTCATCCGTACAACGGAAGGCGGCCCGGCGTCCGCGGCGCTCGACCTCCACGACCACCGTGCCCTCGGCGGGCTTGCCGGCCGCCACGCGGGCGGCCTCGTCCTCGATGCCGTGCGTGACAGCGTTGCGGACCACGTGCCGGAACGCGCGGCTCACCTGCGTCAGCACATGTGGATCCATCCGCAGCTCGCCACCGCGGCCGGTGAACCGGACCCGCCGGCCCAGCGCGTCCGCGGTGTCCCGCACGGCCCGGTGCAGTCCGGTGAGGATGGTCGCGGCCGGCACCAGCCGCAGCCGCTCGGCACGGCCACGCACCTCGTCGAGTTCGCGGTCGGTCTGT
The DNA here is from genome assembly GCA_036557765.1 of Actinoplanes sp. Classification (GTDB taxonomy): domain Bacteria; phylum Actinomycetota; class Actinomycetes; order Mycobacteriales; family Micromonosporaceae; genus Actinoplanes. Next base: position 1,348 of record DATBGW010000059.1, read on the forward strand.
TCCACGGTGTCGGTCATCCGGCGGCCGAGTTCACCGAGTTCGGCGGCCAGCCGGACCGCGCCGGCCCGGGCCGCCTCGGTGTCGCAGCGTCCGGCCCCCAGGTGCGCGGCCAGCGCGTCCGCGGACCGGTACAGCCGGTCGAGGTCACGCCCGCAGGCGCGCAGCGGCGCGAACCGGGTGTGCGTTTCGCCGACCGCGTCCAGCAGCTCGTCGACGTCCACCGCGGCGATCCCGGCCTTCTCCTCGGCGACCGCGGCCGGCTCCGCCGGGGCGGTTTCCGGCTCCAGCGCGGCCACCCGGGCCTCGATCGCGTCGTTGAGCCGCAGCAGCTCGCGCATCTCGGCCGCCGACACCGCGCCGCTGCGCGCGCGGTGCGGCACGAGCACCTCCTCGAACGCGTGCGCGTCGTCGGCGATCTCCTGCTGGCGTACGACCCGCGCGGCGCCCTTGAGCGTGTGCGCGAACCGCAGCAACCGCGCCACCACCTCCGGACCTCCGTCCTGATCCAGGTCGAGCACGCCGGAGCTGATCTGGTCGACCAGCTCCCGCGCCTCGACCCGGAAATAGCGCAGCGCGTCCGGTGCCATCAGCGCCGGCCCGTCCCGACCAGCTCCAGCAGATCGCTCGACAGCGTCGACAGATGCGCCGCCGTCTGCTTGGTCTGCACCGCGCTCGCCTCGGTTTCCCGGGTGACCCGCGCGGTGTTGGCGGCGGCGCCGTTCACCTGTTCCACCGCGGAGGTCTGCTGCTTGGTGGACAACTCGATCTCCCGCGTGGCGTCGTTGGTGGTCGCGACCAGCTGCGCGATGCGCCGGAACGAGTCGGTGGCGTCGTCGAACTGCCGCGCGCCCGCGTCCACCGCCTTCACACCGATCTCGGTGGCCATCACCGTGGTGTTGACCGCCGCACGGACATCGTCGATGAGCGTACGGATCTCCTTGGCCGAACCGGCGGTACGGTCGGCCAGCTTCCGGATCTCGTCGGCGACGACGGCGAACCGGCGCCCCCACTCGCCCGCGCCGCTTGCTTCGATGGTGGCGTTGATCGCGAGGATGTTGGTCTGCTCGGCCAGTTCCGACACCAGATCCGCGACGCCGCCGATCTGCTGCGACCTCTCGCCCAGCGTCAGCATGTGCTGGACGATCTGGTCGACCTGTGCCCGGATCGCCGAGATCGACCGCCGGGTGTCGTCGATCGTGGAGTCCCCGTTCTGGGCGGCCGCCGCCGTGTCCTCCGCGATCTGCGACACCCGCTGCGCGCTCTCCGCGATCTGCCGCGACGTGATCAGCAGCTCGCTGATCGTCGTGGTGATCTCGCTCATCGCCCCGGCCTGGTCCCGGCCGCCGGAGGCCTGCTGCGCGGCAGCCGCCTCCAGCTCCGCCGAGGAGCTCTGGATGTGGCTCACCGCCGCGCCCACCTCGCGGCGCAGGCCGCGACTCAGCCGGTACCCGATGATCGCCGCGGACACGATGGCAAGCGTGCCCAGCAGGCACACGACGATGATGGTCTGGGTCGCGGTACGGGACGAGGCGCGGCGGCCGGTCTCCACGTCGGCGCGGACCCGCCCGATCAGGTCGGCGATCGCCTTCTCCATCGCCTCCCGGGCCGGCCCCACGCTGGAGTTGCTCAGCTGCGAGACGGTGCGGAGGTCGGTGATGGACTTGCGTCGCTCGATAAGCGGCTGGAGCGCCGCGGCGTGGGCCGCCTCCGCGTCGGCGACCGCGGTCAGCAGCCGCAGCTCGCCCGGATCGGTGAGCACGCCGCGCAGCCGCCGCACCTCGTCGAGGAACCGGACGCGGTCCGCCGCGGTCGCGTCGAGGTAGTCCTGGCGGCCGTTCAGCAGGTACGCCCGGAAGTCCCCGATGCGCTGCTCCACGGTCGTGCTGAGCTGCTGCGCGCCGCTGAGCCCCTCGGTGGCGGACCCGACCACGTCGTCCTTGGTGTTGACCACGATCGTGAGTGCCGCGACCGACGCGGCGCCCATGAGCAGCGTGAGCGAGACGGTCAGCCCGAAGGCGCCGGCCAGTTTGGTGCCGAAGGTGCGACCCGCCATCATCGTTCGTCCTTCCCCTTTCTCTCCCTCTCGCGTTTCCTGTCGATCTTGGAGTTGTGGTTGCCCTTACGTCCGCTTCGCGAGCCTTCGTTCCAACCACAACTCCAAGATCGCGGGGTGTCACCCTGCGCCGGGCAATGCCGCGTCGTCGGCGTGGCCGGTCAGCCGGTGGACGAGCGCCCGGGTGGCGGGAACGTCGACGAGCGGACGCGTGCCGCCGGCCAGCGCCACCATCCCGCGTACGCCGTCCGGGCCGGCGTGGCCGTCGGTCACGATGGCCGTCGCGGGCACCCGCACGTGGCCGTCCAGGTCGGCGAAGGCCAGAGCCAGCGGCGGCGCGCCGGCGGCCAGCACCAGCCACCGCGGCCGCTCCGGTCCGGGATGCCCGAACAGCGCCGCCAGGTCGTAGACCGGCACGATCGCGCCGCTGAAGCCGGCCACGCCGAGCAACGCGGGCAGCGGGCCGGGCAGCGGCGTGACCGGCCGGTCCGGATGCAGGCCCGACGTCTGCGCCAGCCGGAGGGCGTACGGGCGACCGCCGGCGCGAAGGAGCAGCAGTTCCGCGTGCTCGGCGTCGGGCGGGCGTACGGGCTGGCCGAACGAGCCGTCGAATTCGGCGCGCAACGCGGCGAGGCGCTCGGCGACAGTGTCCGGGGCGGCGGCCGGCTCGCCGGACCGTTCGGTCGCGGCGGACCGGGATCCGGAGGGTCCGGTCATCCCGGTCCGGGATCCAGGCGGTTCGGCGGACCGGGCGTCCGAGGTTCCGGTCGTGCGCAGGCGGGCGGTCATCGCCGGACCTCGCAGGCGTCCAGTTCGGCCCGGCACAGCGTGGTCAGAGCGGCCCGGCCGAACCCGCCGCCGAACAGTGTGATCCGCTCGTCGGTCTCGCCGCGTAGCAGCAGCAGCGCCCGGTCGAGCTCGGTCGCGGCCGCTCGGCAGTCACCGCGCCGGCGGACCAGCACGCCGAGCCGCAGGCGCGGCATGGCGAACGTGAGATCGAGATGCGCCGCGATCCGGTACTGCGCGGCCGCCACCCCGGCCTCGCGGTCTTCGTGGCAGACGCCAAGCAGGTGGTGACCGTCGGCGCTGAGTGCGTCGAGATCCAGCAGCCGGCGTCCGGCCGCCTCCGCTTCGGTGAGCCGGCCGGCCTGTGCCAGCACCACCCCGTACAGCAGCAGGTCACGTGGCGGGGGCCGGTCCGGGAAGCTCTCCTCCACCACGGCCACTGCCGCACCGAACCGCTCCTCGCGGAGCATCGCGAGCGCCCGTTCGTGCATGTCCGTCCGGATTCGGGCCGCCGGCGCCGCGCGGCGCTGCGGTGGTCCGGTCGGCGACGCGCGCCGGGCCGGCACGGCATGGGCCGACGGCGTGATCCGCCGGTAGTAGAACGTGCCGTGACCGTGCCGCGGCTCGAGGTCGTCGGGATTCCGGCCGAGCGAGTCCGTGTGTCCCAGAAACAGGTAGCCGCCCGGAGCCAGGGCCCGGGTCATGTGCCGGACCAGCGCGCCCGCGGCCGCCGGCGTCAAGTACATCAGGACGTTGCGGCAGAAGATCACGTCGTACCGGCCGGGGCGCCACAGGTCCTCGTCGTCATCCGGCGCGTGGTGCAGCCGGAACCGTACGTCCGTTCGCAGGTCCGCGTCGATCTCGTAACCGCCGTCGCGCTGCCGGAACCACCGCCGTCGTACGCCATCCGGCGTCTCGCGCAGCGACCATGCGGAGTAGCGGCCGGTGGTCGCCTGCCGGAGCACGGCCGGATTCGCGTCCACGCCCAGCACCGACACGGAGCAGCCGGCGTCGCGGGCGACGATCGCGAGCGTGTACGCCTCCTCGCCGGACGAGCAGCCGACCGAGAGCAGCCGGCACTGCCCGGAACGCGCGGCCGCCCGCTCCGGCAGCGCCTCCACGGCGAGCGCGTGGAGCTGCTCGGCGTACCGGAAGAAGTACGTCTCGGTGATTGTGAGGTGCTCGGCCAGCGCCGCCCGTTCCGTGGCGGTGTCGTTCGCCAGCCGGTCCAGGTACGCGGTGGGGGAGAGTCCGCTGGCCTTGGCCCGCCGCTGCAGCACGTCGGCGAGCCGTGCGGTGCCGTCCGACCCGAAGCGCCAGCCGAGCTCGGCATCCAGCACGGCGCGGAACCGCCCGACCGGATCGCCGGCGGTCACGGTTCGCCCGCCGCGGCGGCCCACACCTCGTCGGGAACGACCCGCATGCTCTGCAACAGCAGCACCGGCTCGCTGTCGAGCGTCCCGACGCCGGCGACCAGTCGCCCGGCCGCCCCCAGCAGCTCCGGATGGCCCGATCCCTCGCCGGCCCCCGTGATCCGGATGCCGAGCACCGCGCCGGTCGCGAACACCACCGGCCCGCGCTCGGTGCGTACCGCGACGAACCGGGCCACCTCCGCGCGTTCACCGCCGAGCAACCGCGCGACGTCGACCACCGGCGTGGGCACGCCTCGGACGATGCTGACGCCGCGGACGAACGCCGGCGTGCCGGCGAGCGGGCGGGTGGCGAGGGGACGCATCGTCTCGAGGACGTCGTCCAGGCGCAGCGCACACAGCATCGACCCGGCCCGGAAGACCAGCGCCGAGGTGTCCGCACTCTCGACCAGCGAGGCCGTTTGTCCGGGCTGCACCATTGTTTCAGGCTAGCGGCCTTTGCGCCAGAAATAGCGAGAACGATTCTCTTTGGCCACACTCAGTCACGCGAGTCTGGTCCTGGCCAGCTTTGGGGTCGTGGTTGCCCCGATGAGTTCCAACCACAACTCCAAGATCGCGAAGAGGAGGGTGGCGGGTTCGGCGCGGCTCAGCTCTCGCCGCTCTCGCCGCCGAACCACGGTACTGACGATCGTCCTGTCGATGGCCCGCCAGGGTCGCGCCGGCGGGCGGGCCAGTGCGGGTCGTGGCTCGCCGAACCGCGATCGAGATCGAGCCCCTGAGGTCCGTCCCACTCGTATTCGGCCGGCGGCGTGCCGATGTCGGTCCGCTGCTGCGGCTGCGGCATCGTCGCCGCGTTCCACGGAATCGGCCCGTGCGGCGCCGGCCCGAACGTCGCCGGACCACGGGAGACCGGGACACTCTCGGCTGCACGGTTCGCCGGGCCGCCGATCTCGAATCCATCGTGCCGGCCATTCTCCGGGCGTTCCTGCCGTCCGAGCCCGCCGGCGGCGGCCCATCCTTCCGCGGCCGGGCGTGCCTCGACAGGCGCGGGATCACTGAGTCGTCCCGCCGCGGCGGATCCCGCCTCGTTGTCGTGCCGGCGTGTGGCGGCGGCACCGCCGGCGGGTCGTGCGGCGACGGGCGACGCGCTGGAGTCGGCCGTGAGCGGCAACAGACGTGGCCGGCGGCGCGCGGCGAGGTCCTCGACCCATCCGAACGCCAGCACCGCCCCGCCGGTGATGGCCAGCGCGGTGGCGAGCTCCACCGGGTCGGTCAGGTGGCCGACGTCGTCCAGGGCCAGCACGGTGAGCACCGGCCACACCGCGTCGATGGCGATGTTGTGCCACAGATAGACGGTCACCGCGCGGGCGTTGAGCAAACTGACCGTCCGATCGAGCGGGCGAATCCGGCCGAGCCATCCCATCGGCGGCTGCCACCGCAAAACCAGCAGTACGAACGCCAGCGACCACAACGCCTGTGACTCGGCCACGTCATTGAGGTCGTAGCCGTCCTCACCCGCGTGTCCACGCAGCCAGTAGAGTGCCGCCGCGCCGAGCACGGCGGCGGCGCCGAGAACGGCCGCGGGCCGGGTGCGGGCGAGCCGGCCGTCGTGGTGTGCGAAGCCGACGATCCAGCACGCGCCGAACGTGACGAAATCCCACATCGCGGCGTCCGCGGCGTCGGGCAGCGAGAATCCGGTCTTGTCGAGCACGGCGATGGCGACGATCGGCGCGGCCACAACCACCCAGCCGACCTTCTTGTATGCCGCGTACAGCACCGGGGACAGCAGAACGAACCAGAGGTACGCCCGGACGTACCACAGTGGATCCCAGATGTCCACGCCCTTGTCGCTGCCCGGCGGGTCGGCGATCGGCACGACCCACAGCACGAGCTTCTCCGGGCTGAACGGGTGTGTGCCGTCGCTCTCGTGCGCCCATCCCAACGCCAGCATGACCGGAACGGCGATCAGCCCGAGCAACCACAGTGGGGGCAGCAGCCGCCGGAGCCGCGACACGACGACGTTGCCGGCGCCGCGCTTGTCCAGCGACGCCGCGGTGAGCGAGCCGGCCAGCGCGAACATGATGCCCATCGCGGGGAGCACAATGGACAGCCAAGGCCACCCGAACAGGTGGTAGACGACAACTCGGACGATGGCCACGGCTCGGAGCAGGTCGAGGTACCGGTTGCGCACCGCGAAACGGTAGCCACGGTGACCGGCGGGCGGAGTCGGCCGCGCGTGCCGGCAACTGCGACCGGCCGGATTACCCCGTACGTATGAAGTGTCCGTTTTGTCAGTGCGATTGTGCGACGACCATGATCCATGGCCTCGGGCTGAAATCGCAGGTCGTACGGGGTTTGGTCGGTGTGGACCGGGACGTTCCGGAGTGACGGCCTGAGCGGCGGTGAAGTGACCACCGGCAGCTTGTGCCGTTGGTCCGTCGAGGGCGTGGAGGGTCCACGCCGCGACGGACGATGGGTGACGACGGGGAATGCGGAGACATCTGGTGGTGGTGTGCGGCGTGACGGCGGCGGTGTTGCTCGCGGGCGGCATCGCCGCGACAACGGCCGGTGCCGACACGACTCCCGAGATACCGGGAGTGCCCGTCCTGGACATGCCGGAGGTGCCGGCGATCCCGCAGCTGCCGGCGGACGTGGAACCGGACCCGGTCGCCGGCCAGGATGACCCGGGCGTGCCGCACCAGGCCGCTCAGCCGGCGTCCCACCACGACAGTGACCAGACCCAGCATGAGGCGCCCCAGCGGGCCGGTGGATCCGTCTGGTCCACTAAGGACGACCACAAGAATCCCTCCGACGTCAAGCGGGGTGGTGCGGCCGGCGATCCGCACGCTGGAGGTGCCGCGCGGCCCGCCACGCAGAAGGCCGCCACCACGCTCGCCGCGGCGCAGCGCGACGTCTCTCCCACATCGGTCTCGACCAACCCGTCTGCCGCGGTGCAGCAGCAGGTGCTGGCCCTGGTCAACCAGAACCGCCGCAAGGGCGGTTGCGGCGATCTGTCACTCGACCGCCGCCTGATCTTCGCCGCGTATGGGCACGCGGTCGACATGGCGCGGCGGGGCTACTTCGCGCACGAGTCGCTCAACGGAGACGGGGCGGGGGACCGGGTCAGCGAGGCCGGATACCGCTGGCAGCGCTATGGGGAGAACATCGCCCGTGGGCAGGACAGCCCGTACGACGTTGTCGACGGCTGGATGCACAGCCCGGAACACCGGGAGAACATCATGGACTGCAAGCTGCACCAGATGGGAATCGGCCTGGCCTTCTCCCCGGACCGGACGCCGTACTGGGTCCAGGACTTCGCAACCCCGCGCTAAGCGGGTCCGCCACCGAAGCGGCCCCTCCGGGCGAACGCCCGCGATCTTGGAGTTGTGGTTGGCACAAATACGGACGAGGGTGGCAGAAGGGCAACCACAACTCCACGATCGCGGAGAAGGTTCGGGCCGCCGTGAAGGGTCTGCGGGGCGCGGGGAAGGGTCGCCCGGACGGCGGGGAAGGTCTCCGGTCTGCAGGCCCCGGGATGCCGGCCGGCCCAGCCGGCATCCCGGGACAGCCCGGTCAGCTCGTGACCGAGCCCACAGTCAGGCCCCGGATGACATGGCGCTGCAGTGCGGTGACGCGAAGGTCAGCGATGCCGGCGGCGACCGGCGAGCATGCGGAAGGTGTCACTCTCCAGAGCGACCCGGAGACCTTTGACGCTGCAATAGGCCGCGCCGATCAACCCGAAAAACAGCGAACCGAGAGTCCCGGCCGTGTGATGGCCGAGGCTGGCCGAGGTGACGATCGCCAGGAACGCCAGGATCAGGAATCCCAGCGTCCGGAGCCCCCAGCGGGGTCGCCGCTTGTCCGGCGACCCCACGATCGGCGGGGCGTTGTCGTCCCGGCGTCGCATGACGTCAGCCCTTCACCGAACCGGCCGTCAGGCCGCGGACGAAGTACCGCTGCATGGCGAGGAACACGATGATCGGCACGATCATCGTGATGATGCCGCCGGCGGCGACGACGTTCCAGCCCTGACCCTGCTGGCCGATGAGGTTGTTCTTGACGGCCACGGTCAGCGGGGCGTTCTCACCCGGGCCGAGGAACACCAGCGCGACGAGCAGGTCGTTCCACACCCACAGGAACTGGAAGATCGCGAACGCCGCGAGCACGGGCGTCGACATCGGCAGGATGAGGCGGTAGAAGGTCTGGTAGTGGCTGGCTCCGTCGATGCTCGCCGATTCCATGATCTCCCGCGGAAGCGTGGCCATGTAGTTGCGCAGTAGATAGATGGCCAGCGACATTCCGAAGCCGATGTGGAAGAGCCACACCGACGGGAACGTGCCGCCGATGCCCAGCCGGCCGTAGAGCTGAAGCAGGGGCACCATCGCCACGAAGTTCGGCACGACGAGCAGGCTGACGATGACCAAGAACATGATGTTCCGGCCGGGGAACTGCATGAACGTGAACGCGTAGGCGGCGAACGAGGCGATGAGGAGCGGGATGAACGTCGCCGGCAGCGCGATGGCCATGCTGTTGATGAACGCCTGGCCGAGGTCGGCGTTGACGATCGCGTCGCGGTAATTGGACAGCGTGAATCCGCCCCAATTGGCCGGGTTGAGCACCGTCCACCAGCCGCTGTTGTTCGCGTCGATCTCGTTACGGAACGAGGTGATGACCGAGCCGAGCGCCGGAACGATCCAGAAGAAGCAGATGATGATGGCGGCGGCCTTGATCGACCAGTGCGCGGGAGCCGCCTCGCCGGTACTCGGCTTGCGGGCGCGCTTGGTGGGCGTCGGCTCGGTGGCGACGGTGCCGGCCGGCTGAACCGTGCTGGTCATCGGGTGGCCTCCTCGAGCCGGAACTGACGCACCTGGAAGATCATGACCGGAATGACCGCGAGCATCAGCAGAACGACGATGGCCGCCGCGGCTCCGTTGTTGAAGTTCGTGAAGAGCTGATTGAAGAATTCCACCGCCAGGACGTTCGTGTTGAAGTTGCCGTTGGTCATGACGTAGACGACGTCGAACAGCTTCATGACACCGATCAGGACCGTCACGTACACGGTGACCACGGTCGGCATGATCTGCGGGAACACGATCCGGCGGAAGATCTGCCGCTCGCTGGCGCCGTCCACGCGTCCGGCCTCCACCGTTTCGGTGGGCACACCTTTGATCGCGGAGGACAGCAGGACCATCGAGAATCCCACCTGCAACCAGAGGAACATGACGATCAGCAGCAGGGTGTTCAGGTAGAACGTGCGGACCGACAGCCAGGCGACCGGATCGAAGCCGAGCGCGGTGACCACCGCGTTCTGGATGCCGACCTGGGGCTGTCCGGCCGGGGCGTACGCGTAGACCAGTCGCCAGACGGTGCCGGCGCCGACCGCGCTGATCGCCATCGGGAAGAAGATGATGGTCTTGGCAGCCTTCTCGTTGCCCGGCTTGAGCTTGTCGACCACCGTGGCCACGAGCAGACCGATCAGGACGGCGGCGAGTGGCGCCACGATGATCCATACCAGCGTCGTGATGAGCGTCTGCTGGAACCCGGCGGAGGTCAGCAGCTTCGAGTAGTTCTGGAGACCGACGAACTGGGTGCTCTGCGCGTTGGCGAAGCTGTACACGATGGTCTGGATACCCGGGTACACGACGTACAGGGCGATCGCGGCCACCGCGGGCAGGATGTAGAGGTACGGCTTCAGCCGGTCCCCCCAGCGCCCGGGCAACAGCTCGGCCAGCTTGTTGAGGATCCAGTAGACGACCAGGGCGACGCCGATACCGGCCACCACGGTCAAGATCGTGTTGAGTATCTTGATGACCATCAAGCACCGCCTCCTGCGGCCGGCGACTCAGCTCTGCCACGGCTTGCGCCGCGTCGTTCCATGCGAAGTGTGTCGGAGTGCCGGGGTGGCCGACGCGACGGTCGACCACCCCGGCTGACGATGTCCGGGCTCAGCTGGAAGGCCAGCTGCTGTCGATGTTTTTGAGTGCGGTATCCAGGTTCTCCTGGTTACTGATCCAGGACGTCATGTCCTTCCAGAACGTCCCAGCGCCGACCGCACCCGGCATCT
>DATBGW010000060.1:0-4714 GCA_036557765.1 Actinoplanes sp.
CACAACTCCAAGATCGCGGAGAAGGGGACGCGCGGAGAAGAGGTGGGGACGCGGGGAGGGCGGCTACCAGGTGCCGGTGCGGCGTTGGCGCCACGGGCGCCCGTCGGGGTCGTAGATCAACCGGTACGCCGGAGTCGCCCAGAGCCGTTGGTGCCAGGGCAGGCGGCGCGTCTCGTGCGGCACCAGCTGGCCTGGCGGCCGGGGACCGGCCCGTCCGGCACGCTTCCAGTCGCGCAGCGCGTCGGCGGCCGCCCGTACCGCTCGTACCGCGGAGTCCGGGTCCAGCAGATCCCGGTCGTCGTCGCCACGGCCCAGATGCTCGCGCATCAGCGCGAGCCGCAGCTCGCGCGGGAACCGCCGGGCACCGTCGCCCAGGCCGGCCGGATCGTCCGGATCGCGTGCGTCCCGCGTGTCGTCCAGGATCGCGCAGGACAGCTCGCTGTCGTGGGTCCAGGACCGGCGGTTGAAGTTGTCGCTGCCCACGCTGCACCAGACGTCGTCGACGACGCACACCTTCGCGTGGACGTAGATCGGGGTGCCGGCCGCGTTCTCCAGATCGAAGACGTGGACGCGGTCCGGCGCGGTCTTGCGGCACAGCTCGATGGCCTGTTCCCGGCCGACCTGGTTCGGCGGTAGCGCGAAGCGCCCGTCCACGTCCGGATGCCGGGGCACCACCGCGATGAGGTGCAGACCCGGATTGGCGTTCAGCGCGTCGGCGAACAGCTGCGCGATGCGCCGGGACCAGAGGTACTGATCCTCGAGGTAGATCAGCCGCCGCGCGCGCCGGATCGCCTTGCTGTATCCGCGCGCCACGGTCCGTTCGCCATGCGACGCGAAGCGGTACGCGGGCCGCATCGCCGGATACGTACGGAGCACCTGGACGTTCAGCGGCCCGCACTCCGGCGGGTCGGGTGGCCGTGCCGGTAGCCGTCCGGCGTCCAGGTCGGCATGCTTGAGCTCGTCCTCGACGGTGGAGATGGGTCCATGCTGGTCGAGCGGCGCGGGATCGCTCCAGCGCTCGCGGAACGACAGGTCGAGCGCGCCGACCACCGGCCCCCGTAACGCCAGCTGTAGGTCGTGCCAGGGCGGATGCGGCCCGTACGCCTTGGCCATGGTGACCGCTTGCGGGTCGCCGTGGTGGTCGGCGTCGTCGCGGCGGCTGTGGCACAGGTCGATCCCGCCGGCGAACGCGATGTCCCGTTCCGGTTCGTGCGGGTGGCGCAGGACGACGAGCTTCTGGTGGTGTGAGCCGCCGCGCCGGACGCGCTGATCCAGCAGCACTTCACCACCGGCCGCCGCCACGTCGTCGCCGAGGCTCCGGTTCTCCTGCTCGCTGTACATGAACCGGTCCAGGTGCGAGCGCCAGAGCAGGCCCTTGACAATCACGCCGCGCTTGGCGGCGCCGGCGAACAGCTCGGCGACGGTCGGCCCGTTGTCGCGCATCCGCTCGTCCGGATCGCCGCGCCAGTCCGTGAAGAAGAGATGATCCCCTTCGTGTAGCGTTTCGACTTCAGCCACCAACCGGTCGAAATACGTTTTACCGTGTATGAGCGGCTCGGCCGCGTTTCCGACGCACCAGGTGGGTATGGAGGAGTTCGGGTTGCCGCGCTCCTCCTCGGTGAGGAACCAGTCCCGCAGCACCAGCAGCCCTTTCGAGGTCGATGACGCCCTCACGCTAGGCCCTGGAACGACCGGCCGCATCTTGTCCCAGGCGACCCCTCGCTGGAGGAACGCATGTCCACCGAGCCGCTGACCCCGACCACCGCCGCACCGGACGTCTCCTCATCCTCCGAGCGTGGACTGCTGATCGCGGTCCTTCTCATGGTTCTGCTCGGCGCGGGCGCCATGCTCCTGATGTCCTGATCCGGCCACGGGGGCAGCGCCGCCGCCGTATCGAGTTCCATAATCGTTGGCGTGACCGACGCGGGCGAGGCGGAACGGCGCGGCCCGACCCCGCGCCAGCTGTACCTTGCCTACGGCCTGGCCATTCTCCTGATCATCGGTGGCTGCGCCGGCGTGCGCCTGCTCACCCGATCCGATCGCGACGCCCGGTCGGCGGCCCCGTCGTCCTCGGCCGCGAGCACCGCCCCCGTGGGCGCCACGACGCTCACCAATCTCCAGTACTCGGACCTGCTCGCCGAGGCGGACTCGGCCATCGGTACCGACTTCCGCCGGCTGGAGACCGATGACCCACGGACGCTCGCGACGGTGGGTCCGCAAACGGCGCAGACGCTGTATCTCCAGGTGGGCAAGCTGCGTGCGGCACGTCCGCCGGCCGCCGCCGCCGCCGTTCACGCCCAGCTCACCACCGCACTGGCCGGCCTCGGCGACATGATCCAGCGGATCGGTACGGACGACGCCGGGCCGTCCTGTCCGGCGGCGGCCGAGACGCCGTACGCGTCGCTGCTTCTGTCCGACTGGGCCGCCCGGGTCCGGACCGGATCGGGCGCGCTCGCCCGGATCGATCCGGCCTTCACATTCGGGAAGTTCCTGCCGCCCGCGCCGGACGTGCCGGTGAGCCGGCCGGCCACCGGCACGTTCGTCACTGCGCCGACGCGACGTGGCTCCGGCGAGCTGAAGATCCGGAACGGCGGCGGTGACACCGCCGTCAGCCTGGTCCCGGCCGGCGGCGGCACCACGCAGTTGTTCACCGTCTACGTGCGCGGCCGAAGCGACTACACGGTCGCGGGCGTCGCCGCCGGAACGTACCGCGTCTTCTATGCCACCGGCGCGAACTGGAACCCGCAACGCAAGGGCTTCATGAACGACTGCGCGTTCAACCGGTTCGACGACACGTTCCCGTTCCGCGCCGCACCCGCCATCAGCACTTGGGAGATCACCATGACCCCGGTGGCCGGTGGCAACGCCTCCACCAGCAAGGTCGACCCTGGCGCGTTCCCGGCCGGCTGATCAGCGTTTCCCGGCCCGTACCCCGAACATCACCGGGACCGGCCCGCCGCCTTCAGTGAAGCGGTCGAGCACGAGGCCGGCGTCGAGGAACGCGTGCAGCAGCGCCGGCAGCGGCAGGTGGGTGGCGCCGACCTTGTCCCGTACGCCCTGGGAGGTCCACGACGCGGTGGTCCAATGGCCGTCGAGGTAACCGGGACGGATGATCACGGCCGCCGGGTCGCTGCGGTCGGCGAAGCCGCCGCAGAACGCGGGATGCACGCCGATGTGGACCAAGAAGCCACCATCCCGGAGCACGCGGACCGCCTCGCGGAGTACGGCGGGATAGTCCGGCATGTCGGTGTGCGCCATCACCGTGATCACGGCGTCCATCGAGCCGTCGCGGACCGGCAGCCGGGCCGCGTCGGCGCGCGCGGCGGGCAGCCGGCCCCGCGCGTACCGCAGCATGCCCTCCGACAGGTCCACACCCAGCGGGGTCCACCCCAGCGTGCGCAGCTCGGCGGCGCGTGTCCCGGTACCGCATCCCAACTCCAGGCAGCGACCACGGCCCGGACCGAGCAACGCTACGAGCGCCTCGCTGATGCCGATCGGATCGCCGTCCGCCTGGGTGACCAGGAACTCCCGCTCGTACCAGTCGGCGATCGCGTCGTACGCCGCTCGGGTCATCGCGACGTGTGTGGCAGATGTTGCGCCGGGATGACGCCGAGGCGCCCCTTCTGATAGTCCTCGAACGCCTGGATCAGCTCGGCGCGGGTGTTCATCACGAACGGGCCGTACTGCGCCACCGGCTCGCGGATGGCTTTGCCACCCATAACGAACAGATCCAGCGGCGCGGCGCCGGAGTCGGCGGCGACCCGGATGGCGTCCCCAGGCCCGAACACGGCGAGCTGACCCAGCGTTATCGGGCGCCGTTCGACGCCCGCGGTGCCACGGCCGGCAAGCACGTACACCAGCGCGTTGTAGTCCGGCTGCCACGGTAGATCGAGCTGCCCGCCCGGCTGCAGCGTGATATGGGCAAGGTTGATCGGTGTGTGTGTCGAGCCCGGACCGGCGTGGCCACCGATCTCACCGGCGATCACCCGGATCAGGCCACCGCCGTCCGGGGTGGTGAGCAGCGCCGCCGCCCGGCCGCGGATGTCCTGGTACCGCGGGGCGGTCATCTTCGCGATCCGCGGCAGGTTCACCCACAGCTGCAGGCCGTGGAACAGGCCGCCGCTCAACACGAGATGCTCCGGCGGCGCCTCGATGTGCAGGATGCCGCCGCCGGCCGTCATCCACTGGGTGTCGCCGTCGGTGATCCGGCCGCCGCCGCCGTTCGAGTCCTGGTGGTCGAAGACCCCGTCGATCATGTACGTGACCGTCTCGAACCCGCGATGCGGGTGCCACGGCGTCCCCTTGGGCTCGCCGGGCGCGTAGTCGACCTCGCCCATCTGGTCCAGGTGGATGAACGGGTCCAGCTCGGTCATCGGCACACCGGCGAACGCCCGGCGCACCGGAAAGCCCTCGCCTTCGAATCCGCTCGGCGCGGTGGTCAGCCGGCGGATCGGACGGTACGCCGTGGTGGCCGCGTCGAGCTGCGGCAGGCGGGGGAGGACCACCACGTCCTCGACGGTGATGGCGGGCATCGACCAATACTAGGCCGGGTAGTAGATCCGCAGCTCGGGCCCGTTCGGCGAGTAGTGCCAGCCGACGTCGGTGACCGCGACGAGGTCGGGGTGACCGGCCAGCCAGGCGGTGGCCTTCCCGAACGCCTCGGCCGGCGTGCTCCCCCCGAACGCTACAGCGTTCATCCCCCGCGATCTTGGAG
>DATBGW010000061.1:0-14677 GCA_036557765.1 Actinoplanes sp.
TCGTGGGCGTGGTACGCCGGTGGCTGGACCGACGCGGCCGCCGGACATCCCGGATCGCTGTTCCAGTACCACCACCAGCCGTTCAACTACTTCGCCCGGTACGCGCCGGGCTACGTCGACCCGCGCACCGGCGAGCACCCCCGCGATCATCTGCAGGACGAAACAGCGTTCTACACGGCGGCCCGGACCGGCACGCTGCCGGCGGTGAGCTTCGTCAAGCCGTACGGCGCGGAGAACGAGCACCCCGGATACGCCAGCACGGAGAACGGTGAGCGGCACCTGGTCGACCTGATCCAGACGGTCCAGAACGGCCCGCAGGCCGAGAACACGCTGATCGTGGTGACGTACGACGAGTTCGGCGGTCAGTGGGATCACGTCGTCCCGCCCGGTCAGGGCCGGCACGCCACCCGGGGACCGTCGGACGAGTACGGGCCGAGCACCCGGATTCCGGCGCTGCTCATCTCGCCGACACTGCGCCGGTCCGGCGTGGACCACACGTCGTACGACACGACGTCGATCCTGCGGACCATCGAGGCACAGTACGGCCTGGCGCCGCTCGACACCCGGTTCGGACGTGATGCCAGGGTGAACGACCTGAGCCACGCCCTCCGGGTAGGCGGCATCCACCACCACTGACCGCCTCGTTCCTCCCGCGATCTTGGAGTTGTGGTTGCCCTTTGGCGAACTACCGCCCGTTTTGTTCCAACCACAAGTCCAAGATCGCGGAGGTACGGGCGGGACGGCCGGCGGGTCAGACGGGAACGGAGACGAACTGTTTCCCGGCGGTGTTGACGACCCGGACCGAAACGACGTCCGTCGGAGCGATCAGCGCACTGCCGTTCAGCGTGGTGCCGTTGGCCTCGCCCACCGGCGACACCAGCCAACTGCCGGCCAGGACAGCGGTTCCGTCGCGGCTTACCACCTCGAGCCGGCACCGTTCGCCGGCCTCGATCCCGCCGACGGTGGCGTTGACCCGGACCCACCCCGCGGCCGGAATCACCGCGACGCTGATCCGGGCGCCGGTCGCCGTATCGCCGGCCGCCGCGATCCGGGTGCCCGGTGGGGTGCTGGCCACCGCGGAGGGTGCCGCCGGCGACGGTTGCGCGAGCGGCGGTGCTTCCGGAGCGGTGGACCGGCCCACCACGACACCCCCGGCGACGGCGGCCGCGAGGACGGCGGCCGCGGCCCCGGTCATCAGCGCCGTACGCCGATGCCGCCTCCCGGACGCTTCGTCGCGCACCTGGCGCACAGTCCGCTGCAGCAGCAGGTCGGCATCATCCGGCGGGCCGTCCAACAGCATGGCCTCGGGTGCGTCGCGCAGCGCCGCGGCCCACTCCTGCAGCGACTCCACCTCGGCACGGCACTCGTCGCATCCGGCGAGGTGGTCCTCGGCCTGCTCCCGTTCCGCAGGGCTCAGGGTGTCCAGCAGGTAGCCGGCGATGTCGGCGTGGTCGCTTGTCGAGTTCGGGCTGTCCGGGGCGTTCATGATGCCGACCGTTCCGTGAGAGCGGGGCCGCCGGCGTGCGCATCGCGCAACGCCCGCAGCGCGTAGTAGGAACGCGATTTAACAGTGCCCGGCGGGATGCCGAGCGCCTCCGCGGCCTCCGCGACCGTGCAGCCCCGCAGATAGACCTGTTCGAGGACCTCGCGATGCTCCGCCGACAGCCGGCTGAGCGCGTCCACGACCACCACCGATGCCACGACCCGATCGGCGTGATCGTCCTCGACCGCGGCGTCCGGCGGGCTGTCGTGCACCTCGGGTGGGCGTGCCTTGCGGGCGCGTACCTGGTCGGTGACGATGTTGCGGACCACGGTTAGCAGCCAGCCGCGTACCGATCCCTTGCCGTTGACCAGGCTGTCGGGATGCCGCCAGGCGCGCACCAGCGCCTCCTGGACCACGTCCTCGGCAGCGGCCCGATCGCGGGTCAGCTGCGTGGCATACCCGAGCATGGCCCGTCCGTGCTCCTCGAACAGCGATCTGACCAGGGCCTCATCGGCCACCTCCCGGCGAGGTCTGACCCTCGTTGACGGCATCGCATTCCACTCCTCGCGGCACCCACCGCGCCGCTTCGGCTCGTGTTCGCGCCAAGCATGCGGCACGGACCGTCCGAAAGCGACATCGACGTACGTACGCGGTGTCGCGTCTTCCCTTCAGATACGGCGCTTCGGCCCGGGCGGATCAATGGCGCTCCGAAGTCGGCACATGGGACACGGCCGCCCACCCGAGCCGGTTCATCCCTCCCCAACCCAGTCCTATCCCGGCTCCCCGCGATCTTGGAGTTGTGGTTGGAACGAAAGAGTCGAGAAGCGACATAAAGGCAACCACAACTCCAAGATCGCGGAGAGAAGCGCGGAGAGAAGCAGGAGTACGGCGGAGGCGGACCGGGCGCGCGGTGAACCGGGTGGCGCAACGGCTCGTGTGGAAACCATGCCCGAGCGGGAGGCAGCCATGATCAGGCTAGGCAGAATGATCGTTTTGGGGAGCGCGATGGCCGTTCTGGCGAGCGTGGCCGCGTGCGCCGAGCAACCCGCGCCGCGACCGGAGTGGCACGAGCCGGCCGCACCGGTCGCGGTGCCGGTCGCGGCGAGCGCCCCCAGCCCCCCACGCGTCAAGCTGGGCGATCCCCCGAAGCCGAAACTCGCGCCGACGGTCGCGAAGATCCAGCGGTGGGTGAAGATCTTCAGCGGTCCCTCGCGCAAGGACATCACGCCACCGAAGAATCCGGGACAGAAGAGCCATGTGCTGGAACTGAACGCGGTGCACAACGACCAGATCGGCACCTACGTGACCGACGGCGCCGGGCGCACGCTGTACCGGTTCGACAAGGACAAGCCGTCGAAGAGCACATGCAACGGCGACTGCGCCAAGGTCTGGCGCCCGATGCTCATCAAGTCACCGGGCAAGATCTATCCCTACGGTGTCAATCCCAAGGCGATCTCGTACATCGAGCGCGCCGACCACACCTGCCAGGTTGCAATCAACGGGCACCCGATGTACTTCTTCGCCGGCGACGCACGGCCGGGCGACCTCAACGGCCAGGGCGTGAACGGCACATGGTTCGCGATCGCCCCGAACGGAAGCCGGACGCGCCCGTTCCCGAACTCGATCCCGCCGGGCCGCTGATGTGACAAGGTGACCTGGTGACGATCTTCGTGCTGATCCACGGCGCCGGAACGGGCGGCTGGCTCTGGGACGAGGTCGCCCACCGGCTCCGCGAACGAGGGCACGAGGTCCACGCCCCGACGCTGGTCGGGGTGGGCGACCGGATCGGCGAGGGTGGTCCGGCCACGGACGTGTCCACCCATGTAGCCGAAGTGGCCGGCATGGTGGAGGCGCGCGGCATCGATGACGCCGTGCTCGTGGGATTCAGCTACGGCGGCGTGGTGATCGCCGGTGTGGCGGAGGCCCTGCCGGAACGCGTTGCCGAACTGGTCTTCGTCGACGCGTTCGTCCCCGTGCCGGGACGGTCCCTCTTCGACCTGTTCCCGCCGGCCGTCCGCGCCGCGTTCGAGGCGACCGCCGAGGACGGCTGGCGGCTCGCTCCCGCCCCGATCGCAGCGGTCGGTGGCATCGGCGCGGTCGAGTCCGGAGTGGACACCGAACGCGTCCTGTCATTGCTCCAGCGGCGCGGGCAGCACCCCATCGGCACATACCGCCAGCCGCTGGACCAGCCGTTCCAACGGGCAGCGGACGTTCCCCGGCGCTACATCTCCTGTACCGACAAGCCGGACGGTGATCCGATGATGGCGACGGCGGCCCGCCTCCGGGCCGCGGGCTGGGCGGTCGAGGACCTACCGACCGGCCACTTCGCGATGCTCACCATGCCCGCACGGCTGACCGAGCTGCTCACCGCCGCACATTGATCAACCGCCGCGCCGCTCCCATTCCTCGCGGTCGAGCGCGTACTCCACGTCGCCGTGCTCATCGCCGGGGATCCGGTACGGCCAGTCGGCGTGATAGAACCGGACAGGCCGCAATCCCGCCTTCTCCATCACCCGGCGCGAGGCGGTGTGGACGACCATCGTCTCGGCGAACACCCGCCGGACACCGTGCTCGGCGAACGCCTTGTCGATCAGCGCGCGGCAGCCCTCCGTCGCGTACCCGTTGCCCCAGGCCGAGCGCCGCAGCCGGTAACCGAGTTCCGGCTCGTCCGGCGGATGGTCCGGCGCCGGCCGCAGATGGAACCAGCCGAGGAACTCACCGGTCGCCTTGTGCTGCGTGGCCCAGAACCCGAAGGCCGGCGACTCCGTGTCGTACCGCAGGAACGCCGGCAGGACGTCCCGCTCGATCTCACGGCGCGGCGTCGCGCGGCCGCCGGTGACGAAGTGCATGACCGCCGGGTCGCCATCGAGTTCCACGAGATTGTCGACGTCCGCCGCGGTGAACGGGCGCAGCACCAGACGGTCGGTCTCCAGGCGGTAGGCGGCCATGCGGCCATTCTCGCCTGCGTACGGTGGGACGAGACAGCCACGCGAGGGCGAGGAATATCATCCTTTTTGGACGAGAAGGCGTGACGTAGACGGTGGTGAAGATCCCCGCGGCCGAGGTCCGATGGGCCACACTATGGGCGTGCACTGAAGACCGCCACCTTGTTCTACCTGGAGGGCCGCATGGCAACGATCTACAAACTATGGCAGGGGCGATCCACTGAAGCGTGGTACCAACTCTCTCCTGAGGACCAGCAGCGCATGCTCGCTGAGGTCCAGAAGGCCCTGGATACGGTCGGTGGAAAGGAGCTGGTCATCTGTTCCGCCGCGTGGTCCAACGAGCGATGGCCGTACTTCGGCGTAGAAGAGTTTCCGGACTTGGGAGCCGTCGAACGTCACACCCAGATTCTGACGGACCTCAACTGGGGTCGTTTCATTGACAGCCGTAGCACCTTGGGCACACAGCTGACCCTTCCTCAATAGTCGCCCGCCGATTCCCTGGAGGCGCTGGCATGTCTATATCAGATGGCGAGGCGGTAGTTCGTCGTTGGATCGATGCGTGGAACGTCCAGGACGCAGAAGCTGGTTGTAACCTGCTTTCGTCCGACTTCGTCCGGCACGACGCCAATCTTCCCGAAGTGGTGGGAGCCGACGCCCAACGAGACTTTCTTCACGGCGTGTTCAGCGCCTTCCCGGACATCAACGTTGAGGTCGAACAGCTCATTTCCCAGGGCGACACTGTGGCCGCGCGGGTGCTCGTACGCGGTACCCATCGCGACGTGTTTCTGGGTATCCCGGCTACCGGCCGGCGCTTCAAGATCCAGTCAGTCGACACGTTTCGCCTTGGCGACGGCAAGATCGTTGAACAATGGGTCGTCATGGATGCTCTGGGGCTGATGCAGCAGCTCGGTGCGATACCCGTCTGAGCTCAGTAACCGTCCAACGCCGATGCGGACGTGGTTTCTGCACGGTCAACGGTTGACGAGCTCAACGGTGACCGTGGCGGTATCACCGACATCCAGGTCTTCCGCACGGCGGACGGCCCGCTTGACGGGCAGGACATAGACGCCGTGGGCGCTGTCCGGAAAGATCGACGTGTTCCAGCTCGTACCGCCGACGGTGGCCCGCACGGGCACGGAGCCGAAGCCGCGACGCTGTCCGCCGACCTGGTCGCGAATATCCCGGGATGCCTCAGCGGGAAGGCTGACGAAGGTCCAGCTGTCGACCCGCCGCGCATCCCAGATCCAGAGCTCGGCGCTGAAGACCACAACCATCGGTCCAGCATCGCATCGGCGTCCGACAGAATTCTCGCCGCGGGATCCATGTCGAGAACTGGCGACCCGCTCCGACCCGAGGCTGTCAGGCAGCGATGAAGACACCAGAGGAGATCCGAGATGGGCAAGGTCACCACGGGCGCCACGATGTCGATCGATGGATACATCGCCGGCCCCGGCGAAAGCGGGTTCGATCTGCTGTTCCAGTGGTACGGCACCGGTGATGTGGAGATCCGCACCGGCAACCCGGACTTGACATTCCACCTGTCCGCCCCCAGCGCTCAGCTCTGGAATGAGCTGATGGAGAACACCGGCGCGTTGGTGGTCGGCCGGCACCTGTACGACATGACCAACGCGTGGGGTGGTCGGCACCCGATGGACGTCACGACGGTGGTGCTCACCCACCGGCTGCCCGAGGACCGGCCGGCGGCGGACGAGAACTTCGTGTTCGTCACCGAGGGCATCGAGGCGGCCGTCGCGAAGGCGAAGGAGATCGCCGGAGACAAGAACGTCGGCGTCAACGGTGGGCAGATGGCACAGCAGTGCCTGGACGCCGGCCTGCTGGACGAGGTTCACGTCGACCTGGTCCCGGTGTTGCTGGGCGCGGGTACCCCGTTCTTCAGTGGACTGGCGACCAAGCCGGTGCAGCTCGACGGGCCGTACCGCGTGGTCGAGGGCGCCGGCGTCACGCACCTGGCGTACCGGGTCCGCAAGGACGGGTGACGTTCTAGGTGGCGGCTTCGCCGAGGTCGCCGCGGAGTCCGGCCGGCGCGCGCATCCGCCACGCGTCGACGACGAGCTCCGTCAGGCGTTCGACGTCGACGTTGGCCAACCACAGCATGACCAGCGGCAGGCCGTCATAGCCGGGCGTGGTGAAGAACAGATCCGGCTCGCCGAGCAGCAGAGCCTGCTTCTCGGCCTCATCACCGACGAACAACACCGCGATGTCGGTTCGAATGACGCGGGGCTTACCCGGCCGACGCTCCGGATAGGACCAGACGAATCCGTGGTTGCCCACCCGGAAGTCGAAACCGTCACTGTCGATCTCCACGACGTGCGGCAGGCTCAACGCCAGGCGGCGCACATCGTCAGCGTCAGCCATCGCTGCCGGCCGGCATCACGGCCGCCGAAGCCACGCCGTCGTGTCGGCGGGGACACGACCGTCCACAGTGAACGACCCGCTGGCGACGATCACCGTGCTCCCGCCGGGCAGGCTCACCGGCTCGGCGGACACGTTTGTCACGCAGAGAAAATCCGGGTCGCGGGCCAGGATAAGACATCCGGCCGGCGATGCCAGCCACCGCATGCTGCCGTCTCCCAGCGCGGGCAGATCCCGGCGGACCTGTAGCGCCCGTCGGTACAGGGACAGGACCGAGCCGGGATCGCCCTCCTGGGCGGCCGCGGTGACGTCCGCCCAGATGCTCGGCTGGGGCAACCAGGGCGGGACGATGGCGTCGGCCGGGCTGAACCCGTACGGTGGCCGGTCGCCGGACCACGGCAGCGGCACCCGGGAGCCGTCGCGGCCACGCCGTGCCCGCCCGGTCTGCTCGAACACCGGATCCTGCCGGGCCTCGTCGGGCAGATCCTCCACCTCGGGCAGGCCGAGTTCCTCGCCTTGGTAGAGGTATGCCCCGCCGGGCAGAGCGAGCATCAGCAGCGCGGCCGCTCGGGCCCGCCGGATGCCGAGGGCGAAGTCGGTGGGCAGCGACAGCAGATCCTCCAACCAGAGCCGGCCGGTCTGCTCCGGCTGCGGCCGGGCCAGGCGGGACACCACGCGTACCACGTCGTGGTTGGACAGCACCCAGGTCGGCGGTGCCCCGACCCGGTGCAGCGCTGCCGCCGTGTGGTCGATCGTGCTGCGCAACAGCTCCGCACGCCACGGCGTGTTGAGGAAGTCGAAGTTGAACGCGGTGTGCAGCTCGTCGGGACGGACGTACCGGGCCAGGCGATGTGGCCGGCTCACCCACGCCTCGGCCACGAACACGCGTGGGTCCGGGTACGAGTCGGCGATGCGCCGCCACGAGCGGTAGATGTCGTGGACGGCGGC
The DNA here is from genome assembly GCA_036557765.1 of Actinoplanes sp. GTDB lineage: Bacteria > Actinomycetota > Actinomycetes > Mycobacteriales > Micromonosporaceae > Actinoplanes. The sequence continues at coordinate 7,750 of DATBGW010000061.1, forward strand.
CCGGTCCCAGTGCGGATGCAGGTCATCCTCACCGGGCTCCTCGCCCGGATGCAGCGGCGGAAGCGGCCAGGGCGCGTCACCGCGGTCCGGGAGACCGTCCGCCTTGGCGAGACCGTGCGCTACGTCGACACGGAAGCCGTCCACACCGCGGTCGAACCAGAACCGCAGGATCGCCTCGAACTCGGCGCGCACCTCCGGGTTCTGCCAGTTGAGGTCCGGCTGCTCCGGCGCGTACAGCCGCAGATACCACTGACCGGGCCGGCCGTCCGGCTCGGTGACCCGGCTCCACGCGGCACCGCCGAACTGGCTGATCCAGTCGTTCGGCGGCTGGCCGCCGTCCGGGCCCCGGCCGTCCCGGAACAGATAGCGGTCCCGTTCCGGTGATCCGGGCCCGGCGGCCAGCGCATCGGTGAACCATCGATGCTGGTCAGACGTGTGGTTTGGCACGATGTCGAGCAGCACCCGTAACCCGAGCCGATGCGCCTCGGCGATCAGCGCCTCGCCCTCGGCCAAGGTGCCGAACACCGGATCGATGTCGCGGTAGTCGGACACGTCGTAGCCCGCGTCCTTCATGGGTGACGGGTACCAGGGGCTGATCCACACCGCGTCGACACCGAGGTCGGCGAGATAGGCCAGCCGGGCGCGGATCCCGGCCACGTCACCGATTCCGTCACCGTTCCCGTCGGCGAAGCTGCGCGGGTAGATCTGATAGATCACCGCACTCCGCCACCACTCGCCGCGCATCGCAGGCGATGCTACCCACCTTCCGGCCGGCGTGCCGTCAGAGCTGGGCGGCCGGATCGATCACGACGTAGGGGTCGGGCGGCAGCTGGCCCCGGCTGTACGACTCCAGCGGCAGGTAGGGAACCGGGTTGATGACTTCCGGGATGGCGGCGTGTGATCCCCGCAGCCGGGCCGGGACGACCGCGCCGGCCGCGTTCAGGTGCCCGAAGCAGAAGCCCGACTGCCGTGCCCGGTCGATCACCTGAGGCAGCGCGGCCTCGACGGCGGTGCCGGCAGCCGAGTCGATCGGCCCGTCGTGCATCAGGATGACCAGACCCGGCCGGAACGCCGCCACGATCGTGTCCCGGATCTCGGCGCTGGTCGTGGCGACGTCCCAGTCGACCGCGACGACATCCCACGTGATGTAGCGATAGCCCAGGCCGGCGAGTTGCGCGGCGACGCCGTCGTTGACATCCCCGTACGGCGGCCGGAGGAGCTTGAACGGCATCGGAGCACCGGCCCTGCGCAGGACCTCCTGGGTCCTGACCACCTGCGACTCCACCTGTGCCGGGGTCAGCGTGGTCAGGCGCGGATGGCTCCAGGTGTGGTTGAGCACCAGGTGTCCCTCGCGCGCCTCGAAGCCGGCGAACTGCGGATTGGCCGCGACGCGCACGCCGAGATCGAAGAACGTCGCCGGCACGCGCTTGCTGCGCAGCGTGCGCAGCGTGGCGGTCCGGTAGTAACTGGGGCCGTCGTCGAACGTCAGCGCCATCCACTGACGACACTTGTGATCGTGACCCCGGTCCGCGCCGGTCGCCGCGGCGGACCCGGTGATCGCGAACAGGACCAAGGGGACGGCCAGTGCTGCGACGGCCAGGCTGTGCAGGATCCGCTTCATCGTCTCGTCCCTCCGGCTGACTCCCGCGAGCGAAGACGCTACTCCCGAACCGCATCGATGAGAAGCACTATGCCGAGCGTGATGATCCTGAAAGTTCCGGGGCGTTGCGGGCGACCAACATCTTGACCCGCATCGATCGACGTCTTACGTTCTCCTTATTCTTTCGGGACCGCTCCGAAACTTTCGGGAGGAGTCTTCTGATGCGCCGACCGTGGATTTCCCTCGCGATAGCCAGCGCCGCGACTCTGCTCGGCGGTCAGTTGGCCTTCACCACTTCGGCCACCGCGGGCGCCGGCACGGTAGCCGCCCAGCCGTCGCACGGCAGCGGCTATCCCGCCGACTCATTGCGTGCGCTGGCCGCGCGCGTGGGCCTGCGCATCGGCACCGCCGTGAACCCGGATCTGCTCGGTACGAACGCGGCGTACACCCGGATCACCGCCGACCAGTTCTCCAGCGTCACCCCGGAGAACGCGATGAAGTGGGCCGAGGTGGAGCCCACCCGTGGCACGTACACATGGGAGAAGGCCGACAAGGTGGTCGCCTTCGCCAAGGCGCATCGCCAGCTGGTGCGCGGCCACACGCTCGTCTGGCACAACCAGCTTCCCGCTTGGCTCTCCACCGACGGCGTCACCAGTCCACTGTCCAATGCGGAGCTGCGGGCCGTGCTGAAGAAGCACATCCAGGATGAGGTGCGCCACTTCCGCGGCGACATCTGGCAATGGGACGTGGTCAACGAGGCGTTCGATGACAATGGACAACCCCGCCAGACCATCTGGTACCAAGCGTGGGGCGGCACCGGCTACATCGCTGACGCGTTCCGCTGGGCGCACCAGGCGGACCCGAGGGCCCTGCTGTTCTACAACGACTACAACCTGGAGTTCACCGGGCCCAAGAGCAACGCGGTGTACGCCTTCGTGCAGACGCTGCAGGCACAGGGCGTGCCGATCGACGGCGTCGGATTCCAAGGCCATCTGTCCACTCAGTACGGCTATCCGGACCTGCAGGTGAACCTGCAACGGTTCGCCGACCTGGGCCTGAAGGTCGCCCTGACCGAGGTGGACGTCCGCACGCTGACGCAGCCGGACGCGGTAAACGTGCCGGTGAACCCGCTCGCTCCGTACGCACAGGAGAGCTACTGGTCGCGGACCCTGCAGGCGTGCCTGGCCGTGCGGGCCTGCATCTCCTTCACCCCGTGGGGATTCGGCGACGCCTTCTCCTGGGTGCCCGGCTGGTTCCGCAACCCGCAGGAGGGCGCCGCCCTGATCTACGACGAGCAGCTCAACCCGAAGGGCCAGTACTACGTGCTGCAGCAGGACCTGGCACTCGCCGCCGGCGCCCCGCACCGTTCCGGCCGGACCTAGTCACCGAACGGCATCAGTCGTTCGCCGCTGGTGAGGACAGCTGCCCGCTTCTGGACATTGACGGATGTACGGCTAAGGTCGGCGGACGGACGGATGGCTGACGGGCGGCTGGGTGGTGCGTCGTGCGGGTGGGGGACGGGTGACGACCGTCGAACGCGTGCTGAGTGGTCGCTATCAGCTTGAGGAGCTGATCGCCAGCGGCGGCATGGGTGCGGTGTGGCGGGCGCTTGACCAGCGGCTGGACCGTGCGGTGGCGGTGAAGGAGCTGACCGTAGCCGGGCTGACACTGCCGATGGCCATTCAGCGATTCGACCGGGAGGCGCGGGCCGTGGCGCGGCTCGCGCACCCCAATATCGTCGCGTTGCACGATGTCGGCGTCGCGGACGGCCGTCCGTTTCTGGTGATGGAGCTGGTGGACGGGCGAAGCGTCGCTGAGATCCTCGAGGATGGGCCGCTCCCACCGGCGTCAGCGGTAGCCATGGCCGCGCAGACGTGCGACGGCCTCGCCGCCGCGCACGCCGCCGGAGTCGTTCACCGCGATATCAAGCCCGCGAATTTGCTGCTCACCGGCACCGGCGTGGTGAAGATCTGCGACTTCGGAATCGCCCGGCTGCACGACACGGCCGGCGACACCACCCTCAGCGGTGCGGTGCCCTTGGGCAGCTACAAGTATCTGGCACCGGAGCAGGCGACCGGTGCACCGGTCGACGCCCGCACCGATCTCTACGCGCTCGGCTGCACGCTGTACGCGATGCTCGCCGGCGCCCCTCCGTTCTGCGGCAATCAGCAGTCTGTCCTGCAGCAGCACCTCACCCAGCCGCCGCCGCCCCTGCCCGCAAGCGTGGAGCCTGAGCTGGCGACCTTGATCCAGCAGCTCCTGCGGAAGGAACCGGAGCAGCGCCCCGCTGACGCTCTCGAGGTGCGGGGCCGGCTGGTGTCCATGGCGCAGGAGCTGGCCGGCGCCGACGATCCGGTACCGCAGATACGTCTGACGGCGGTGCCCGAGGCGGCGCCGCCCATCACCCGGCCGCCCACGCCGCCGCCCGAGGGGCACGGCGAAGCGTCCCCTGGGGCGTCGCGGCTGCGACTGTTGGCCCTCGCCGGCTTGGCAGCCGTGGTGGTGATGGGGGTGCTAGCCGTCCTCGGCGTGACCAGATGGTTGCCGCTGGCGGACGACACCGGCGCTGGTGCCTCCCCGCCGGTGGTGGCCGGCACGTCCGACACCCCCGCTGCATCGATATCCAACAGCGCGGCCGCGCCACCGGCCGCCGCAACGACCCGGCCAGTGCCCAATGCCGGCGCCGCCGCGCCCTCGCTCCCCGCCGTACCTGCCGTCTCCCTGTCAAGCCGGAAGCCGAGCGCTACGCCGGCGGATCCCATCGTGGCGATGCGGCTGTCCATCCGGCATCAGGTCGACGCCGGGCACCTCAATCCGGCCAAGGCACCGGACCTGTACAAGAAGGTCGATGACATAGCCCACGCGACCAATGACGGGCATGCGGCCGACGCCGCGAAGAAGGTCAAGGAGTTCCGGGACAAGCTCACCGAGCTGCACGACGCCGGCACGCTCACCACCCCGGGCTACGACCGGCTGAGCGCTGACCTTGACCGGCTCGCCGACTCGCTGTCCATCACCGAGCCGCCCGATCCGCCGGAACCCGGCCAGAAGTGACCTCAGGCACGCGACGTGGAGGGGCGCGCCGATGCGGACTCTGCCGGGCGGTCGTCGGCCGGCGAAGCCAGGCGGCGCACGCCGGTCACGTCCAGGCCAAGGGCGCAAACGCGCTGGATGAGCCCGGTCAGCGCGGCGGAGTCGGGTATTTCGGCGCGCAGCGTGGTGATTCTCGGTCCGGTGATGACCTGGCAGTCTTCGAACTCTGCACGCAACACCGGACCCGCTTGACCGGTGAAGGTGATCTCGTACGTTCGGGTTGGCATCGGATGAACGCCTCTCCTGCGCTGGTCCACGTTTATCCCAGCCTGTCCGGCTGCGCCGCCGCCGCCATCACCCTTCGAAGGGTGATCCCGGCGAAGTTATGATTCGATAGGTCGGCGCTGGCTCGTTCGCTGGGAAGAGCTGCGGGAGTGAGGTCGTGGCAGAGGACCGGACGATTCGGCGTGGCTCGTGGCCGGGTGTCCGGTTTGCCCGGACGAAGTTCCGTGCGCCGATGCTGCCGGACACGCTCGTGGCTCGACCCGAGCTGTATGAGCGGCTGACTTCAGGTGCCGGCAAAAGGTTGACATTGGTGGTCGGCACCGCAGGGTCGGGCAAGAGTGTGCTCGTGTCGAGCTGGGCGGCGGCGCGACCGTCCGGTGCGACGTCGTGGTTGTCGTGCGACGAGGCGGATGCCGATCCGGTCCGTTTCTGGGCCGGATTCATCGAAGCGGCGCGGCAGACCTGGCCGGAGTTCGGTGCCGAGGCCGCGGACCTGCTGATGATGGACGACGCCGTGTCACCCGACGTCATCGCCTCGATCGGCGACGACGCGGCGGGGCTGCCGGCCGGCGCGGTGATCATTGTTGACGACTTTCACGCCGCGGAACCGGCAGTTTCCCGGAACATGGCCGAGCTGGTCGAGCGGTGGCCGGGCGCTGCCGCCCAACTGGTCCTGGCGAGCCGCTCGGATCCGGCGGTACGGCTGCACCGGCTGCGCATGTCCGGCGACTTGTGCGAGCTCCGCGACGACGATCTGCACTTCTCGCTGGGTGAGACACAACACCTGCTCACCCAGTTCGGCGTCGACATCGAGGCGACCGATCTCGCGCTGCTCCATCGGCGCAGCGAGGGCTGGGCCGCGGCGCTGCAGATGGCGGCGCTGTCGCTGCGCGGCACGAACGACCCGGCGCGCATCGCGCGAGCGCTCGACGTGGGCCGGCACCCGCTGGCCGAGTACTTCGTGTCGGAGGTGCTGGAGGGGCAGCCCGCCGAGGTGGTGCAGTTCATGCTCGAGACGTCGGTCCTGGATGAACTGACCGCTGCCGCCGGTGAGGCGGTAACCCACCGCACGGACGCGGCGTGGATGCTGCGCCGCATCGACGCGGCGAACCTGTTCGTGGTGGCGATGGATGAAGAGCGGACCGCCTTCCGCTATCACCAGTTGGTGGATCGGGTCCTGCGCGCCGAGCTTCGCGCCCGGGACCGGGCGCATGAGCGGGTGGTCCAGGAGCGTGCGGCCGAGTGGTTCCAATCGATGGGCAACACCCGTCGCGCTGCCCGTCATCTGTTGGCCGCCAGTCAAGTCGATCGTGCGCTGGCCGTTCTGCGGGACGGGGTCGTGACCGATTTCCTCCGCGACCCGGCGCTGCCGGCCGTGCCGGATCTGAGCACGATTCCCGCTTCCGCGCTGGTGGCAGCCCCGGACCAGCTGCTTGGTCTCGTAGCCGACCTGCTGACCTCCGGTCATACCGCCGATGGAGGTCACTATCTCGATGTGCTGGAGCGGGCGCAGCCGTCGCTTCTGCTCGAAGCATCGATGTTCGCGGCCCGGTTCGCGGCGTTGCGCTGCCTCCGGTTCGCACTGGAAGGCCGGGTGGACGAGGCCCTCGAGGCCGGCTTCGCCGCACGAAGCATTCAGGCGAAGAGCGGCGTCGACTCCGAATTCGAGACCTCGGTTCCGCTCGTCCTGCTGCGTGTCTACACCTGGCTGGAGGATCTGGACGCTGTGGAACGCGAGGCGGCGGCGGTGTCGGCGTTGCCCTCGGCCAGCGAACCGGTCAAAGGTGTGTTGGTGCCTGGCGCGCAGGCGCTGGCGTGGTTTGAATTCGGCCGGCTGACCGCGGCGACCGAAGCTGCCACGGCCGCGCAGAACCACGCGAAAGCGTCGGGCTTTGATCGGCACTTTTTCGCCGTCGACTACCTGCGGACGCTGGCCGGGCTCGCCCTGGAGCAGCGGCATGGGGACACCGCGGAGCGGCTCATCGAACAGGCACTGTCCATTGCGGAGCA
>DATBGW010000062.1:0-12159 GCA_036557765.1 Actinoplanes sp.
CGAACACGGCGGCTTCGCCGGCATCGCCCGGCCGGTCGGCGTCGCGGTGGGCGCGGTGCTGGCCTGGCGGCGCGCGCCGTTCGTGGTCGTCGTGGTCGGGGCCGCGGCCACCGCCGCGCTGCTCCGCCTGGCCGGCGTGCCCTGATCCCCTGCCCGCGCTGCTCCGCAGGGGCGGCGCACCCCAATCCCGCCCCGCGCTGCTCCGCCCGGCCGGCGTGCCCTAATCCCGCGATCTTGGAGTTGTGGTTGGCTTTTTGCGGCTTCCGGGCCGATTCGTGCCAACCACAACTCCAAGATCGGCGAGAGTGGTGTGGCCTAGATCTTCGTGCCCAGCTCGACCTGCGGCTTCGGCACGCGCATCCGGCGGAACGTGAGGCCGCGCATGATGCCGTACATGTAGAGCGACCCCAGCCGCTGGTTCGTCTTCGGGAAGCGTTCCTGGACCAACCGCCTGATCTTCCGGGAAATGAGGAAGCTGTCCGCGATCACCGCGATCGCCAGCACCGCCCACAGCACGTTCGCCGCCACCTGTACCTGAATCGGCATCCGGGTGGATGAGCCGACCAGCACGATCAGCGCGCCGCCGAAGAACCACGTGCCCACCGTGCGCCGGGAGTCCACGATGTCGCGAACCAGCCGCCGCTCCGGTCCGCGGTCACGGGCCAGCAGGTAGCGCTCATCGCCGGCCTTCATGCCGGCCGAGGCCTCCGCGCGTTCGGCCCGCTGCCGATCCTTCAGCGTCTTGGACGCCTCTTTCCGGTTGCTCGGCGCCGGCTCGCCCATCCGCCGTCCCGAGCTCTGCCGTTTCGGCGTGGCGACACCCAGCTCCTTCTTGCTGGGCGTGTAGCTCTTCGGCCGGGGCGCGGCGGGCTCTGCCGCCTCGGCGGGCTGGGTGTCGGCGACGTCGGCGGTCTTGCGGCGAAACAGCGAGGGCACGTCAGAAGGGTAACGTCAGGCGCGCTCGACGTGCGCACCGAGCGCCGCCAGCTTTCCTTCGAAGTCCTCGTATCCGCGGTCGATGAGGTCCACGCCGTACACCCGCGACGTGCCCTCGGCGGCCAGCGCCGCGATGAGGTGGCTGAAGCCGGCGCGCAGATCCGGGATCACCAGGTCGGCGGCGTGCAGCTTGGACGGGCCGGCGATAACGGCGGAGTGCCGGAAGTTGCGCCGGCCGAACCGGCACGGGGTGCCGCCGAGGCAGTCACGGTAGACCTGGATGGTGGCGCCCATCGCGTTCAGCGCGTCGGTGTAGCCCAGCCGCTGCTCGTACACGGTCTCATGCATGATCGACAGGCCGCGGGCCTGGGTCAGCGCGACCACCAGCGGCTGCTGCCAGTCGGTCATGAATCCCGGGTGGACGTCGGTCTCCAGCGCCACCGCCTGCAGCTCGCCACCGGGGTGCCAGAAGCGGATGCCGCCGTCCGCACCGGCCACGCCGGGACGCGGCACCCGTTCGTCGGTGATCTCGAACTCGCCACCGATGGACCGGAACACGTTGAGGAACGTCATCATGTCCGCCTGCCGGGCGCCGAGCACCTCGACGTCGCCCCGGGTGGCCAGCGCCGCGGCGGCCCAGCTCGCCGCCTCGATTCGGTCCGCGATCGGGCGGTGTGCGTAGCCGTGCAGCCGCGGTACGCCCTGGATCTCGATGACCCGGTCGGTGTGCACCGTGATGATGGCGCCCATCTTCTGCAGCACGCAGATCAGGTCGATGATCTCCGGCTCGATCGCGGCGTTGCGCAGCTCGGTGACGCCCTCGGCGCGGGCGGCGGTGAGCAGCACCTGCTCGGTGGCGCCCACGCTGGGGTAGGGCAGCTCCAGCTTTGTGCCGTGCAGGCCGTTCGGGGCGGTGAGGTGCATGCCCTCGGGCGCCTTGTCCACCACGGCGCCGAACTGCCGCAGCGCCTGGATGTGGAAGTCGATCGGCCGCGGTCCGATGTGACAGCCGCCCAGGTCCGGGATGAACGCCCGACCGAGCCGGTGGAGCAGCGGCCCGCAGAGGAGGATCGGGATCCGGCTGGAGCCGGCGTGCACGTTGATCTCGTCGGTGCTGGCGCTCTCGACGTTCGTCGGGTCCATGTCCAGCTCGCCGTCGTCGGCGCCGGCGGTGACCTTCACGCCGTGCAGCTCGAGCAGGCCGCTGACCACTTCGACGTCGCGGATGCGTGGCACGTCGAAGAGCCGGCTGGGGGTCTCACCGAGCAACGCCGCGACCATCGCCTTGGAGACGAGGTTCTTGGCGCCACGGACCCGGATCTGGCCGTGCAGTGGCGCACCGCCGTGCACGGTCAAGACGTCGTCGGTCAATGTGATCTCCAGCTCGCGGGCATCGGGGGGCGGCGCGGGGATCAATTCCGCGGCTTCCGCCCGGGCAGCATAGCCCTGCGTGACCATTGGAGAAACGACGGCAACGCCGGCTTAAGCGAACCCACAGCCACCCCGCCGAACCCCCGCCCGATTTGCGGCCAACCTCGCACCGATCTGCCGCCAACCCCGCGCCGATCTTGGAGTTGTGGTTGGCGCAAATCGGTTGGAAGGGCACGTAAAGGCAACCACAACTCCAAGATCGCGGGGATAGGAGGACACTCGTGCGCGTGCGCGTACTCATCTGCCCGGACAAATTCGCTGGGACGATCACCGCCCCGGCCGCGGCCGCCGCGATCGCGGCGGGCTGGCGCGAAACCGCCCCCGCCGACGAGATCGTCGAGCGCCCGCTCGCCGACGGTGGTCCCGGTTTCGTCGACGTGCTGGCCCACGCGCTCGGCGGCCGCCGCGTCCCCGTCTCAACCGTCGATCCGCTGGGCCGCCCGGCCGACGGCGAGGTGCTGCTCGTCGGCGAGACCGCCTATGTGGAAAGTGCCCAGGCGTGCGGGCTGCACCTGCTCACCAAGGTCGAGCGCGACCCGAACGTCACCACGTCGTACGGACTGGGCCTGCTGCTCGCCGGCGCGGTGGAGGCCGGTGCCACGGAGATCGTGGTCGGGCTCGGTGGTTCCGCGGTCAACGACGCCGGCGCCGGGATGCTGGCCGCGCTGGCCGCCGGGCCGGTGGACGCGGCGGGGTACGCGCTGCCGTACGGCGGGGCCGCGCTGATCGGCGCCGCGGGTCTGGCCGGCCGGCCGCAGCTGCGCGAGGCACGCCTGGTGGCGGCCACCGACGTCGACAACCCGCTGACCGGTCTGTACGGCGCCAGCAGCGTGTACGGGCCGCAGAAGGGCGCTTCCCGCGAGGATGTGATGCGGCTCGACACCGCGCTGGAGCATTTCGCGGGCGTACTGGAGAAGGATCTGGGTGTCGACGGCTTGGCAACGCGGCCCGGCGGCGGCGCGGCGGGCGGCCTGGGCGCCGCGCTGATCGCCCTCGGTGGTCGCGTCGTCTCCGGGATCGGCCTGGTCAGCCAGCTGATCGGGCTGGAACGCGAACTCGACGCGGCAGACCTGGTCATCACCGGGGAGGGGTCGTTCGACCACCAGTCGCTGCGCGGCAAGGTGGCCGCCGGCGTCGCGAACGGCGCCCGCGACCGTGGCCTGCCCTGCGTGGTGGTCGCCGGCCGGGTGGAGACCGGGCAGCGGGAGGCGGCGAGCGCCGGTGTTAGTGAACTGCAGTCACTCGTGGACCATTTCGGTTCGACGGAACTGGCGCTGGCCGAGCCGGCCCGCGGATTACGCGAGATCGCCGCCCGGCTGGCCGGTCAGTGGAGCAGGTGAAGTCCGCCACCCGGATTGGGAATCATGGCCGCAGGGGTTAGCGTTGCTGAGTACGGAAACGTCCGGACCGGCAGGGAGAAACCGCAGTGAGCACTGAAGCGCACACCGAGGCCACCACGGCCGCGCCGACCGGCGTCATCCTGACCGATGTCGCCGCTGTCAAGGTCAAGGCCCTGATCGAGCAGGAAGGGCGCGACGACCTCCGGCTGCGCATCGCCGTACAGCCCGGCGGCTGCTCCGGCCTGCGTTACCAGCTCTTCTTCGACGAGCGCTCGCTGGACGGCGATATCGTCGCCGACTTCTCCGGCGTCGAGGTGGTCGTCGACCGGATGAGCTTCCCGTATCTGGCGGGCGCGACTATCGACTTCGCCGACCGCATCGACGCCCAGGGCTTCACGATCGACAACCCGAACGCCACGAATTCGTGCGCCTGCGGCGACTCGTTCCACTGAACCGGCTGTTCGCACAGGCCGCCCCGGCCATCGGGGCGGCCTGTCGTGTGTCCGGGGTCCGGTAGGCTCTGGCCGTAACCCCCCGTTTCCCACATCGAGGGCCGCTATGAAGATCGCCGTCACCGGTTCGATCGCTACCGACCACCTGATGCACTTCCCCGGTAAGTTCGCCGACCAGCTCATCGCCGACCAACTGCACAAGGTCTCGCTGTCGTTCCTCGTCGACGACCTGGTCGTACGGCGCGGCGGCGTGGCGTCCAACATCGCGTTCGGCATGGGCCAGCTCGGCCTGCACCCGTTGCTGGTCGGAGCAGTGGGCGCCGACTTCGCCGACTACCGGTCCTGGCTGGAGCGGCACGGCGTCGACTGCGGCTCGGTGCACACGAGCACGGTGGCGCACACCGCCCGGTTCGTGTGCACCACCGACGACGACCTCAACCAGATCGCGTCGTTCTACGCCGGCGCGATGGCGGAGGCCCGCAACATCGAGCTGGCCCCGGTCGCCGCCCGGGCGGGCGGCCTCGACCTCGTGGTGATCAGCGCGAACGACCCGGCGGCGATGATCCGGCACTCCGGCGAATGCCGGCAGCGTGGCTACCCGTTCGCCGCGGACCCGTCCCAGCAACTCGCCCGGATGGACGGCCGGGACGTGCTCACGCTGATCAGCGGCGCCGACTACCTGCTCACCAACGAGTACGAGCGCCACCTGCTGGAGCAGAAGGCCCGGCTGACCCGTGCCGAGGTGCTGGACCAGGTCAAGGTCCAGGTGACCACACTCGGCCGGGACGGCGTGGAGATCACCGGCCACGGCATCGAGCGGATCCACGTGCCGGTGGCCCGCGACGTCATCCCGGACGATCCCACCGGCGTCGGCGACGGCTTCCGGGCCGGATTCTTCTCCGCGGTGTCGTGGGGTCTCGACCTCGAGCGGGCCGCCCAGGTCGGGTCGCTGGTGGCCGCGCTGGTGCTGGAGACCGTCGGCCCGCAGGAGTACGAGATCAAGAGCGACTTCTTCGCGAAGCGGCTCGCTGATTCGTACGGCGACGAGGCGGCCGCCGAGGTCCACCCGTACTTGCCGGGGTGACATGGTCCTCGCCGTCTTCGCCGGTCTGCCCGGGGTCGGCAAGAGCACGCTGGCCGCGCGGGTGGCCGCCGTGCTGCCGGCCGCGGTGCTCGCCGTCGACACGGTGGACTTCACGCTGCAGCGCTACCACGTGACCGAGCCGCAGCCGGGCTTCGCCGCGTACGGCGTGGTGGCCGCGCTCGCCGAGGTGCAGCTCCAGATCGGGCATAACGTCATCATCGACGCGGTCAACCCGGTGAAGTCCGCCCGCCAGCTCTGGGTCGATCTGGCGCACCGGCTCGACGTGCCGCTGCGGGTGGTGGAGGTGGTCTGCGGCGACGACGACGAGCACCGGCGCCGGGTCGAGGCCCGCTACGCCGCCCGCGACCACGACGGCATCCCGGACTGGGTGCGGGTCCTCGAGCGGCAGGCGGAGTACGAGCCGTACCTCGGACCGCGCCTCGTCGTTGACACGTTCCTGGCCAAGGAGCCGGTGCCGCCGGTCGTGTCGTACCTCAGCTGACCCGGCGTACGTCGTACTCGTTCTCGCCGCCGCGGACGAACTCCCGGCCGGTCATCCGGCACCACGCCGGGCGTGCAGCGGTGCGGTTGTCGCCGCATCGAGGTAGGTCGCCGCACCGGCGTGAACACCCGTGTATTCCACTCCCGAACGGTATCGTCCGGAGGTACGCGGCGGTCCGTGGGAAGATCAGACCCCGCACCTGCCGGCCGGGGCCAGGTCGAGTAGTGTGCGACCGTCGGTGAACCTTCCCGCCGGGTGTCCGGTTCCGGGCGCCGGGTGTCGAGGCGGGCGGCGCGGCATGGGAGGCAGGAGCAGGTGGGCGTGAAGAGTTCGGCCGCACGGCCGCGGGCGGTCCGGCTTGCCGGACTGGCCCTCGCCGGCGCGGCGGTCCTGGCCGTTCTGACCGGCTGTTCCGCGCAGAGCGTCGGCAAGGTGTTCGACGGGTTCGGATGGCCGCAGGGGGGCATCAGCATCCAGTCGCACCGAATGTACGACCTGTGGATCTGGGCGGCGATCGCTGCCCTGGCCGTCGCCTGCTTCGTCTGGGGCCTGATCTTCTGGTGCATCATCCGGTACCGCAAGCGGGGCGACGAGTTGCCCGTGCAGACCCGGTTCAACATGCCGATGGAGGTCCTCTACACGGTCACGCCGGTGCTCGTCGTGTGCGTGCTGTTCTTCTACACGGCGATCGTGGAGACCGACGTCAACAAGCTGAAGCGGGACCCGGACCAGGTCGTCGAGGTCGTCGCGTTCAAGTGGAACTGGCAGTTCAACTACCGCGACGGGGTCGGCCCGCAGGCGCACACGGTGGCGTCCACGCTCGGATCCAGCGACGTCATCCCACTGCTGGTGCTGCCCACCGGCCGGCGGATCCGGATCGAGCAGACCAGCAAGGACGTCGTCCACTCGTTCTGGGTGCCGGAGCTGCTGTTCAAGCGGGACCAGTTCCCCGGCAGCATCCGTAACCAGTTCGAGATGACGCTGGACCGCGAGGGCCGCTATGTCGGCCGGTGCGCCGAGCTGTGCGGCACCTACCACGCGTTCATGCAGTTCGAGCTGGTGGCGGTCAGTCCGCAACGGTTCGACCAGTTCCTCGCGGCCAAGCGGAACGGCGCTTCCACCCAGCAGGCCATGGCCGCGATCGGCTTCACCGGCAGGCAGAGCTTGGCAGTGACCACAGAGCCGTTCAACACCCGGCGGCAGGGTCACAGCTGGTATCAAGCCGGTTCGACCGCTGCGGGCCCCGTTGGCGCAGGGAAGTAGGGACCGACGATGAGGACCGAATACAAGATCTTCGGCGGGGTGGCCGGCTTCCTCTTCGCGGCCGCGCTGCTCTACGCGCTGTGGACCAAAGGGCAGCTCGGGCACGTCGAGATGGTCGGCACGGTCGCGTTGATCCTCTCCGGCCTGCTGTGCTCCATGTGCGGCGGCTTCTTCTGGTTCGTCGCCCGGCGTATCGACCTGCGTCCCGAGGACCGGTCGGACGCGGACATCTCCGAGGGCGCGGGGGAGGTCGGATTCTTCAGCCCCGGCAGCTACTGGCCGTTCGGGGTGGCCATCGCCGCCGCCTTCGCCGGGGTGGGTCTGGTGTTCGTCCAGTGGTGGATCCTGGGCGCCGGCCTGGTCGGCGTGGTTGTCGCCGCCTGCGGCCTGCTGTTCGAGTACTACTCCGGGACCCGCCACACCGCCGAGCACTAGCCCCAGCCGTACGTTCGGCGCTTCCTCCCGCGGTCCGGGCTTCCTCCCCGCGATCTTGGAGTTGTGGTTGCCCTTTCGCGGCATTACGCCCGGTCTATTCCAACCACAACTCCAAGATCGCGGAAGCGAGAAGGCGTTGAGCAGCTCGGGATCACTGATCAGCGCATCGATGTCGCCTGTTTCGGGCTGCCCTGTTACGCGGCCCTGTTACGCGGCGCGGCGCTGCTGCGGCGCCACACGGCCGCGGGGACGCTGCCATACGCGCAGCGTGACCGGCATCAGGACCTCGGCGGCGCCACAACCGGTGCAGACCAGTTCGGGGCAGTCCTCATGCCCGTCGGGACAGGGCGGCACCTCGAACAACATCTCGCCGTCGCAGATGGCGCAACGCATGTCACGTTCGTCCACGGGTTTCTCCTCTTCGCCGTCGCCTTGGCCAACGCCTCCAGCGGGAACTACCCGGATGTGATTTCGACGCTGCCACGCGCGGCTGCCGTTGCGGAGGAGGCGCTCCGGCGTGTCGTCGAACAGATGTGAGAAAAGCGCTCTCCTCATCCCGCTCGATCTTGGAGTCGTGTTCCTCCCCGCCCCCGCGATCTTGGAGTTGTGGTTGGAACAGATCTGGACAATGGGCCCATAAGAGCAACCACAACGCCAAGATCGCGGCATAGAGAAGGGCGGGGGCTCAGGGGCGGCGGGTCAGGAGGGTTCGGCGGACCGTGCGGCCTTGGCGGCCTCTACCCAGCGCGCCAGCTGGGCGGTCGCCGCGCCGGAGTCGACCGTTTCGGCGGCGCGGGCGATGCCGGCCCGCATCGTGTCGGCGAAGACGCCCGGAAAGCCCGCGTGGGCGGTGAACGCGGCCGCCGCATTGAGCAGCACCGCGTCCCGCATCGGCCCGGGCTCGCCGGCGAAGACCCGGTTGGCCGCGGCCGCGTTGAACGCGGCGTTCTCACCCCGCAGGTCACCGGGCGCGCTGCGCGGCACGCCGAGGTCCACGGCGTCCACCACGGTTTCCTCGACCTTGCCGTCGCGGGCGATCCAGAGCCGGGTCGGCGCGGCGGTGGTGAACTCGTCCAGCCCGTCCTCGCCGCGCATGACAACCGCGGAGTCGCCGCGGCGGGCGAACACCTCGGCCATCACGGGCGCCATCCGCCGGTCGAAGCAGCCCACCGCGGCCGACCGGGGCCGGGCCGGGTTGGTGAGCGGGCCGAGCATGTTGAAGAACGTCGGAACGGCCAGCTCGCGCCGGGTGACGGCGGCGTGCCGCATGCCGGGGTGGAACCGGGCCGCGAAGCAGAACCCGATGCCGGCCTCGGCGACCGTACGGGCGACGCCGGCCGGTCCCAGATCGAGCGGCAGCCCGAAGTACTCGAGCAGGTCCGCCGTACCGCAAGCCGACGACGCGGACCGGTTGCCGTGCTTGACCACCGTGACACCGGCCGCCGCCACGACGACGGCGGCCATGGTGGAGATGTTCACCGTGTTCGCGCGGTCGCCGCCGGTCCCGACCACGTCGACCGCCGCGGCCCGGACGTCCTCCGGGAGCACCACCTGGGTCGCGTTGGCGAGCATGGCCTCGACCAGGCCGGCGATCTCAGCCGGTGTCTCGCCCTTGGCCCGCAGTGCCACCGCCAGCCCGGCGACCTGGACCGGAGTGGCGTCGCCGGCCATGATCTCGCCCATCGCCCAGGCCGTGTCCTGACCGGACAGATCCTCGCCGCGCAACAAAGCGCTCAGCAGGTTCGGCCAGGTCCGTGCGCCCATGGCGGCCTCCGTCGAGGGGTTACGGCGAGAGTCGAGCGGTACTGCGGAACGAGCGGGTACTGCGAAGCGAGCGGGTACTGCGAAACGAGCGAGTACTGCGAAACGAGCGGGTACTGCGAAGCGAGCGGTACTGGAATGCAGGAGTGCAGAATAGCCGCGCCCGGTGCCGCGGACTCCCGCGGGCACCGGTTCTTCCTCCGCGATCTTGGACTTGTGGTTGGCACAAAAGCGGGCGATTCCTCCATAAGGGCAACCACAACTCCAAGATCGCGGGGTTTCCGACCGCTAGCCGAGCTGGTGCATGGCGCCCAGCGGCTCCGCGCCGTTCCGCCGATCGCGCAGCATGCCCGCGATGGTCTGGCCGGTGGTGACCGGGTCCAGCGGGTACAGCAGGGTGGCGTCCACCTGAGCGAAAGCGGCCAGCCAGCGATCGGCGGCCCGCGCGATGACCACGCAGGTGGGCGGCGGCTCCGCGTACTCGTCCTTGACCTGTCGGGCGATGCCCAGACCGCCGGCCGGCGCGGCCTCGCCGTCCAGAATCATCAGATCGACCTCGTAGTCGTCCAGGATCTGGCGGCACTCTTCCCAGGTCGACGCGTCGACGAACTCGATCGACAGGTCCGCGGCGGGGCGCGGACCGATCGCGACCCGGATCCGGTCGCGGACCGCCGGGTCGTCGCTGTAGAGCAGGACGGTGTACGTGTCGGCCATGGCGCTGATCGTACCGAACCGATCAGTCGCTTTCCGGCCGCGGGCGTACCCCGGCGGCAAGCCGCGCCGCCTCCTGGGCCTCGGCCCGGTCGAGCGCGCGGTCGATGCGTTTGGCCTCGCGCTCGGACTGCCGGATCCATTGCAGCACCAGGATCCCGAGCAGCGTGATGCTGACGACCTCGCCGCCGGCCCACAGGATGCCGCCCGCGACGACCTGGTCGCTCCACGGGTCGGACCAGGTGAGGTGCAGGTTCGGATACCAGTCGCCGGCCAGCAGCGTCCGGCTCTGCATGATGGTCAGCCCGAGGACCGTGTGGAACGGCACGGACAGCAGCATGAGCAGCGCCCGGGCCGGGTAGGGCCAGCGGTTGGGCAGCGGGTCCAGTCCGACCAGCGGCCAGAAGAACAGGCAGCCGGTGATCACGAAGTGGACGTGGACCCACTCGTGCAGCCACGCGTGCTCGAGGCTCTGCCGGTACAGACCGGTGAAGTACAGGACGAACGGGTTCGCGATGAACAGCCCGAACGCCACAAGCGGGAAGGTCAGCACCCGGACCACCCGGCTGTGCACCACGGCGAGCAGCGTCTTGCGCGGGCCCGGCCGGAGCGTACGCAGGGCGAGCGTGATCGGAGCGCCGAGCGCGAGGAAGATCGGGCCGATCATCGACAGCACCATGTGCTGGACCATGTGCACGGACAACAGCGTGTCGTCGTACGCCTCGATGCCGGTCACCGTCACTGCCGCGATGGAGCCGAGGCCGCCGAGGAGAAACGCGACGGTACGCCCGGGCGGCCAGGCATCCCCACGCCGCCGCAACCGGTAGACCCCGTAGCCGTAGAGAGCGGCCGCGGCCAGCAGGAACACCGCCAGGACGCTGTCCACGCGGAGTTGCGTGAAGAAGACCGCAGGCGTGAACGGCGGCAGGACAGTATCCTCGTGGGCCAGAACCGGCGCAGGCAAATCGGCAAGCTGCACCATTCGAGGCTAGGCCTGCCTCCGGCGGGACGGTTGCGGCGGGGTGAAGACACGGAACCGAATAGGCCCCCCGTGGCGCGTTGCGCTGATCGCGGGGCAATAATGAGCCCGTGACAGCGGCCTCAGCCATCGACACGAGTCGGATCCACTCGCTGACCCGTCCCAACATGGTCAGCGTCGGGACCATCGTGTGGCTCTCCAGCGAACTGATGTTCTTCGCGGCGTTGTTCGCGATGTACTTCGCGATCCGCGCGGCCGACTACACCATGTGGGAAGAACACACGCCGCTCCTGGACATCCCGTACGCGACGGTCAACACGATCATCCTGGTGCTGTCCTCGGTGACCTGCCAGCTCGGCGTGTTCGCGGCGGAGAAGGGCGATGTGTTCGCGCTGCGCCGCTGGTTCACCGTCACCTTCGTCATGGGACTGGTCTTCGTGCTCGGCCAGCTCTATGAGTACACCAACCTGGTCTCCGAGGGCATCAAGATCAACAGTGACGGATACGGCTCGATGTTCTACCTGACGACGGGCTTCCACGGGCTGCACGTCACGGGTGGTCTCATCGCCTTCATCGTCTTCATGATCCGTACGACCATGGGCCGGTTCACGCCGGCGCAGGCCACCTCCGCGATCGTCGTGTCGTACTACTGGCACTTCGTCGACGTGGTTTGGATCGCGCTCTTCTCGATGATCTACTGGCTGCAGTAGCCGCCCGCACCCGTCACGGTCGACTTCCCAGAGGACAGAGCCCATGACTTCTGACACCCCCGCCGGAGGGCGCTTCCGGGTGTTCCGCCGGCGGCGTTCGGCGCCCAGCCGGGCGCGTCGGCGCCTCGGCGCGGCGGTCCGGATGGCCGCTGCGCTGGCGCTGGCCGGCGGCATTTACACCGCCTTCGCTCCGGGCGCGTTCGCCGAGGACAGCCGGCAGCTCTCCGCGGCGGCGCAGCAGGGCCAGGCGCTGTTCAACAACAGCTGCATCAGCTGCCACGGCCGGGACGCCGTGGGCGTCGAGGGCCGCGGCCCGACCCTCATCGGCGCCGGATCGGCCGCGGTGGAGTTCCAGGTGGGCACCGGCCGCATGCCGGCGACCCGGCAGGAGGCTCAGGCCGAGCAGAAGCCGCCGCAGTTCAACCCGGACCAGACGCGGCAGATCGCGCAGTACATCCAGGAGCTCGGCGGTGGCCCGCAGTTGCCGCCCGGGCCGTGCACGGTCGACATCAACAAGGACCCCGACGCCCTGTCCCGCGGCGGCGAGCTGTTCCG
>DATBGW010000063.1:0-1981 GCA_036557765.1 Actinoplanes sp.
GGCTTTGACTACTCGATCGACACCTGGACCGAGTGCCATCCGGTGGCGCCGTTCGGATCCGGCGGCGCCTGTTTGTCCGTCTGGGTCTGCCCGGTCGCGTCGGTGGCCCGCACCCGCAGCGTGTGCTGGCCCGGCGTCGCCGGCCACCGGTACCACCACTGCCGCCAGGTGTCCGCGGACACCGCGCCGGCCAGCGTCGCGGCCGCCCACGGCCCGCCGTCCACCTGCACTTCGACCTTGCTGATGCCCCGATGCTGCGCCCACGCCACTCCGGCCACGACCACGTCGCCGGTTTTTTTCCGGGCCCCGTCTCGGGGCGTGTCGATGCGCGACTGCGTCTTGATCGGCGCCTGCTGAGACCAGCCGCGCGGCACCCAGTACGCGTCGAAGTCGGCGAACCGGGTGAGCTCGATCTCGTAGATCCACTTGCACGCCGACACGTACCCGTACAGCCCAGGCACCACCATCCGGACCGGGAAGCCGTGCTCGATCGGCAGCGGCTGCCCGTTCATGCCGATGGCGAGCAGCGCGTCCCGGCCGTCCCGCAGCACGGCCGTGGGTGTGCCGCAGGTCCAGCCGTCCACCGACCGCTGGACCACCTGGTCGGCATCCGGCAACGGTTGCACCTCGTCGAGCAGCGCCTTGATCGGCGTGCCGAGCCACAGCGCATTGCTGATCAGATCGCCGCCGACCTCGTTCGACACGCACGCGAGCGTCACGTACCGCTGGACCATCGGCCGCCGCAACAGGTCGTCCCACCTGATCGTGATCGGGTTCCGCACCCGTCCGAAGATCCGCAGGTGCCAGGTCGCCGGATCGACCTGCGGCGGGAACAGCGACGTGTCGATCCGGTAGAAGTCGGCGTTCGGCGTCACGTACGCCACCGCGCCCGGCGCCTGCACATCCTTCGGCAGCGCGGGGGCGGGCCCGGCGGCCGGCAGGGCGACGCCGCTGCGGGCCGCGGTCACCGCGCGCCGCGAGGTCAGCAGCCGTCCGCCCACGCCGCTGACCACGGCGACGCCGGCCACGATCCCCAAGCTGCGGAGAAATCGCCGCCGGCTCTCTTGGACGTACGCGGGTTCGGCGTCCACAGACGCAACAGCGACTCCCGGCCGTTCCAACGCACCGGGCGTACCGTCCTCGGCCAGACTCCCTATCGTCCCGCCTCCGGTGGTCGTCCGCGCGGTGGCACCGCGGTCCCCCGCGCCGCGATCATGAGCTTGCGCCGGTGCTATGCCCGCTCTGTCGGCGCTATCCCCATGATCGACATCGATGCCTGGCACCCCATAGCCACGGTCCTGGGCTTGTGCGGATGTTCTGTCCGGGATAACCCCATGATCGACAACAGTGGCGGCTGCGTCGCGGCCCGAGGCGGCTGCGTCGCGGCCCGAGGCGGCCGCGTCGCGGCGCGAGGCGGGCGGTGTCGGCGCCTCGGCTGCGGTGGCCAATGACAGCAGATACCGCAGCACCGGAATCGCCAGAGCCGCCCCGATCAGCGATGGCAGGGCGGCCAACGGTCCGGCGTCATGCCGGGTGATCGCGGCGGCCGCGCCGATCAGCCCGAACAGCGCGATCCCGCCCAGCGCCAGCCCCCAGTGCCGGACCGCGACCACACCGAGCCCATAGGCGTACGCGGCCAGCAACACGGCCGTACCGGTGATCAGCGCGGTCTTGTCGTGCACCCCGAAGACCGCGACACCGAAGTTCTTGACCGGCCCCGGCACTGTGTCGATCACGACACCGCCGACCGCGAGCAGCGGCGCGGACAGCGGGCCGGTCGCGACCGCGATCACCTCGGCCACGCCGAGCCCCAGGGCAGCGGCCGCCACGCCGGACAGCCCGGCCCGCACCGAACTTCTCACTCCCCCATCGTGCGCCTCAGCTCCGCCTTCGCCGTTCTTTCTTCCCCGCGATCTTGGAGTTGTGGTTGGAACGAACCGGGCGATGCCCGGCATAAGGGCAACCACAACTCCAAGATCGC
>DATBGW010000064.1:0-5593 GCA_036557765.1 Actinoplanes sp.
CGCGCGGAGTGCGACGTCCTGCATCGACGTACGTTCGACGTCGGCGCGGACCTTCAGCGCCTCTTGTTGCTCGTCGTTGAGTCGCAGTACGAACGCCATGGACCGATAGTATCATTCTTGATATCTGCGGGTCAGCCTCCCGCCATGGCACCGACGACCAGGAACGGCTCCTCGCCCTTGACCACCCGGTCGGGCAGCGGCTCATCCGGCGAGGAGTTCGACAGGTCCTCCTGGCACGCGTAGAACCGCACGAACGCCCGCCGCCGCCCGGTGCCGCGATCGCGCATCGTGCCGCACAGCATCGGATACTGCTCCTCCAGCGCGTCCAGGACCCGGCGCTGGGTGATGGGCTCGGCGAGGTCCAGCCGGACCTCGCCACTCACCCGTGCCAGGTTCTTCAGGTGCGCCGGCAGGACGACGCGGATCACGGCAGCACCTGGGTTTCGACGGACAGTACGGCCGGCAGGTCCCGAACGATCGGCGCCCACGACTCGCCCCCGTCGGCCGAGCCGTACACCTGTCCGCCGGTGGTGCCGAAGTAGATGCCACCCGGGTCCAGCGTGTCGACCGCCATGGCATCCCGGTACACGTTGACGAAGCAGTTGGCCTGCGGCAGCCCGTTCGTCAGCGGCTCCCACTCGTCGCCGCCACGGCTGCGGTACACCCGCAGCTTGCCCTCCGGCGGGTAGTGCTCGGAGTCGCTCTTGATCGGCACGACGTAGACGGTCTCCGGCTCGTGCGGATGCACCGCGATCGGGAAGCCGAAGTCCGACGGCAGGTTGCCGCTGATCTCCCGCCATTGCCCGCCGGCGTCGTCGGTCCGCAGGACGTCCCAGTGCTTCTGCATGAACAGCGTCTCCGGCCGGGTGGGGTGCTGCGCGATCCGGTGCACGCAGTGCCCGACCTCGGAGTCCTGGTCCGGGATCTCACCGGACCGCAGGCCCCGGTTGATCGGCAGCCAGCTCTTGCCGCCGTCATCGCTGCGGAACGCCCCGGCCGCCGAGATCGCCACGAAGATCCGGTCCCGGTCGGCCGCGTCAAGAATGACCGTGTGCAGGCACATGCCACCGGCCCCGGGCTGCCAGCTCGGCGCGGACGGGTGGGTACGCAGCGCCGCCAGCTCCTGCCACGTCTGTCCACCGTCGGACGACCGGAACAGCGCGGCGTCCTCGGCCCCCGCGTACACCGTGTCGGGATCGTCGCGGGACGGCTCGAAATGCCAGATCCTCTTGAACTCGAACGGGCGGGGCGTGCCGTCGTACCAGAGGTGCTGGCCCGCCTCGCCTTCGTAGCTGAAGTCATTGCCGACCGGCGCCCACGTCTGCCCGCCATCGTCCGACCGCTGGACAACCTGGCCGAACCAGCCCGACGACTGCGACGCGTACAGCCGGTTGGGATCGGCCGGTGACCCAGCCACGTGGTAGATCTCCCAGCCCCCGAAGTGCGGACCGCTGACCTCCCAGTTCCGGCGGTCGCCGTCGGCGCTCAGCACGAACGCGCCCTTGCGTGTACCGACAAGTACCCGTACCCGACTCATCTGCGCTCCCTCAGTCCGTATCAACTGGTAGACCGGCCCCAGCCCGGAAACTCATCGCCGGCGACCGTGATCTGCGTCACCAAGATGACGAGGATACGTCGCAGTTTCGACACCCCACCCCAAACTTCCCCGCGATCTTGGAGTTGTGGTTGGCACGAACCGGGCGGTAAGCGGCAAAAAGGCAACCACAACTCCAAGATCGCGGGATGGGAGCGGGAGGGCGGGAGGTGGCGGGAGGTGGAGGGTGATACTGGCGGGGTGGGGGGCTGCTGTGATCCGCGCGGGTACGAGGACATCTTCGGGGCCCGCTTCGCGCGACGGCAGGCGCGGCGGTACCGCAAGCACGGGCTGGACGCCGCGGCACAGCGCATTGTCGACTTCCTGACCGCGCGCGGCATCGAGGACGCGACCGTTCTGGAGATCGGTGGCGGCGTCGGCGAGATCCAGCTGGAGTTGCTGCGCCGTGGCGCCGCGCAGGCCACCAACCTCGAGCTGGTCGACACCTACGACGCTCCGGCCAGGGAGCTGGCCGCGGAGGCCGGCATGACCGGACGTATGAGCCGCCGGCTGCTGGACATCGCCGCGGCTCCGAGCGACATCGGGGCGGCCGACATCGTGGTGCTGCATCGGGTGGTCTGCTGCTATCCCGATTACTCCCGGCTGCTGGGCGCCGCCGCGGATCACGCCCGGCGGCTGCTGGTGTTCAGCCACCCGCCGCGCAATTCGATCAGCCGCGCGATCGTCGCGACGCAGAACTGCGTGTTCCGTGTGACCGGCCGGTCGTACCGGGCGTTCACGCATCCGCCGGCGGCGATGGTGCAGGTGCTGTCGGGGCACGGAATGCGGGTGAACCACCGCCGCCACGCAACCGTGTGGCAGGTGGTTGGAGCGGAACGGGTGCCGACTGGCGTATAGCGGCACAAGCGCCGTACAAGAGGCGACACTCGCGCCGCGTATCCCGATGCCTCTGCCACGCTCTTCGAAGAGAGACGGCAACCGATGAGTTTACCCGGCACCGGCGGTCTGACTGAACGACAGCACAACCGGCCCTCCGGCACAAGGAAGTGACATGAGCCATGAACACCACGACCGATCCCGTCACGACAGCCCGCGCGGCAGCCCTCTTCGTGAGTGACATCTCCGCCGCCGGCCAGCCCACCCGGGCCCAGGCCGATCAAGCAATCCTGCGGGCGATCCGCACCCACGGCGGCAGCCGCGGCTGCATCGCCGACATGGCCGCCTACTACGGCGACTACCCCGAGCTCGCGATGGCGCGCATGGTGTGGGCGCGCACCGTCGCCGAGAGCCTCCGGCACCACGCCGTGATCGTGACTCTCCGCCGCCCGCAGCCGCAGGCGCAGCTCGTTCTCGCTGCTTGACGTCCGTTACGCCGTTGCACCGCCCCTCACCTGTGGAGTGCAATGGCGGCATGGAGCGGGCTACCCGTCTCGAAGTGGCCCGCGAGGCGCACCGGGACCGGCGATGGGAGCAGGCGTACGCGGCGTTCGCCGAGCTGGACGCCGAGACACCGCTGGATTCCCCCGACCTTGAGCTCGCCGCTGAATCCGCCGACCTCGCCGGACATGAGATCGACTCGATCCCGCTGCTACGGCGCGCGTACCAGGCGTATGCCGATGCCGGCACCGTGACCCGCGCGCTGCGCTGCGCCTACTGGCTGTGCAAAGGACTTGCCTGGGGTGGCGAGTTCGCCGAAGCCGGCGCCTGGTTCGGGCGAGCGAGCCGGCTCGCCGACACCGACCCCACCTGCCCCGCGCGGGCGTACGTACTCATGAGCGAAGCCGAACGGCTGTTCTGGGCGGGCGACTATCCCGGCATGCTCACGCTCGCGCGGTCGTTCGGCGCGTTCGGCGACCGCAGCGATGACGCCGACGTCCGCGCCGGCACGGCGATGCTGTTGGGCCGGGCCCTGATCTGGAACGGCGAGGTGGGCGCCGGGCTGGCCGAGCTGGACGACGCCATGGTGACCGTGGGCGGCGGTACGGCGTCCGCCCGAGCGGTCGGGATGGTCTACTGCGCCGTCATCGACGCCTGCCAGGAGGTCCACGACCTGCGACGGGCGAAGGAGTGGACCGCCAAGCTCGCCGCCTGGTACGAGTCCCAGCCGGAGTTCACCGGCGCGTACCGCGGTCTGTGCCGGGTGCACCGGGTCGCGATCCTGCGGCTCAGCGGTGGTTGGCCGACCGCGGTGACCGAGGCCCGGTCGGTGTGCACACAGATGACCCGCGGATTCGGCGAGGTGGTCGCCGGCGCCGCCTTCTACCAACTGGGCGAGCTGTACCGGCTGCGTGGTGAGTTCGCCGACGCTGAGCGCGCCTACCGGGACGCCCTGCGCTACGGCGGCGAGACCCAACCCGGGATGGCCCTGCTACGCCTCGGGCAGGGCAAGCCGGAGGCCGCCACGTCCGCGATCCGGCGAGCGCTGGCGGAGGCCTCCGGCCCGCTGCAACGGGCACGGCTGCTGCCGGCGGCCGTCGAGATCTTTCTGGCCGGCGACGACCAGCCCGCCGCCTCCTCGGCGGCCGAAGACCTGGCGAACATCGCCGCCGAGTACGACACCACAGCGCTGCACGCGATGTCGGCGTACGCGTCCGGCGCGGTGGCGCTGTCTGAGTGCGGCTATGAGGCGGCGCTCCCGCCGTTGCGCCGGGCCTACCGGTTGTGGCGCGACCTCGACGTGCCGTACGAGGCGGCGCGCAGCCGGGTGCTGCTCGCACTCGCCTGCCGCGAGCTGGGCGACGAGGATTCCGCAGCAATGGAGCTCGACACCGCGCGCCAGGTGTTCGACCATCTCGGCGCCGCACCGGAAACGGCCCGCGTCCAGGCGTTGGCCGGCCACCCCGCGGTGTCGTCCGGGCTGTCACCGCGGGAGCTCGAGGTGGTCCGGTTGATCGCCGCGGGCCGGACCAACTCGGCGATCGCCGCGGAGCTGTACCTCAGCGAGAAGACGGTGGCCCGGCACGTCAGCAACATCTTCGGCAAGCTCGGCGTGGGCACGCGTACGGCGGCCGCGGCGTACGCGTTCGAGCACGGCCTGGTCTAGACAGAAATACCCATCACCTCCGTACGCCGATTGC
This sequence comes from Actinoplanes sp., assembly GCA_036557765.1. GTDB lineage: Bacteria > Actinomycetota > Actinomycetes > Mycobacteriales > Micromonosporaceae > Actinoplanes. Next base: position 4,633 of record DATBGW010000064.1, read on the forward strand.
GTGTTCCTGCCGAAGCGGCACGCCCGCCCGCGGCGCGAGCATCGGCTCATGTCCGCGGACGAGAACCTTTCCGAGCAGGTACGGCAGGCACGGCTGCATCTGGCCGACGCCGCAACCGAGCTCGGCACGGTCCTGATCCAGCGCGGCGACCACGCCGAGGCGGAAGCCCTGCTCCGCCGGGCCATTTCGATCTACGAAGCGAACGGCGCAGCAGAGGAGTACGAGACATGAGAATCGAGACGCTGATCATCGGTGGCGGGCAGGCCGGCCTGGCGATGGGATACCACCTGGCGCGCCGGCGGCGCCCGTTCCTGATCCTGGAATCGAACACCCGCATCGGGGACAGCTGGCGGACCCGCTGGGATTCGCTGCGCCTGTTCAGCCCCGCCCGGTACGACGGCCTGCCCGGCATGCCGTTCCCGGCGCCCGCCTGGTCGTTCCCCAGCCGCGACGAGTTCGCGGACTACCTCGAGGCGTACGCCGATCGGTTCGATCTTCCCGTGCGCACCGGCGTCTCCGTCGAACGGCTGTGGCACGACGGCACGGCGTTCGTCGTGGAGACCGCGGGTGAACGGTTCGAGGCGGACAACGTCGTCGTGGCCGCGGGCTTCGACCGCGTGCCGGTGTTTCCGGAGTTCGCCGGCGAGCTCGACCCGGGCATCGTGTCGTTGCACTCGGGCGACTACCACAACCCGGCCCAGCTTCAGGCCGGCGACGTCCTGGTCGTCGGCGCCGGGAACTCCGGCGCGGACATCGCGCTGGAACTGGCGAAGTCGCACCGGGTCCTGCTGTCGGGGCGGCATCCCGGTCAGATCCCGTGGCGGATCGACCGGCCGCACGCCCGGGTGCTGACCCCGATGGTGATGTGGTCGTTCTCCCACGTGCTGACGGTGCGTACGCCGATGGGTCGCAAGATGCGTTCGCGTTCGCTGGTGCCTGGTGCGCCACTGGTGCGCGTGAA
>DATBGW010000065.1:0-7239 GCA_036557765.1 Actinoplanes sp.
AGGTCCTCGACCAGCTTCCGGACGTGCCGCGACAGGACGTCCGGCACCAGCGGCGACAACCCCATTCGGAAGCCCGCGTCGGTAACGTCCCACGTCATGTGGTCCGCCGTCGTGGCGTCGGTGACCGCGGCCACCTCGCCCACGGCGTACCCACGGCCCTGGTCGCCGGGAACGAGCACGACGGCAGCCGCCGCGTCCGCGAACAGCGCGTGCGAGACGATCTGCTCGATGTCCACACGGGTACTGGCCGGCTGCAGGTGCAGGCTGGTGAGCTCGGCGCACAGCAGCATCGCGGGCCGGCCGCGCGCGATCACGAAATCGGCGACGGCGCCGAGTCCGGGTAAGGCCGCGTAGCAGCCCATGTGGCCGACGAATAGGCGTTGCACCGCCGGCGACATGCCCATATCCCGGGCGAGCATGATGTCCAGTCCCGGCGTGGCGTACCCGGTGCAGGAACACACCGCGAAGAGGCCGACCTCGTCGGCGGCGACACCGGCGTCGGTCAACGCCCGGCCCACCGCCTCCTTGCCGAGCGGGATGGCTTCCACCTGGTAACGCCGCATGCGGCGCTCGGTGGACCAGTCCGACACGTCCTCGAGCAGCGGGCTGACCGCCGCCTGCCGGGTACGGACGCCGGCGTTGGCGAAGATCCGCTTCGCCAGGCCGCGCGGGCCGTTCGCGTAGTGCCGGGCGAAGAAGCCCGTCCAGAGGTCCTCCTGCACCGCCGAGGGCGGGAGCGCCGTACCGACGCCGGCGATGGTTGCGGTGCTGTTCACAATGTGCCTCCCCCATCAGACCCCGCCGCCGTCGTGCTTACCCCTACCAGCGCGGCGCCGACCCCTCCGAGTCCGGATCGCCGCCCAACGCCGCCACGCCGAGCCAGTCCGCGCAGACGTCCGACGTCGCGGGCTGCAGCGAGCCGGCGCGGGCGTCCCGGTACAGCCGCTCGAGCGGGTGGCCACGGCGCATCGCCGACGTTCCGGCCGCCTCCAGCATGGACGCCGCTACCTCGGCCGCCGTCGTGCCGGCAAGCAGCTTGGCCCGCCACACCCAGGTGTTCGTCAGCGTGTCCCCGGGCGCCTCGTCGACCCGGCGGGCCGCCTCCATGACCGCCAGGTGCGCCGCCGCCACAGCTGCGTCGGCGCGTCCGATCCGCGCCCGTACGGCCGGCAGGTGGCCCAGCTTGCGCGCGTTGACGTGGTCGACCGCCGCGTCCACCGCCGCGCGTGCCACGCCGACGTAGACCGCGGCGTAGCTGGCGACCATCCAGTGTGGCGCGAGCTGCGCCACCACCAGCGCCAGACCCTCGACGCCGCCGAGCAGCGCACCGGCCGGGACGGTGACGTCGACGTGCAGGTCGTGCGAACCGGTGGCCCGCATGCCGAGCGCGTCCCACGTCTCCTCGACCCGCAGCCCCTCCCCGGCGGGCACCAGGAACTGCGACACCTGCGACGGATCGGCGGCGCTGCGCGCGGCCACCAGGTACGCGTCGGCGTGGCCGGCACCGGAGCAGAACGTCTTGGCGCCCTTGATGTGGTACCCGTCGGGGGTCTTTGAGTACATGGTGGCCAATTGGGACAGTCGCGAACCGGCGCCGCGCTCACTCATCGCCACCGCGTACCAGCTGCCGCCGGCGGCCGCCTTGAGGTACTGGTCGCGGGCCGCCAGCGCCTCGGCGGGCAGGCCGAGCGCGTCGGCGAGTTCGTTCGTCACACTGCTCAACGCGCCGGTCACCGAGGCGTGCATGTTGTAGATCAGCGCGGTGGCGCCGTTGCCGCGGGCCAGCTCGTACGCGATCGCGGCATAGTCAGCGAAGCCGGCGCCGGCGCCGCCCAGCCGTTCCGGCACCATCAGCCCGAACAAGCCGGACGCCCGCAGATCGGCGAAGTCGTCCACCGGGAAAGAGCCGTCGGTGTCGTACGCCGCGGCCCGGGCCGCGAATCGGGGCGCCAGGCGCCTAGCCTCGTCGATCACAGAGCTACCCTTTCGTTCGCGACTGCGGGGCTCGCAGGCTTCGCTTGCTCACTCCTCGCACTCACCGTGCCAACCTTTCGTTCGCGACTGCGGGGCTCGCAGGCTTCGCTTGCTCACTCCTCGCGCTCACAGCGCCTCACCCTTGCGGGCCCGTCCCTGGTACAGCACCGCCGTGGACCACGTCGGCACGATGCGGCCGTCGCTCTTGCCGGGCATCGCCAGCCAGCGCAGCAACCCGGTGATCGTCGGACGGATTCCGCGGACCTGCAACGCGAGGCCGTGCCGGGCGAACTCGGCGACCAGCCGCTTCGGATCCACGAACAGCGCCGGGTCGTGCAGGCCGATCGGCGCGATCCCGAGCCGCTCACCCGCGGTCACCGTGATGAACCGGCCCAGTGCGGTGTCGTTCACGGTGTCCAGCACCAGCAGACCGCCGGGACGCAGGACCCGGCTCAGCTCGGCAACCACGGCGGGCAGGTCGGTGACGTGCTCCAGGATCTCCCCGGCCACCACCACGTCCGCGCAGCCGGTGGCCAGCGGCAACGCGCTCACGTCGCCGATCAGCGGTACGACGCCGCGGGCGGCCGCCAGCTCCAGACCGGACCGGCGCAGGTCGACGCCCAGGTGGCGGTACCCGCGCCCGCGTACGTGCGGGGCCAGCAGCCCGCCGCCGCACCCGGCGTCCAGCAGGATCGCGCCGTCCCGGTTCGCGGGCGGGATCAGCGCCGCCCGCGCCGCCGCCAGCCAGTGCAGGATCTCGAAGCCGCCGCCCGGCCGCCACCACTGGTCAGCCAGGTCGTCGTACTGACGAGGGTCGTTGCGTTCCAGGACGCGCATGTGATCGAGCGTGGCATGCCTCTGCCGGAACGACCACACTGCTCTCATGTCACGCGCGCTGGACCTGGTCAAGTCGTCGCACCCGGAGCCCGGTGGCGCGGTGACGGTGGCCATGACGCTGCTCGCGATCGGAGTCGGCCACCGTGGCTGGAGCATTCTGGGGGTGTGCGCGGCGGTGGCGGCGACCCAGCTCTCGGTCGGCTGGGTCAACGACTGGCTGGACGCCGATCGGGACCGCGCCGCCGGCCGCCGGGACAAACCGGTGGTCTCCGGGATGGTCTCCCGCCGTGCCGTCGGGATCGCCGGGCTGATCGCGTCGCTCGCGATCCCGTTCCTCGGTCTTCCGTTCGGTGTCGCCGCGACCGTCTGCATCACGCTGGTCGGCGTCTTCGCACTGCTCTACGACTGGCCGCTCAAGTCCACGCCGCTGTCGGTGGTGCCGTACCTGGTGGCCTTCGGGCTGTTGCCGGCGTTCGTGGTCCTGGCACTGCCCGGCTCCCCGCTGCCGCCGGCCTGGCTGGTCGCCGCTGGGGCGCTGCTCGGCGGCGGTGCGCACTTCGCGAACGTACTGCCCGATCTGGCCGACGACGCCGCCACCGGCGTACGCGGCCTGCCGCACCGGATCGGCGCGGCCGGATCGGCTGCGGCGGCCGCACTGCTGCTGCTGGCCGCGACGCTCACGCTGGTCTTCGGACCGCCCGGACCGCCGTCGTGGGCCGGCATCGCGGCGGCCGCGGTCGCCGTCGTGGTCCTGCCGATGGGGTGGTACGCCGCCCGCCGTGCCCGCGGACGACGGGTAGCGATGTTCCGGGCCGTGATCGTGGTAGCGCTCATCGACGTTCTTTTACTTATCGCGAGCGGCCGGGTGGTCTGAATGGCCGGGTCGCCGCACGTCCGGGATCACCGCCCTCTACGCTGATCCCGACGCACTCGGCAGAGGAGGACCGACTGATGCGCTCCCTGGGAACCCGCCGCTTGGTACTGGTCGCGGGTCTGGCCGCGGCGACCGCCGTGGCGGTCGCCGGCTGCAGCGCCGGACAGGTCGCCGAGACCTCGCTGAAGCGGCCCTCCAACCAGGGCGTGAACATGGAGAACTCCAACAACTCGGTTGCGATCCGCAATCTCGCGGTCGTCTACAACGGCACCGAAGGGTACGCGGCCGGCGACAGCGCGCCGCTCGAGGTCACCCTGTCCAACCAGACCGGTCAACCGATCACGGTGCTGGTGAGCAGCCGCCAACCGGATGCCGCGCTCGGCAACGACGTGGTCTCCGGCACCAACGTCGTGCTGGTGGGCGGGCAGCCCTCGTCCGCCGGGTCGCCGTCGTCCGAGTCGCCGTCGTCCGAGTCGCCGTCGCCGGGTCCCTCCGAGCCGGGGGCCGCGGCCGGCACTCCGGCGCGGATCGTCCTGGCCCCCCTCGGGTACGCCAGCTTCCTACCCGGTGATGCGGAGACATTGCAGGTCCAGGGCCTCTCCGCCGCGCTGCGGCCGGGCATGTCGGTGAACCTGGTCTTCGAGTTCAGCAACGGCGCGGCGCCGCTGACCCTGCAGGCCCCGGTCGGCATCCCGCTGTCGCCGGCACCGCGCGAGTCGGGCAACCCTGCCGAGAACCATGAGGAGTGACGCCGGTTTGTCGGACGGTCCGGCTAGCTTGTCGGGGTGACGACCTCCCGTACGGCCGCGAAGGCCGTTCGCCCCGCGTTCGTCTGCGACGCGTGCGGGCATCAGCCACCCAAGTGGCTCGGCCGCTGTCCGGAGTGCAACGAGTGGGGCTCGATCATCGAGTCCACCGTGACCGGTCCGGCCGGCCGGGTCGTCAGCACACGGCAGCCGGCCGAGCCGGCCCGGCCCATCGCGACGATCAGCGCAGCTCCGGCCAAGGCCGTGCCGACCGGCGTGGGCGAGCTCGACCGCGTGCTCGGCGGCGGCCTGGTGCCCGGTGCGGTGGTGCTGCTGGCCGGTGAGCCCGGCGTCGGTAAGTCCACGCTGCTGCTCGACGTCGCCCAGCAGTGGGCGGCGGGTGCCGGGACACCGTCGCTCGTGGTCAGCGGCGAGGAGTCGGTCAGTCAAGTGCGGCTGCGGGCCGAGCGGCTCGGTGCGCTGCATGACCGGCTGTTCCTGGCCTCGGAGAACGATTTGGGCGCGGTGCTCGGACACCTCGATGCGGTGCGCCCGGGCCTGCTAGTGCTCGACTCGGTCCAGACCATCTCGATGGCCGGGACCGAGGGTGTGCCCGGTGGTGTGACCCAGGTCCGTGCGGTCACTGCGGCCCTGGTCGGGGTGGCCAAGGATCGCGGCATCGCCACCGTCCTGGTCGGCCACGTCACGAAGGACGGTCAGGTCGCCGGCCCGCGCGTGCTGGAGCACCTGGTCGACGTGGTGCTGCACTTCGAGGGCGACAAGCACTCGTCGCTGCGCCTGGTCCGCGGCGTGAAGAACCGCTTCGGCCCGGCGGACGAGGTGGGATGCTTCGAGATGCACGAGCGTGGCATCACCGGGCTGCCGGACCCCTCCGGGCTGTTCGTCACCCGGTACGCCGAGCCGGTCCCCGGCACCTGCGTCACAGTGGCCATGGAGGGCCGCCGGGCGCTGGTCACCGAGGTGCAGGCGCTGATCGGGGCGGAGATGAACGGCTCGCCCCGCCGTACCGTGTCGGGCCTGGACAGCGCCCGGCTCGCGATGGTGCTGGCGGTGCTGCAGAGCCGGACGAAATTAAAGTTGCACAACAGAGAGGTGTTCGCAGCCACCGTGGGCGGCATGCGAGTGGTGGAACCGGCCGCCGATCTGTCGATGGCGCTGTCGGTCGCGTCCGCCGGCCTCGGCCTGGCCATGCCGCCGCATCTGGTGGCGATCGGCGAGGTCGGGCTCACCGGAGAGGTACGCCGGGTGGGCGCGATCGGCCGCCGGCTGACCGAGGCGGCCCGTCTCGGGTTCCGCTTCGCGCTCGTGCCGGATGGCTGCGGATCCGGCGGCAATGACGGCGTGCCGGCCGGTATGCAGGTGGTCGAAGTGCCCGATCTGCGCATGGCGCTGCACTGGGCCGGACGGGCCGCGGTGGAATGAGGCGCTCACGCTCTGGAACCGGACCGGAACGGGCCTCGTTGCGGTGGATCCCAGTCCGTAGAATGTACAGGTGCCGCTCGACCGCGATGCCTCCAAGCCCGGCGCCGCCGGGACTCCGCCGCTGCGTGGAAGCGTGAACGGCTCGTCGCCGAGGGCGATGAGTCCGGCTGCGGTCGGTCTGACGGGGGGCGGTGTGAGCGGCGATCCGTTGCGGGCCAACCTGGCGCTGATGGCGCCCGGCACGGCGCTGCGCGACGGCCTCGAGCGAATCCTGCGCGGACGCACCGGCGCCCTGATCGTGCTGGGCTACGACGACGTCGTGGAGTCCATCTGCACCGGCGGTTTCCCGCTCGATGTCGAGTTCTCGGCCACCCGCCTGCGCGAGTTGTGCAAGATGGACGGTGCCGTCGTGCTGTCCAGCGACGGTACCCGCATCGTCCGGGCGGCCGTGCATCTCATGCCGGATCCGTCCATTCCATCGGAGGAGTCCGGGACCCGGCACCGCACTGCGGAGCGCGTCGCCAAGCAGTCCGGCTTCCCGGTGATCTCGGTGAGCCAGTCGATGCGGATCATCGGGCTGTACGTCAACGGCCAGCGGCACGTCCTCGATGACTCGGCCGCCATCCTGTCCCGCGCCAACCAGGCTCTCGCCACGCTGGAGCGGTACAAGATGCGGCTCGATGAGGTGTCCGGCACGCTCTCGGCGCTGGAGATCGAGGATCTCGTCACGGTGCGGGACGCCGTGGCCGTCGTGCAGCGGCTCGAAATGGTCCGGCGGATCGCCGACGAAATCTCCGGCTACGTCGTGGAGCTCGGCACCGACGGCCGGCTGCTCGCGCTGCAGCTGGACGAGCTCATGGCCGGCGTCGACGCCGACCGCACGCTGGTGATCCGCGATTACCTCCCGATCGGCCGCAAGGCCCGCACGCTGGACGAGGGGCTCGTCGAGCTGGACCTGCTCAGTGCCACCGAGATGATCGACCTGGTCGCGGTGGCCAAGGCGATCGGGTACGGAGCGGCGACCGACGCACTGGACGCGGCGGTCAGCCCGCGCGGGTTCCGGCTCCTCGCCAAGGTCCCACGGCTGCCGGGTCCGATCGTGGACCGGCTGGTCGAGCATTTCGGCAGCCTGCAGCGGCTGCTGGGCGCCACGGTCGAGGATCTGCAGGCGGTCGACGGGGTTGGCGACGCGCGTGCGCGCGGTGTCCGCGAGGGCCTCTCCCGCCTAGCCGAGGCGTCAATCCTGGAGCGCTACGTCTAACCACCCTCACATCTCCGCGATCTTGGAGTTGTGGTTGCCCCTACGCGTACTCCGTCCGCTTTTGTGCCAACCACAACTCCAAGATCGCGGTGAGATTTAGGATC
>DATBGW010000066.1:0-6755 GCA_036557765.1 Actinoplanes sp.
GGAGTGGTGGCGACATATCCGATCAGCACGCCGCCCGGCACCAGCGCCCGCTCGACCATGTCGAGCGCCGTCCAGGGCGTCAGCATGTCCAGGACGATCCGGTCGAAGCCGGTTTCGGTCGCCGCTGCCACATCGCCGACATGCAGATGCCACGCGGGGTGCGGGCCGCCCAGGAACGCCTCCACGTTGCGCCGGGCGATCTCGGAGAAGTCCTCCCGCAGTTCGTAGCTGTGCAGCTCGCCGGCGGTGCCGACCGCGCGCAGCAGCGAGCAGGTCAGCGCGCCGGAGCCGGCGCCGGCTTCGAGCACCTTGGCGCCCGGGAAGATGTCGCCCATCGCGACGATCTGCGCCGCGTCCTTCGGATAGATCACCTGCGCGCCGCGCGGCATGGACAGCACGTAGTCCGACAGCAACGGCCGCAGCGCCAGGTACGCCGTACCGCCGCTGGAGGTGACCACACTGCCCTCCGGCAGGCCGATCAGCGCGTCATGGGCCACCGCGCCCCGGTGGGTGTGGTATTCCCGGCCGGGCTCCAGGACCACCGTGTGCATGCGGCCCTTCGGGTCGGTGAGCTGAACGCGGTCGCCGGGGCGGAACGGGCGGAGCTGTGCGTGTACCTGAACCGTCACGATCTCTCTTTCACTCGCTTGGTGGGCGGGCGTCCGGCACGGCGCGGCTCGAGCACGGTGGCGAGGTCGGCGACGTGCAGCACGCCCAGGACATCCTCGCCCGCGGTCACCAGGTACTGCGCACCCGGGTGCGCCTGCACGGCCCGTACCACCTGTTCGCCGCTCAGCTCGGCGGACAGCACCGGCAGCGCGTCCACGCCACGGGCCACCGTGTCCACCGCCACCCACGGCCGCCGGTCCACCGGCACCCGTTCCGCGCCGACCGGATCGACCAGCGCCAGGATCCGGCCCGAGGAATCCGCGACCGCCAGCGCGAGACCGGGACGGTTGTCCTCCGTGGCGCGCCGCTGCGCCTCGCCCACCGACGTCCCCGACGGCACGGACAGCACCGGGCGGGCGAGCGTTCGCAGGTCCACCAGCGGGAACCGCCGGGTCATCCGCGCCAGCCGGATGGACTGGCCGGCGCCCTGCCACAGCGTGACCACCACCAGCAGGATGAACAGCACGCCGAACAGCGTGAGCAGGCCCCAGTGGTACAGCGCGATCACGACACAGCCGGTGCCGAACGCGATCGCCCGACCGGCCCAGCCGGCCACCTCGGTGGCGCGGTTGCGGTCGCCGATCAGGGCCCATACCGCGGCCCGCAGCGCCCGGCCGCCGTCCAGCGGCAGGCCGGGCAGCACGTTGAACACCGCCACGATGAGATTGCTGGCCGCCAGCTGGAAGAAGATCTGCCCGGCGACGGTACGGTCCGGCAGCGCGAACGACAGCGCGGTGGCGACGCCGCCCAGCACCAGCGACACCGCCGGCCCGGCGAGCGAGACCAGCGCGTCGACCCGCGGGTTCGGCGCGTCCCGGTCCATCTCGGTCCAGCCGCCGAGCAGTTCCAGCGTGATGCCGCGGACCCCGATGCCGTACCGCCGGGCAGTGAGCGCGTGCCCCAGCTCGTGCAGCAGGACGGAGGCGAGCAGACACACCACGAAGCCGAAGCCGACCGCGTACGCGGCCGGCGCGGGCAGGTCCAGCTGCCTGCGCACATAATCGCCGTAGACGAACGTCACCAGCGCGGCCAGCAGGAACATGGACGCGTTGAGGTAGATCGGGATGCCCAGCACGCGGCCGACCATCCGGCCGGAGCGGGGTCTCCGCGTGCTCTCGTCCATCCGTCGATGCTACGGAACCATCTTTCGTCGTACCCCTGCCCTACCCTGTGGACCATGACGGCACAGACGGTCACTCTCGTGGACCCCGACACCGTGGAACGGCCCGACGGTCCCTCGCTGTCGCCGTCGCGGGCCGCGGACTTCAAGACCTGTCCACTGCTGTTCCGGTTCCGGACCATCGACCGGTTGCCCGAGCAGCCGTCCGCGGACCAGGTGCGCGGCACGCTCGTGCACGCGGTGCTGGAGCACCTGTTCGACCTGCCGGCCGGGGAACGAACGCCGTCGGCGGCCGCCGCGCTGGTGGCGCCGGAGTGGGAACGGCTGGTGGCGGAGGAGCCGGCCCTGGCCGACCTGTTCGCGCCGCCACCGGTGGCCGATCAGCTGTCGATGCCGGTGCCACCGGCGCTCGCCGCCGTGGCGGTCCAGCCGGCGCTGGTCGACGTGCCGACCGACGAGGCCTCCTCGCTGGCGGCGTTCCTGGACGGCGCGCGGGCGCTGCTGGACGGCTACTTCGCGGTCGAGGACCCGACCCGGCTGGAGCCGGCGGAGCGGGAGAGCCTCGTCTCCACGCTTGTCGACGACGAGCTGGTGATCCGCGGCTACATCGATCGTCTGGACGTGTCCCCGGCCGGCGAGTTGCGGGTGGTGGACTACAAGACCGGCGGTGCGCCGCGGGAGGCGTTCGAGGGCCGGGCGCTGTTCCAGCTCAAGTTCTACGCGCTGGTGCTGTGGCGCACCCGCGGCGTGGTGCCGCGGGTGCTGCGCCTGCTCTACCTCAAGGACGCCGAGATCTGCGACTACCGTCCCGACGCCGAGGAGCTGGAGCGCTTCGAGCGGACGCTTGTCGCGCTGTCCCAGGCGGTGGAGCGCGCCAAGCGCGACCGCGACTTCCGGCCGAAGCCCAGCCGCCTCTGCGACTGGTGCCACCACCAGACGCTGTGCCCCGAGTTCGGCGGCACACCCCCGCCCTACCCCGAACCCGACGCGGTGCCGGTCAGCCTCGCCGAGCCGGCGCCCCCACCGAACTAAGCAGTCGAGGGCTCCTTTTCTCCGCGATCTTGGAGTTGTGGTTGCCCTCATGTCCGCTTCGTAGTGCTCTACTCCAACCACAACTCCAAGATCGCGGGGGACGCGCCGGCTGCGGCCATCGCGCCGACACAACGCTGCCTGCGCTCAGGCCGCGGCGGGCAAGTCGCCCTGCACCCGCCGGATGGCGATGTCACCGCTGGCCGTACGGATCCGCAGCCGCAGCGCCGGGTCGGGGGCTCCACCGCCGGCCATGCCGCCCATCGTGAGCTCGTTCATCGTCGAGCCGGTGGCCGTGCTCACGTCCAGCCACACACCCGTGCCGGCCGCCACCCCCACGTCCACATGGCCGGACGCCGTCCGGATGGCGGCCTGTCCCTGCCGGACCAGACTGACCGTGACGTCGCCGGACGCCGTCTCCGCCAACACGGAGCCGCCGGCGCCGCGGATGGTGATGTCCCCGCTCGCCGCCCTGGCCGCCACGTCGCCGGTAACCGTCCCGGCGCTCACCCGGCCGGAGGCACTGCCGATCGTCAACGCGCCGCCGACCCGGCCGACCGCGACGTCGCCGCTCGCGGACTCGATCTGTGCGGCGCCGGTCACCTCATCGATCCAGGCTTCGCCGGACGCCGCCTTCACCCGGGCGTCGGCGTACCGTCCGGCGGCGCGCAGATCCGCGGACGCGACCGACGCCATGATCGAACTGCCGGCCGGCACATGGATCTCGATGGCCAGGGCGGGAGCGCGGCGCCACTGCCATCCCGACCGGGACGGTGGGTCCACCACGAGCGTGTCGCCCTCCAGCGCGACGTATGTGTCCCGGGCCGCCTCGGCGGCCGCCGCGGACCCGTCCAGTGGGGCGACCCCGACCTGGGCGACCGGGGCGTCGGTGGTCGTGATGTCGACCCGGCCGCGCTGTGCGCGTACGACGACGGTGACCGGGCCGGCGTGCTCGAACGTCTCCATGACCCTCCTGTCAGGCCTGTGCGAAGCCGGTGATGCGCTTCCCCGGGCGGTGCGCCGGCGGCGGCTGATTGACGGCCGCGGTGACCGCCCGGACCAGCCACGCGTTGACCGAGATGCCCTCCGCCGCGGCGGTCTGCTCGACGTGCGCCTTGAGTGCCTCGGGCATGCGGAGCGTGAGCCGGGCGAGATCGCCACCGTCGCCGAAGGACGGCTCGGACACCGGATCGGGCATCGACCCCGCCACGTGGTTGACCACCAGGTCGGCCTCCCGTCCGCGCAGCCGCACCTCGACGCTGGTGTCGCGCAGTCGCGTGGTGATCTCGGCGGCGGCGTCCGACAGCGCCTCGAGGAGCACCAACCGGGCGGACGGTTCGAGCGCGTGGCTCAGCAGGTCGGCCGCCTCCACGGTGGCCGGACCGCCCGGCTTGGCGGCGACGGCCAGGTCGGCGCGAAGCATGTCGAGATACGGCGTGAGGTCCATGACGCCACTATGACATCACCGTGACGTCATCGCAACCACCACCTGACCTCTCGCCGATCTTGGAGTTGTGGTTGGCACAAAAGCTGGCAAACAGCTGATAAGGGCAACCACAACTCCAAGATCGGCGGAGGAGTTACCGCGTCGCGGCGGACAGCAGACCCGCCAGGTAGTCGGGATCGATGCCCTCCAGCGTGGTCAGCAGGTGGACGCCATCGGTTTCCGGCAACTCGAGCTCCGCCGGCACCGCCAGGACCGCCGCGCCGGACGCGACCGCGCTGGCCACGCCGGTCGGTGAGTCCTCAATCGCCACGCAGTCCTCGATCCGGACGCCGAGCAGCCGCGCCGCCGTCCGATAGGGCTCCGGATCGGGCTTGGGCATGCGCACCTCGTCGCCGCACACCACCGCGTCGAACTTCTCCCGCCCGAGCGTGTCCAGCGCCACCTCGACCAGCCGCCGGCCGGTGGACGTGACCAGCGCCGTGGGTATCCCCGCAGCGCGGACCGCCAGCAGCAGCTCCAGCGCGCCGGGACGCCAGACCAGGCCCTCGGCGAACAGCGCGAATACCCGATGGTTGAGCCACGCCACGTCCGGCGCCTCCGGCCGGTCCGGCTGGTTCAGGTCGTCGCGGAGGATGCGCATCGACTCACGCATGTTGCTGCCGATCATCGCGCGCCGCGCCGACAACGACAGCGTTCCGCCGGCCCGCGCGGCCAACTCCCCCAGCGCGATGTCCCACACCTTCTCGCTGTCGACCAGCGTGCCGTCCATGTCGAAGAGCACCGCGGCCGGTTGTCGCGCGTTCAGGATGGGCCTCCGGTCGATCGAGCCGATGGGATCATTCTTCGCGGTCACGACAGGTTGCAGGCCTTCAGCGACGAGTCGAAGCCGTTGGTGAACGCCTGCGTACGCTGCCGCGCCGTGCCGTGCGAACCCTCCGCGAACCACGGCTGACCGGGTTCGTCGCCGACGGCCTCCAGGCCACGGCCGAGCTCGTCCAAATCACCGTCCTGCAGCGTGAGCTGCTTGTCCCGGACCGAGTCCCCGATGTACGCCCCGGCCATGCAGTCGGCCTGCAGCTCCTGCTGGATGGTGAACTGCTTCTGGATGCCGAGCCGCGCCTGGATGCCATGGGCGTACTCGTGCCCCAGCAGGTAGTAGAGGAACGCGTCGCCGATCTGCCGGAACGCCGCGAACGCCCAGTTCACGTCGTACGCGATGAAGTCACCAGCGGAGCAGTAGGCGGCGTTGTTGCGGGTCAGCGGCTGCCCGCCGCAGTCCACCTCGCCATCCCGCTCGTACGGGATGAGCCGCCGGACCGGCCGGAATGTCAACCCGTTGGCGTCGAACTGCCGGCTCCAGTACGCCTCCGCGATGTCCTGGGCGGCCCGGATGTCGTCCTTGAACTCCGCCGGCGTGTCGGTGCCGTCCGGGCCGATGCTGCCCTGCGGTCGGCCGGAGGCCGTCGGCGCCGCGGTGGTGGCCTCGGGTTCCGGTGAGGAGGAGCCGGTCGGCGCGGACAGGCAACCGAGGGTCACGAGGGCGGCCGCGAGCAGCGCCGGGATCAGCGTGCGGGACTGGCGGGGCGCCGGCATGAGGGTCCTCCGGGGGTGCGGGCGTGTCCGGGTAGTTCCCCCGATTCCGGCCGTCGACGCCTGCGATCACGCCGGCCCGGGTCGCGGGTCGTCCCATCCGGATGGTAAGCGCCCCGCTCCACCCCGCTCCATTCCTCCGCGATCTTGGAGTTGTGGTTGCCCTTTCATGGATTAGCGCCGGATTTGTGCCAACCACAACTTCAAGATCGCGGAGAGAGCGATCATTGCGGAGGCGGTGATCACCGTGGTCCGGAAGGCGGGCGGCCGCGTTACGGCACGCGGGCGGGGATGCGGCGGTGCAGCTCGGCCAGCAGGACATCCGGTCCGGGTGACATCAGGCCCACGTCGACGAGGTACGCGATCTCACCGCCCCGCCGCCGCATCCGAGGCGGTCGGCCGCCCCCGGCTTCGACAGTCGCGGCGCTGTCCGACGTGGGGATCACGACCAGCTCGGTGAACGGGCCGGTATGGCGCAGTCCGACCGACGCGACCGCCGACCAGGGCAGCGAGACGGCCCGGCGGCCGGTGGCGGCGAACGCGATGCCGTGCACCGAGCTGTGCAACCAGCCCAGCCGGTTCCACGCGATCAGCAGCACAGCGCAGGCGACGACCGCGGGCACCACGAGCAGGCTCTCCCCGATCGTCACGATGTCCGCCGCGGTCGGCCGGATCCCGAACGCCAGCAGCGTCAGGACGTACAGTCCACGGCACACCGCCCAGATCACGGCGACGACCCAGAGAACGGTCACGAATACCATGCCGCGCGGCTGGACGAAACTCACCGTGTCGTCGGCGGGTCCCAGAACGGGCGAAGCCATCGTGGCAGTATGCACCGTTTCCGCCGGCTCCGTGGCGTTCTAGGCGATCATCATGGTATGACGGTGACGATCAGGCTCA
>DATBGW010000067.1:0-2554 GCA_036557765.1 Actinoplanes sp.
CCGGCGAGCGGGTCCTCGCCCTCCACCCGGCCGGCGGCGAGGATGCGGCGGCCCGCCCGGCCGATCGCCACCGGGCCGAGGCGGCGGGACCGGACCATGACCCAGCCGACGCCGGCATGCTGCACGAGGCCGGGAAGCAGGTCCGGGTGGTATTGCTCGATCTCCTCCAGCGTGAGACGGCGCACGTGCCGGGCCAGGTACACCATCGCGAGATTGCCGGACGCGACGACCACCAGCTCGGGACGCTGCGCCGGCCGCCGCGTATCGCCGCCGTCGTCGCCGGGCAGCAGTTCGGCGCGCAACGTGCGCGCGCGGCCGGCCTGTTCATCGGCATCCGCGGCCACCACGCTCGGTGCCGGCGCCGACGTGAGCTGCCGCACGAGGTCCTCCAGGTCGAGGCCGAACCGTTGGCGGAACGTGGCCCCCTGGCTCTGCCCGTGATCGGAGAGCACCACGAAGCGGTACGGACGCGGGGCGGATGCGGCGAGCTCCTCCAGCGTGGCGAGCACGCCGTCGATGCCCTCGAGCGCCGCCAGCGCCTCCGGCCGGGCCGGCCCGGCATGGTGGGCGATCTCGTCGTAGTCCACGAAGTCGCAGTAGATCGACGGCTTTCCGCGCATCATGTGCTCGGCGATGATGGATAGGTTCAGATGGCGGAGAAGCACGTTGGTCAGGCCACGTAACAGCACGTATGACCCGGTGCGATGCATCCGCGGCTCCACCCGGCGCAGCCGCTGCCGGCGCGCCTGGTGCAATTCCTTGACCATCTCCCCCAGCGTCAGGAAGAGGGACCGCGTGAGACCGAACGGATCGATCAGGTACGCCGTGAGATAGCGTGCCGGGCGGCCCGATGTCCGGGTCCGGACCGTGCTCATCGTAAGCAGGCTCGTCGGCGCGTCACCGGAGAAGACGTTGCTGACACTGACGCCGCTGTCGGCGAGCAGGCCGCGACCGTCGGTGAGGCGTGCCTCGACAAGCGCGCTGTCCCGAGGATGGTTGGTCACCACCAGGCGGCCGGACTCCTTCTCGTACCAGCGGAACGCCGGCACCTCCGCGCTGGCGCCGTGCAGTAGCCCGGCCTGGCTGGCCGGCGTGGTGGCCGGCAGCTGCGCGTGCCATTCAACGAGACGATGGCTACCCGACCGTAACCACCGGTCCAGCGTCGGCATGCTTCCGGTGGCGATCGCCCACCGGGCCAGCGGCGCGGAGAGCCCGTCAATCTGCACCATCACGACGCCCGGCACGTCGGTTTCCGGCGCGGCTCGCCGGTGGCGCCGGTTCACCCGTAACAGGTGCCGGGTGATCATCCCGGGCTGTCCCGCCGTGACGAACCACAGCCCGCCGCTGATCAGTGCCCCGTAAACCCATGAGGCCCAGAAGGCGGACCAGAAGCTGTCGACCTTCAGGCCCGGTGTGACACTCAGCGCCAGGTAGACGAGCAGCGCCTGGGTGACCAACCAGCCGGCGAACACGGCGAGCCACCCGAGCGTTGTCAGCAACATGGCCGCGATCGGGCGCAACACGGCGCCGAGCACACCGAGCACCGCGGCTGCCAGCAGCACCGACCAGGCGTTGGTCGCCGAGATTCCCGGCAGCAACGCGATGGTGAGGCCCAGCGCCGCCCAGCAAAGCAGCACGACCGCGACCGCGGTGGTGAGCCGGGAGGCCCGCGCGGAACGTTCGGAGTTTGTCATGGCGACCTTCTATCTCCAGTGGACCAGGCCAGGCGGGCAGCGGGCGCGGGCTCGTCGGCGCCGGTGGCGTCCGGCACCTCGCGGCGGCCGTACCGGACGGCCAGCGGACCGGCGGTCAGGCCGTGCGCCACCACGCTGAGCAGCACGGTGAGGACGATGACGGCGACCGCCTGCTCGGCGACCGCGCCGAGCTCCTCCACGGCGAGCAGGGCGAAGACGACGGAGGCGAGTCCGCGCGGACCGAACCAACCGACGAACAGGACCGTGCGCGCGGTGAACCGGGCCCCCACCAGGCTCACTGCTACCGGCACCATCCGCACGACGGTGAGGCTCAGCACCGCGTACAGCACCATCCGCCAGTCGAGGTGTCCGGCCAGCAGCGGCACCGCCGCCGCACCGAACAGCGTCCACACCAGCAGCGACGCGAGCCCGGCCGTCTGTTCGACGTAGAAGACCTCCGCCGGGCCACCGCGGCCCGCCACCTGGCCGAACGCGATTCCAGCGACGAAGGCGGCGACGAAGCCGTTGCCGTGTGCCGCGATCGAACCGGTGTAGGCCAGCAGCGCGAGAGCCAGCACCGCCGGACCGGCGAAGCTGCCCTCGGTCCAGCCGCGGCGGTCCGCCACCCGCAGCAGCCAACCGCCGGCGGCACCGATCGCCCCGCCCAGCACCGCGCCACCGGCCAACTGCAGGAGGGCGCCGAGGACGCCGCCGCCATGCCCCTCGGCGGACGCGGCCCCGGCGAGCGCCAGCAGCACGACCGGCGTGACGATGCCGTCGTTCAGCCCGCTCTCGACGTTGAGGATGCGGCGGATCCGCACCGGCACGGCCGGATGGGTGATCACCACGGCGCCGAGCGC
>DATBGW010000068.1:0-5398 GCA_036557765.1 Actinoplanes sp.
ACCGGCGAGCTGCTCCGCAAACACGTGGCCCACCAGACCGAGTTGGGTCGCGCCGTCCAGCGGCACCTGGACCGTGGTGAGCTCGTGCCCGACGAGATCGTGCTCGACATGGTCCGGGAAGCGTTCGTGGACGCCAAGAGCCAGGGCCAGGGCTATGTCCTGGACGGTATGCCGCGCAACCTCGCGCAGGCCCGGGCGCTGTACCACATCGGCAAGGAACTGGACCTGACCGCCGACGTCGCCCTGCACCTGAAGGCCGAGGACGACGAGCTGATCCGGCGGCTGCTGGCCCGTGCCGCGCTCGAGCACCGCACCGACGACACCGAGGAGGTGATCCGGCGGCGGCTCCGGCTCTACCACACGGTCACGCACCCGATCGTGGACTGGTATTCCGCGCGCGGCATCCTGGTCTCGGTGGACGCGATGCGGCCCGCCGAGCGGGTGGCGCGGCAGATCCTCACCGCGCTGGAGGCGATGCGGCCGCTGCTCGACCACGTGCCCGAGCACGCCCGCCGGTCGATCGACCTCACCGGGCTCGACGTCGCCTTCGGCCAGCGGTAAATCCTCCGCGATCTTGGAGTTGTGGTTGCCCTTTCGCGTACTTCGTCCGCTTCTATGCCAACCACAACTCCAAGATCGCGGGAGGAAGGCATGCCGGGAAAGGGGCCGTTGGCCGGTGTGCGGGTGGTCGAGCTGGCCGGTCTGGCTCCCGGCCCGTTCGGGTGCATGGTGCTGGCCGACCTGGGCGCGGACGTGGTCCGCGTGGACCGGCCGGCGTCCCCCTCCCTCGACGGCCCGATCCAGCGCGGCCGCCGCGTCACCGTCCTCGATCTGAAGTCGCCCGACGGTGTCGCCGGACTGCTGCGGCTGGTGGACCACGCGGACGTGCTCGTCGAGGGCTACCGGCCCGGGGTGGCCGAGCGGCTCGGATTCGGGCCGCCGGTCTGCCTGGGCCGCAACCCGCGCCTGGTGTACGCCCGGATGACCGGCTGGGGCCAGGACGGTCCGCTGGCCCACCGGGCCGGACACGACATCGACTATCTCGCGGTTTCCGGCGCGTTGGAGCCACTGGGCCGGGCCGGCGACCGTCCACATGCGCCGATCAACCTGCTCGGCGACTTCGGCGGCGGTGGCATGCTGCTCGCGGTGGGCGTCCTCGCCGCCCTGCTCGAGCGTGAACGCTCGGGTGCCGGCCAGGTGGTCGACGCCGCCATGGTGGACGGATCCGCGCTGCTCACCGCGTTCCTGCACGGCATGCTGGCGGCCGGCGCCTGGACCGAGCCACGCGGGCAGAACCTGCTGGACGGCGGAGCCCCGTTCTACGACACGTATCGCACCGCCGACGGCGGCTTTCTGGCGGTCGGCGCGCTCGAGCCGCGGTTCTACGCCGCCCTGCTGACCGGTCTCGGTCTGGACCGGGCGGTGGACCTGCCGGACCAGTACGACCGGGCGGGCTGGCCGGTGCTGCGGCGCCGGTTCGCCGAGCGGTTCGCGCAGCGCACCCGTGCCGAGTGGACGGCCGTGTTCGCCGGTGTGGACGCGTGCGTGGCGCCGGTGCTGGGACCGGCCGAGGCGCACCGGCACCCGCACAACGCCGCCCGCGACACGTTCGTCGAGGTCGGCGGGATCCGCCAACCGGCGCCGGCGCCCCGGTTCAGCCGCACCCCGGCCGCCACCCCGCTGCCGGCCGGCGACCCACTTCCGTTTGAGGCGATCCTGTCGACCTGGCCCCGGCGCTGAGGCTCCGCGATCTTGGAGTTGTGGTTGGCACAATGCCGGGTGAACCCGGCATAAGGGCAACCACAACTCCAAGATCGCGGGGAGGGTGCGCGGCAGGCGCGTCAGCCCTTTTCCGCGCCCGCCGTCAAGCCCTCGGTCAGCAGGCGTTCGGCGGCGAAGAAGATCACCACGATCGGCAGCGTGAGCACGACCGAGCCGGCCATCAGCACCGTCTTGCTCACCTCGATGCCGCCGGACAGCTGCGCCAGGCCCAACGACACCGTCCACTTGGCCCGGTCCTCGACCAGGAACAGCAGCGCGAACAGGAACTCGTTCCAGGCGATCATGAAAATGTACAGCGCGGTGGCCATCACCGCCGGCGCGGCCAACGGCAGGATGATCTTGCGGATGGTCTGCAGCCGGCTGTACCCGTCGACCGCGGCCGCCTCCTCCAGGCTCACCGGAATCGTAGACAGGTAATTGCGCAGCATGTAGATCGAGACGGGCACGGTCTGTGCGATGTAGACGATGGTCAGCCCGGGTAGTGAGTCGCGCAGGCCGAGCCGGGTGAACAGCACGAACAACGGGATGGCGAGCAGGATCGCCGGGAACAGATAGACCGCCAGGAACAGGAAATGCACCTGCCGTCGCCCGACGAACTGCAGCCGGCTTGCCGCGTACGCGCCGGGAATGGAGACCAGCAACGTCAGCAGTGTCGCCGCGGTCGCGACGATCGCCGAGTTGGCCAGGAACCGCAGGAAACCCTGGCCGCCGCTCTCGGTGGAGGTGAGCACCTCCTTGTATGTCTGCGTCGTCCACTCGGCCGGTCCGGCCCAGACCTGGCCCGGGTTCTGCAGCAGCTGGTCGATCGGGCGGACCGACAGCAACAACATGTAGAGAAAGGGGAACACCGTCACCAGGAGCAGGACGGCGATGACCACCCAGCGCAGCACCCGGAGCACCCGGGTCTCGACGATAGCCCGGTCCATCAGCCCTCCTCCTCCACCCGTGGTGCCAGGAAGCGCAGGTAGACGACCAGCAGCACGATGAGAAACGCCGCGAGCACCAGGGCCTGCGCCGCGGCCGCGCCGATGTCGAACCGGGCGGTGAGGAACTCGTAGACCCGCACGCTGACCACCTCGGTGCCGGCCCCGCCGCCGGTCAGCAGGTAGACGTCGTCGAACTTGTTGAACGTCATGATGAAGCGCAACACGCACAGCAACGCGATGACCGCCCCCAGCTGCGGCAGCAGGATGTGCCGGAACGTCTGGGTCGGTGCGGCGCCGTCCACGACGGCGGCCTCCTCCAACTCGCGCGGGATCGCCTGGAGCCGGGCCAGCAGGAACAGGAACGCGAACGGGAAGTAGCGCCATCCCTCGAACGCGATCACCGTGAACAGCGCGAGCGGGATGTTGACGTGCCAGCCGAACAGGTCGAGCGCGTACTGCCGCTGGCTGAGGAACGCGATCGGCCGATCCCAGCCCAGGAACCGGGTGCCCCAGTCGTTCACGAAGCCGAACTGGGGGCTGAGCATGATCTTCCAGAGGAACGTCACGGCCACCACCGGCGCCACGTACGGCAGCAGAACCGACGCCCGGACCAACGTCCGGCCGCGGAACGGACGGCGTAGCGCGAGCGCGGCGGCCAGGCCGAAGGCGATCGAGAAGAACGTCGCGCCGATCGTGTACACCAGCGTGGTCCACAGCGAGGACCAGAACCCCGGTGAGCTGAGTACGAGCTCCAAATTGGACATCGTGTACCGGCCGAAGACACCGGCCCGGCGGACGTTGATCAGCCGGATCCGCTGGAAGGCCAGCATGATGGTCCACAGAATCGGCAGCAGCACCACGACCAGCACCACGATGAACGTGGGCGACAGGTAGGCGAGGCCGGCCCGGTTCTCCCGCTGCTTGCGGGTCAGCGGGCGCCTCGCCCGCGGGGTCCGGGCCGGTGTCGCCTCCGGCGTTCGGGTCGCGACCATCACTTGAGGGTCTTCTGGATGTTCTTCACATCGTCGGCGGCCCGCTTGGCCGCGCCGGCCGGATCCAGCTCACCACCCACCATGGCGTTGATCGCCTTGGGCACGGGCAGCTCACCCAGCGTGGCGCCGACCAGCGCGCCCTGCTTCTGCGGGAAACCCCACCGCTGGAACGTGTCAGGGCTCTTGGCCAGCGCGTCGATGACCTCCTTGGGGTACACGTCACCGAGTGGCTTCTTGGTGTCCACACCGGCCGGAAGGGTGTTCCAGGCGGTGGTGAACTTGGTGGCGTCCTCGGCGGTGCCCTTGCGGACCGGGAACTTGCCCTCGGGCGCGATGCCGAGCCAGTCGGTGTATCCCTCGTTCATCATGTACTGGACGAACTTCTTGGCAGCGTCGGTGTTCTTGCCCTCATTGGTGATCGCCCAGCTGGTGATCTCACCGAACTGCGCGGGCTGGCCGGACGGGCCGGAGATGGCCGTGACCACACCGCTGTTCTTGGCCAGGAACGTCTTGTCCTTCTTGCACTCGGGACAGGTGGGCAGGGCGTCGTTACGCAGACCCGCCATCTCGTCGAGCAGGAACGACGACCAGACCACCATCGCCGCCTTGCCGGCGAAGTAGGTGGCCCGGGTGGTGTCGACATCCTGCGCTCCGGGCACCGAGTACTTCTTGATCAGATCGTCGTACAGCTGGAAGGTCTGCACGCACTGCGGTGAGTCGAGCTGAACGGTGCCGGCGTTGTCGACCAGCTGGCAGTTGTTGCCGAGCGCGTAGTTCTCGAACGTCTGCTCGGTGAACGCGTCGTTCGGCACGGTGGCCATCGTGATGCCGGCGACGCTCTTGGAGTTGAGCTTCTGCGCCGCCTGCGTGATCTTGTCGAACGAGTCCGGCGCGGCCAGTGCGGCCTTGTCGAACAGGTCCTTGCGGTAGAACAGCAGCTGCGCCCAGCCGTCGGACGGAACGGCGAGCTGCTTTCCGTCCTGTGCGGTCAGCTCCAGGGCGCGCGGCGAGAACGTCCCGGTGCCGAGCGCGTCCACCACGCTCTTGGCGGCGTCGGTGTCCAGCAGGTCACCGGTGGCCATCTGGGCGACGCCGGCGAGCGAGAGCGCGCCGACCACGTCGGGCAGTGTCCCGGCGGCCGCGGCGTTCGTGATGAGGCTGGCGAACTGGTTCTCGTCGGTCGCCACGATCTTCACTTTGGTGCCGCTGGCGGCGGTGAACTTGTCGGCTATCTTCTGGGTGGCCTGGACCCGATCGGTCTGGTTCTCCAGACTCCACACGGTGAGGGTGGCGCCGGAGTTGCCACTGCCGCTGCTCCCCTCGTCGTCTCCGCCGCCGCACGCCGCCAGGGCCGGAACGACCAGACCCAGCGCGAGGCCGGCAGCCAACCACCTCGTATTCGCAGCACGAATCCTCACGAGATGTCCTCTCGACGCATCGCTAACGAGAAATGTCAGGTGTAACTCGCATCACACCAAGAGGTGAGACCCATGACAAGCGATCCCCGCCGATGTGTCCCCTCCTGTGATCTCCCCGCCCATTTCCCCGCGATCTCCGCCTACTTCCTCCGCGATCTTGGAGTTGTGGTTGCCCATACGTGGTTTTCGGCCCGATTCGTGCCAACCACAACTCCAAGATCGCGGAGGACTTACCGGGGCGGCCAGAGGCCCCGCTCGGCGAACACGTCGCGCAGTGTCT
>DATBGW010000069.1:0-5614 GCA_036557765.1 Actinoplanes sp.
ACGTCGGCGAGCGCGTTCATCATCAGCTGGTAGTCGTGGTCACGTGTGGTCACTGTTCACCTCGTACGGGATGATCACTTCCGGGGTTCGATGGACGGACCGGTCGAAGAACAGCGCCCGCCGGGTCCGCGGATACCACGCCGGCCCACCGGGCAGCGGGGACAGCGGGCTCAGGTCGGCGCCCTGGACGTCCAGTGCCACCCAGGCGCCGATCGCGTCGAACCGGGCGCCGCCGCCGCCGCCGAGGTCGTCCCGCAGCCGGGCCACCGACCGCCACCAGCCCAGGATGTGGGTGCGCTCCGCCGGGCCCTCGGCGAGCATCCGACGCAGCGGCTCGCGATGCGCCGGACCCGCGGCGTCCAGCGCGTACCCGAGCACGTAGTGCGGGATTCCGTCGCACGGCACATCGAACAGCTCGCCGACGTCCGCTGCGTCGTACCAGTCGGCCTCCGGCAGTTCGGCGACCAGCCGCGCCGCCGCGCGTTCGGCGGCCGGCTCGAGGCAGACGACGCTGAAGTGCGCGGGTCCCTGCGCGGCCAGCGACAGCGCGGCCGCGGCCAGCACGTCGCACGCCTCGTCGGTACGGGTGCCGAGCACCGCGAGGTTGCGTCCGGGCATCCGGCCCAGCCGCAGCCGCGCCGGGCGCGCCGCCACGTCGATGCGCTCGCCAAGCACCGCGCCGGGCGATGAACCGACCGGGTCCGTGCCGTCCGGCACCCGCCCGGCCGGCCGGTACCGGTCCGGCAGCCGGGGCACCGCGTCGCCGTCGAACAGCCGCGGCAGGACGGCACCCGGCGACCGCGCCTGCCACAGCTTGCGCTGCAACGCGCGCCAGGCCACGCGGTCGGTGGCATCGGGCAGCCGGACGATCCGGTTCGCGCCGGCGACGCCCGAGTCGGTGTTGATGACCGCGTGGAAGCGCGGGATGACGGCGGCCGCGAGGTTGCCCTCGGCCAGGATCCGGCGGGCCTTCGGCAGCGCGATGCGCAGCGTGAACTGGCCGATCAGCCCGGACCGATCCCACAACGCCGCGATGCCGGCGACGTCCCGCGACGCCAGCACCAGGTGGATGCCCTGCGAACGGCCGCGCCGGGCGAGGTCCTCGAGCAGCGTCACGGCTTCGTCGGCGACCGCGTCCCGGCCCGCGAGCAGCACCTGGAACTCATCGATGACCGCGACGATGCGGGGCCAGTGCCCGGCCGGGTCCTCGGCGCGGAGTTCGGCGAGCTTGGTGACCTCGTATCGCTTGGCCGCCTGGGCCCGGGCCCGCAACTCCTCGCCGAGGTGGCGCAGCAGGGCCAGGCCGAACTCGCGGTCGCCGCCCAAGTTGATGCCGGCCAGCCGGACGTGCGGCAGCCAGCTCGGGTCGCGCGGACCCGGCGCGAACCGCGCGAACGACACACCGTCGGAGAAGTCGAGCAGGTAGAACGCGAGTTCGTCCGGGGAGTACCGGGCGGCCAGCGAGCCGATCCAGGCGTAGATCACGTTCGTCTTGCCGGAGCCGGACGGGCCGCCGATCAACGCGTGCGGCGGGTCGTCGCCGAGCGGCACGTCGACCAGCGCGCCGTCGGTGCCGTCACCGATCGGAGCGAACAGCCCGGATGCCGACGACGCAGCCCACAGCTTCTCCGGCTCCAGGTCGGCCAGGCGGGCCGGCGGCGGACCGGCGCGGAGCCGTTCGGCCATCGACCGGCAGAATCCGGCGACCCGCTCCGCCGGTGGCGCCGGGTCCACGCGTACCGGCAGGGCGCCGGTGGTGTCGCAGGTCGCGGTCCGGCCGTGCACGGTGATGCGTTCGATCGTCGGATGTGGCGCGAGATCGAGGCCGCGGACCACCAGATGCACGCCGCAGGCCACGCCGGTCCGGACGATCCGGTCCAATTGCGTACGCTGCGCGCTGCTCATCTCAGCGACGCTTGCTGTGTCGGCGAGCAGCACGACGACGCGCCACGGCTCCGGCCGCGGGCCGGTGCTCGCCGCGGTCAGCTCCGCGAGCGACGTGTACTCGCCGGCCAGCACTGTTTCGTTGACTCGGCAGATGTGCTCGACCAGTTCATCGAGCATCGCGCCGAGCCCACCCGGGCCGACGAACGAGAGCAGGCCGGCGTTGCCCAGCGGCGCGAACGACCCGAGCGTCGCGCCGAGCGCCTCCGGGTCGTACACGGTGAGCCGAAGGTCGCCGGCCCGGGTGGAGCCGAGCGCCCGGAGCAGGAGAGCTGAGATCACGCCGTCCACGACCGTACGGTCGCCGTCCAGCTGTACGTGCGCTGCGTCGAGCAGCGGAACGAGGGCCGGAATCGTGACCGACTCGAACGCTATAGTGCCGACCCGCAACAGGCCCGAGTACCGGCCGGTGCCCGGTTCGGTGGGCGCCCACATCCGCCACGGTGCGCTGGCCGCGCCGGAGGCCGACCGGGTCGCGAGGGTGGACGCGGTGCCCACGAGCTGGGTCGCTTCGGTCCGGAAGCGGTGCAGGATCTCCGTCCGTGCGGCGTCACGGGCCTCGGCCAGTTGGTTCAGGCACGTGGCGTACGCCTCGCGGACCAGCCGGCGGCGCTGTTGTGCCTGGCCGCGCGCCGTTTCCGCCGCGGCCAGGACGGCCCGTGCCGTGCCGCGCGCCTCGGCCAGTTCCTGCCGGACGACGGCGACCAGCGCGTTGCGGTGGCTACCCACGACGGGTGATATTAACCGTTTTTGGACCCTATGGGCGATTAGCCGCTGCGTGTCGTGGCCGCCCGCTTCGCGGCCGCCTCGTGCGTCAGCCATCGCGGGTCGGTGCGGCGCAGCTCGCCCCAGAGCCGCTCGGCCACCAGCCGAGCGCCCTCCACCTGCCACTGGCGCAGCGTCCGTTTCGACGCGTGCCGGCGGAACCAGTCCAACGCCCGCCGCGAATCCCGATCCAGACCCTCGGCGCGGAACCGCGAATCGTACGGCCGCAGGCCCACCACGCAGCAGAAGTGCAAGGCGTTGTACGGTCGCCACTCCTCGGTCGTGCCGAATAGCCCGTCCGGCTTCAGCCGGGCCACGCTCTCCTGCAGGACGGCCCGCAACTCCACGGCCCGGGCCAGCGGCTGCTCGGCGGCCGCCCCGTGCAGCCGCCGGTCCACAGTTGGCAGGTTGATCAGTGGGCTGCGGAGCAGACGGCCCAGGTCACCGAAGTCGTCCAGTGCCCGCTGGGTGAGCCGGAGGAAGTCCTCCTCGCTGGTCGCGATCAGCTGGTGCCGCTCCCGGCGCCGGGGCAGTGCCTCCGCGGCCGTCAGCAGCGCGGCCCGGTCGGAACGAAGCCGGTCATCATGCGGGAACGCCAGCCGGTCCAGGCCGCGGCGCACCCGTCCGCCCACTGCAACCCCGGTCATCACGACCGCCACCAGCACGAACTGGAGCACCACCACCGCGGTCACGTCCGGCGCGGCGAGCGCGGCCAGTGCGGCCGGACCACCGCAGAGCAGCGTCGCCACCAGCGCTCCGACCGCCGACCGGCGCAGGTCCGGGTGCAGCCGTTCGCCGGCGTCGACGGCGTCGGCCACGGCGACGAGATAGCCCAGCACCGCCAGATCCAGGCCGATCGCAGCAAGCACCAGCCGGGGCGCGCCGATGCCGACCGGGCTCAGCAGGACGATCATGGCGGCCGCGTACAGTGCCGCGGCGAAGGCGAGGGCGGTCGGCAGCGCCGGCGGCCGCACGGCAGTGCGGAACCGCCACAGCAGCACCAGAGCGGCGACCAGTGGAGCGAGCACGATGAGCTTGCCGCTGCCGGGCAGGATGGCGGCGCCGGCCAGGAACGCCGCTGACAGGCCCAGCCAGGCCCGGTCGATCGCCGGCCGCCGGTACATCTCCGGCGGCAGCAGCGCGACCGCCACGCCGGCCCACGCCAGCGCCGGCACGCAGAGCGCCACCCGGGCGACAGCGCTGCCCGCCGCCACGGTGTCCGCCGCGACGGCGATCCCGTACGCCAGCAGCGCCGCGGCGGCCCGGCGCAGCACCGGCCGGTTGGGATCGCGGCCCACCAGGTAACACGCCAGCCACCAGGTCAGGGCGAAGGCCGGCACGGCGAAGGCGGACACCGGAGCAGTCAACCAAACAGCCGCTGCTCTCCAACACCCTCGACCGGACGGCGTTTCCGGCGTCGGCGAACCACCCAGACCGCTCCGACGATCAGCGCGATGATCGCCACCAGCACGAGGATCGGAAGCAGGATGGCCACCAGCGACGTCACGGCACTGCCGATGTCCTCGGCGGTGCTGGCCACCGGCGCACCGACGCCGGCGGTCGTCGCGTTGACCACCGGTCGGGCCGCGGCCTTCACGCCGTGCACGCAGAGCGCGATGAGAACGCCGGCCGCGATCGGGATCCATTGATGCGAGCTGAAGAACGACGCCGGGTCGGTAACGGTCGCGGTCTGCGACGACGAGCCGGCGCCGAACACGATGCCACCCGAGGCCGGCCGAACCACTGTTTGCACGACGTCGTTGAAGTGGTCCACGACCGGCACCTTGTCCGCGACCACTTCGATGGCGAGCAGCACGATGAGGATGATCAGCACCCAGCCGTTGGACAGCCACTGCCAGCCGGAGGGCAGGTCGATGGCGTTGGTGTACCGGGCCAGCAGACCCATCATCACCAAGGGGATGTAGGCATTGAGTCCGGCGGATGCGGCCAGGCCGGTGCCGGTGAGCGCTTCGAGCACGGATTCAGCATCCCACCGCCCCGCATCCCCTGCTCATCCGCGATCTCCCCGACCCCTTCGTCGATCTTGGAGTTGTGGTTGCCCTTATGCGGCATAACATCCGATTCGTTACAACCACAACTCCAAGATCGCGGAGAGGGGTAGAGGCGCGGGCGCGGTCCGGGACGGGAGGCGAGGTTCGGGATGGCGGCGGCTACCCTCGTCGGGTGCGCCTGGTCATCGCGAAGTGTTCCGTGGACTACGTCGGTCGGCTCTCCGCTCACCTGCCCCTGGCCGTACGGCTGCTCATGGTCAAGGCGGACGGCTCGGTGTCGATCCACGCCGACGATCGCGCGTACAAACCGCTGAACTGGATGAGCCCGCCCTGCACGCTGCAGGAGGCGCCCGGCGTCTGGCGGGTGGTCAACAAGGCGGGCGAGGAGCTGCGGATCACGCTCGCGGAGATCTTCCAGGACACCTCGTACGAGCTGGGCACCGACCCGGGGCTGGTCAAGGACGGCGTGGAGGCGCACCTGCAGGAGCTGCTGGCCGCGCATCCGGAGACATTCGGTCCAGGGTGGACGCTGGTCCGGCGCGAGTACATGACCGCGATCGGACCCGTCGACCTGCTGTGCCGGGACGCGGCCGGTGCTGCGGTGGCGGTGGAGGTCAAGCGGCGCGGGGAGATCGACGGCGTCGAGCAGCTGACCCGATACCTGGAGCTGATGAACCGCGATCCGCTGCTGGCGCCGGTGCAGGGCGTGTTCGCCGCCCAGGAGATCAAGCCGCAGGCTCGGGTGCTCGCCACCGACCGCGGCATCCGCTGCCTGGTCGTGGACTACGACGAGCTCCGCGGCATGAAGCGCGACGAGCTGACGCTGTTCTGACCGTCAGCTTCTCCGCGATCTTGGAGTTGTGGTTGGAACGAACCGGGTGCTATGCCGCATA
>DATBGW010000070.1:0-7493 GCA_036557765.1 Actinoplanes sp.
GGGCCGGGTCAGGGCGAGTTGGCAGGCATCGACTCCGCCGAGGTCATGGAGGTCGGTGGTGGCGAGCTGACCAGCTACGACAACATCGACCCCAAGAGCGGCAAGCGGGTCTGGGGCGACCTGTGCCGCGGCCCGCACCTGCCGTCGACCCGGTTCATCCCCGCGTTCAAGCTGATGCGCTCGGCCGCCGCCTACTGGCGTGGCAGCGAGAAGAACCCGCAGTTGCAGCGGATCTACGGCACGGCTTGGCCATCCCGGGACGAGCTCAAGGCGTACCTCAATCGTCTTGCCGAAGCGGAACGCCGCGACCACCGCAAGCTGGGCACCGAGCTGGATCTGTTCTCCTTCCCCGACGAGATCGGGTCCGGCCTGGTCGTCTTCCACCCGAAGGGTGGGGTGATCAAGCGCGAGATGGAGGACTACGTCCGCGCGCGGCACATCGAGGAGGGCTTCCAGTACGTCGGGACGCCGCACATCACCAAGGAGGGGCTGTTCCACACCTCCGGGCACCTGCCGTACTACAAGGACACGATGTTCCCGCCGATGGAGCTCGAGGGCGCGAACTACTACCTCAAGGCCATGAACTGCCCGATGCACAACCTGATCTTCAAGGCGCGCGGGCGGTCCTACCGTGAGTTGCCGCTGCGCTTCTTCGAGTTCGGCTCGGTCTACCGCTACGAGAAGTCGGGCGTCGTCCACGGCCTCACCCGGGTGCGCGGGCTGACCCAGGACGACTCGCACTCCTACGTCACCGCCGCGCAGGCGCCCGATGAGATCAAGCACCTGCTGAACTTCGTCCGCTCGCTGCTCGACGACTTCGGCCTGGACGACTACTACCTCGAGCTCTCGACCCGAGACCCGCAGAGCGACAAGTTCATCGGTACGGACGAGCAGTGGGCCGTCGCCACCAAGGTGCTCGAGGACGTGGCCGCCGAGTCCGGCCTCGACCTGGTGCTCGACCCGGGCGGCGCGGCCTTCTACGGCCCGAAGATCTCGGTGCAGGCGCGGGACGCGATCGGCCGCACCTGGCAGATGTCGACCATCCAGTACGACTTCAACCAGCCGGCCCGCTTCGGGCTCGAGTACCAGGCGGCCGACGGCTCCCGCCAGGAGCCGGTCATGATCCACTCGGCGAAGTTCGGGTCGATCGAGCGATTCTTCGGCGTGCTGGTGGAGCACTATGCGGGCGCGTTCCCGGCCTGGCTGGCGCCGGTCCAGGCGATCGGTATCCCGATCCGGGACGACCACGCCGGCTACCTCGAGGAGTTCGCCGACCGGCTGCGCAAGGAGGGCGTCCGCGCCGAGGTGGACCACTCCGGCGACCGGATGCAGAAGAAGATCCGCACCGCTCAGCAGCAGAAGATCCCGTTCATGGTGATCGCCGGCGACGATGACGTTGCCGCCGGCACTGTTTCGTTCCGGTACCGCGACGGGTCGCAGCGCAACGCGGTGCCGCTGGACGAGGCGGTGGCGCACGTCGTCGAGGTGGTGCGCTCCCGGGTCAACACCGGCCCGTCTGCGCTGTAGGCCGTCCGCGATCTTGAAGTTGTCGCGTCTCATCCTCCGCGATCTTGGACTTGTGGTTGCCTCTATGCCGCTTTACGCCCGGTATGGTCCAACCACAACTCCAAGATCGCGGTTGGGGTTCTACTACGCTGAGGTCTGTGCAGCCTGACGGACTGGAGCGGCTCTGGACGCCGCATCGGATGACGTACATCTCCGGCCAGTCGTCCCCGGAGGGCGGTTACGAGAAGCCGGACGGCTGCCCGTTCTGCCGGGCACCGGCACAGCCCGACGCGGAGAACCTGATCGTGGCCCGGGGCGAACGGGTCTACGCCGTGCTCAACCTCTACCCGTACAACCCCGGCCACCTGCTGGTCTGCCCGTACCGGCACGTGGCCGACTACACCGAGCTGGACGACCCCGAGACGGCCGAGCTGGCCGCGATGACCCGTCGGGCGATGCGGGTGATCCGGCGGGCGAGCAGCCCGCACGGGTTCAACATCGGCATGAACCAGGGTGCGGTCGCGGGTGCCGGGATCGCGGCACATCTGCACCAGCACGTGGTGCCGCGGTGGGGCGGGGACTCGAACTTCATGCCGGTGGTCGGCCGCACCAAGGTCCTGCCCCAGCTGCTGAGCGACACCCGCGACCTGCTGGCGAAGACGTGGTCCGAGCTCACCTGAGCCTTTCGCGACCTCACCGCGACCGCACCGCGACCTCCGCGACCGCGGCGCGACCTCCGCGACCGCACCGCGACCGTCGCGACCTCTCCGCGATCTTGGAGTTGTGGTTGGCACAGAACCCTATGGAACGGACATAAGGGCAACCACAACTCCAAGATCGGCGGGAATTTACCGGGACGCCGCGGCCTCCTTCTTCACCGCGTCGGCCAGGTGCGTCGGCATGGGCTCGTGCCGCGCGTACGTCCGGGAGAACGACGCCGCGCCCGACGTGATCGCACGCAGCTCCACCGCGTACCGCACCAGCTCGGTGGCCGGCACCTCGGCCCGGATCAGGCTGTAGTTGCCGGTCTCCTCGTTCTCGGTGCCGAGCGGCCGTCCCCGGCGGCCGGAGAGGTCGCTCATCACCGCGCCGACGTAGGCCTCGGGGACCCGCACCACGACCTCGTCGATCGGCTCGAGCAGCGTCATCTGGCCCTGCTCGGCCGCCTCCCGGAGGGCGAGCGCGCCGGCGGTCTGGAACGCGGCGTCGGATGAGTCGACGCTGTGTGCCTTGCCGTCGACAAGCGTCACCTTCAGGTCCACGACCGGGTAGCCGGCAACGATGCCGCGATCCAGCTGGGCCCGGACGCCCTTCTCCACCGATGGGATGTAGTTGTGCGGGACCGCGCCGCCCACCACCTTGTCGAGGAACTCGAAGCCACCGCCGCGGGGCAGCGGCTCGACCTGGATGTCACACACCGCGTACTGGCCGTGGCCGCCGGACTGCTTGACGTGCCGGCCGTGCCCGCGGGCGGGCGCGCCGAACGTCTCCAGCAACGACACCTTGACCGGCTCGGTGTCCAGCTCGACACCGCCGGACCGCAACCGGTCCAGCACCACATCGGCGTGCGACTCGCCCATGCACCACAGCACCAGCTGGTGGGTGGCGGGGTTCCGTTCCAGGCGCAGCGTCGGATCACCGGCGACGAGCCGGCCCAGGTTCTTTGCAAGCGCGTCCTCGTCCGAGCGGGTCTTCGCGACCACCGCGATCGGCAGCAGCGGCTCGGGCATCGACCAGGGCTCCATCAGCAGCGGGTCGTCGCGGCTGGACAGCGTGTCGCCGGTCTCGGCGCTGCCGGACTTCGTGATCGCGCAGATGTCACCGGCCACGCACGACGGCACCTCGCGCAGCTGGGCGCCCAGCGGGGAGTAGATGTGCGCGATCCGCTCGTCCGCGTCGTGGTCCGGATGGCCGCGCTCGGCCATGCCGTGCCCGGACACGTGCACGGTCTGCTCCGGACGCAGCGTGCCGGAGAAGACCCGGACCAGTGACACCCGGCCGACGTGCCGGTCGATGGTCGTCTTGACCACCTCGGCCACCAGCGGCCCGTTCGGGTCGCAGAGCAGCGGTGGTCGCGGCGCGGCATCGACGCCGGCGACCACCGGCAGCTCGTGCTCCAGCGGCGACGGGGCCCCGGAGACCAGCCCGTCGAGCAGCGCGTCCAGGCCGACACCGGTCTCCGCGCAGACCGGAATCACCGGGTAGAAGTTGCCCTTGGCGACCGCCTTCTCCAGGTCCGGCACGAGCACGTCGGGGCCGATCGACTCGCCGCCTAGGTACCGGTCCATGAGGGTCTCATCCTCGCTCTCCGCGATGATCCCCTCGATCAGCTGGTTGCGGGCGTCCTCGACCGGTGCCAGGTGCTCCGGCTCGGCCTCGCCCACCCGGGGCGGGTAGCCGCCGGAGTAGTCCAGGACCCGCAGCGTGACCAGCCCGAGCAGCCCGACGACGGAGGTGCCGTCGTCGCCCAGCATGGGCTGGTAGATCGGCATGACGTTCTCGCCGAACGCCTGCTGGCAGTCGGCGAGCGCACCGTCGAAGTCGGCGCGGGGATGGTCGAGACGGGTGATCGCGACGGCGCGGGGCATGCCCACGCTCGCGCACTCCTCCCAGAGCGCGACGGTGGCCGGGTCCACGCCGTCCACCGCCGAGACGACGAACAGCGCGGCGTCCGCAGCCCGCAGGCCGGCACGTAGCTCACCGACGAAGTCGGCGTATCCCGGCGAATCGAGCAGATTGATCTTCACGCCGTCGTACAGCAGCGGCGCACATGAAAGCGCGACGGACCGCTGTTGCCGGACCGCCGCGGGGTCGTGGTCGGAGACCGTGGTGCCCTCGGTGACCGAACCGGCCCGGGGGATCGTCGAGGTCGCGGCGAGCAGCGCCTCGACCAGCGTGGTCTTTCCGGAACCGGAATGGCCCACCAGCACCACGTTGCGAACTCTGCCGGGATCTGTCACCACCGGCGCGGCCGCGCCGGTGAGTCCCTTCTCCGAAGTCTTCTGGGCCATGCTGTGCGCCCTCCGTTTCCCGGGTGTTTCGAGGCTGTGCTTGAATCCCACACCCGCCGGAGTCGGCGCCGCAACCCTTTGTAGTTCCTCCCGTCCGCGTGTCGGTGCCAATTCGGCCGCCGATAGGGTGGGACCGCGATGGTGAAGATCCTCAGCGGTACCGGCCGTGCCCTCATCTCGTACGGCGTGAACCCGACCGCGCGCTTCCTGCTGCGCGTCGGTGTCACCCCCAACGCGGTCACCATCGCCGGCACCGTCGGTGTGCTCATCGGCTCGTACGTGGCTGCGCTCGGTCATCTCTTCTGGGCCACGTGGATCGTCACCGCGTCGGCGCTGACCGACGTGCTGGACGGCACGATGGCCCGCATGCGCGGCGACTCGAGCCGGTTCGGCGCACTGCTCGACTCGTCGATGGACCGGATCGCCGACGCCGCGGTCTTCGGCGCGCTCGCGTTCTACCTGGCGACGAGGGGCGATCCGTACGGAGGCATGGTGGCCGCGTTGATCTGCCTGGCGGCCGGCCAGGTCGTCTCGTACGTGAAGGCGCGTGCGCAGAGCCTCGATCTGGACGCCGACGTGGGCATCGCGGAACGGCTGGAACGGCTGGTCATCGCCGGCATCGGCGGGCTGCTGGCCAGCGCGGGACTGGACTGGGGCCTGCCCGCGGCACTGTGGTTCCTGGCCGTGCTCACCGTGGTGACGGTGTTCCAGCGGCTGATCCACGCGTCCCGGTCGGCGCAGGTGCCGGCGCCGTGAAAGATCACCTGACGGACCTCGGCTACGCCGCCGGGTGGCGGCTGGTCCGCGCCCTGCCGTTGCCGGCCGCCCGCGCGCTGTTCACCGCCGCCGCCGATCGCGCGGCCCGGCGCAACGGACCCGGCACCCAGCGGCTGCGCGGAAACCTGCGCCGGGTGGTCGGCCCCGAGATGCCGGAGGCGGAGCTGGACGCGCTGGTACGGGCCGGGCTGCGGTCGTACGCCCGGTACTGGATGGAGGCGTTCCGGCTGCCGTCGCAGTCGAAGCAGCAGTTCCTGGACGGGTTCCACTATCCGCGTCAGGCCGAGCTCGCCGCCGCGATGGCCGAGGGACGGGGCACGGTCCTGGCGTTGCCGCACGTCGGCAACTGGGACGCGGCCGCCGCGTGGGTGGTCGCCAAGGGCTGGCCGCTCGTCGTGGTGGCCGAACGGCTCAAGCCGGAACGGGTCTACGACCGCTTCGTGGCGTACCGGGAAAAGCTGGGCATGGAGGTCGTGCCGCTCACCGGCGGGCGCCGGCCGCCGCTCGACGTGCTCGCCGAGAAGGTGCGGCAGGGGTACGCCGTGGCGCTGCTCGCCGACCGGGATCTGTCCGCCCGCGGCGTCGAGGTGGAGTTCTTCGGTGGGCGGACCCGGATGCCGCCCGGACCGGCGCTGCTGGCGCTCACGACCGGAGCCCCGCTGTTCTCCGCCGACCTGTGGTATTCGGCCGACCGGGTCGAATGCGTGCTCGAGCGCGTCGAAGTGCCGGGGTCCGACGAGGGCCCGCTGGACGTCCGGATCCGGCTGGTCACCCAGCGGCTCGCCGACGCGTTCGCGGCCGGCATCGCCGCGCACCCGCAGGACTGGCACATGCTGCAGAAGCTCTGGCTCGATCAGCGGGCCCGGGTCTGAGGCGGCAGCGTGCGGATCGGGATCGTGTCGCCGTACTCGTTCGACGTCCCGGGCGGGGTGCAGAACCACATCACCGACCTGGCCGAGGCGCTGATCGGCCTGGGCCACGAGGTCAGTGTGCTGGCGCCGGCGGACGAGGACGCCGACCTGCCGCCGTACGTGGTGCCGGCCGGGCGGGCCGTGCCGCTGCCGTACAACGGCTCGGTGGCCCGGATCGCGTTCGGCCCGGTGTCCACCGCCCGGGTACGGCGCTGGCTCGCGCGGGGCCGCTTCGACGTGCTCCACGTGCACGAGCCGATGACGTTGAGCCTGTCGGTGCTGGCGGTGCTGTCCGCCCGCGGGCCGGTGGTGGCCACGTTCCACACCGCGATCAGCCGGTCCCGGGCGCTGTCGGTGGCGCAGGGCCTGCTGCAGATGGTGTCCGAGAAGATCACCGCCCGGATCGCCGTCAGCGAACTGGCCCGCAGGACCCAGGTCGAGCATCTCGGCGGCGGCGCCGTGGAGATCCCGAACGGCGTGACGGTCGCCCGGTACGCCGAGGCGACGCCCTTGCCGGGCTGGCCCGGTGACGGCGGGTCGCTGGGCTTCCTCGGCCGGTTCACCGAGCCGCGCAAGGGCTTTCCGCTGCTGCGGACGGCGTTCGTCACGCTCGCCGCCTCCCGGCCCGGGTTGCGGCTGCTGGTGGCCGGCCCGGGCGATCGGGACGACCTGTACGACGAGTTCCCCCCGGAGCTGCACGACCGCGTGGTGTTCCTGGGCCTGGTGAGCGAGGCGGACAAGGCGCGGATGCTACGCAGCGTAGATGTCTATGTGGCCCCGAACACGGGCGGTGAGTCGTTCGGCATGGTGCTCACCGAGGCGATGGCGGCCGGGGCCGCCATCGCGGCGTCGGACCTCGCCGCCTTCCGCCGGGTGCTCGACGGGGGCCGGGCCGGCGCGTTGTTCCGCAATGGGGACGCCGCCGACCTGACCGCGCTTCTGGACGCGTTGCTGGACGATCCGGCGCGCCGGGCCAAGCTGGCCGCGTGCGCCCGGACGGCGGTCGCCGCGTTCGACTGGCCGAACGTAGCCGCCCGCGTACTGGAGGTGTACGCGACCGCCATCGAGGCCACCGACGGCCGCGTTCTGGACGAAGAGTGGGACGAACCACCTCCCGTGGCGTGACTCTCCGACACGATCGGGCACTACCATCGCCCGCATGTGGTGGGTCGTCGGTGTGGTCCTCGTGCTGGCCCTGCTGTCGACGTACCTGGGGTGGACGGCTCAGCGGGTCGAGCGGGTGCACACGCGGGTGCAGAGCGCCGAACGGTCGCTGGAGGCACACCTG
>DATBGW010000071.1:0-6767 GCA_036557765.1 Actinoplanes sp.
GCGCCGCGCTGGATGCAGCGAACCGGACTCGAGTGGGCGCACCGCCTGACCACCGAGCCGCGGCGTCTGGCCGGGCGCTATCTGCGCCACGACGCCCCATACGCCCTGCGCCTCCTAGCCACCAGCGTCCGCCGCTAGGCGTCCCATAATCCCCGTCGATCTTGGAGTTGCGATTGCCCATATGGGTGATTCGTACGCTTCTGTGCCAACCACAACTCCAAGATCCGCGGGGTTCGGGGTGCGTTGTGTTTCAGGCGGCCAGCAGTGCCTTCACCGTGGCGACGATGCCGCCCGGGTCCTGGTACAGGTCGCGCGCCGTGAAATACCGCATCCGCCAACCGTTCTCGACCAACCAGTTGTGCCGGAACCGGTCCTTCTCCACGGAGTCCATATGCGAGCGACCGTCGTACTCCACGCCGACCCGCTGCCGTTCGTATCCGAGATCGACCCGGTAGACGACCGTCCCGTAGAAGTTCGCCACCCACAGCTGCGGCTCCGGCGGCGGCAGCCGGCCGTCCAATAGGACCAATCTGAGATGACTCTCCTGAACGCATTCCGGCCGCGGGTCGGCCCAGCCCACCAGCTCACGGGCCTGGCGTACGCCGCGGAGGCCGGCATGCAACGCGACTTCAGCGGCCAGCTGTTCGGTGGTGCACAGCGCCGCCCGTAGGGTCGCGTCCAGCAACGCCAACGCGTCCGCCCGGCCGAGTCGGCGCGCGAGGTCGACGGCGCACCGGACCGGCGGCACGCACGGGATGCCGTTGTTCCATACCGGATCGCGTATCGGCAGCACCGAGGCGTGCGCGGACACTCCGCGCATCAGTGGAACGTCGACGTCCGGCGGGACGAGGACGTGCAGCCGGCGGGTCACCGGCACCGGCAGGCCGTAAGCCAACGCGGCACTGTGGAACCCGAGGACCGATCCCGGCGGCAGCCGCAGGAGAAGCGAGCGCACATCGTCCGCCGCCGTCCCCGGCGGTCCGTAGACGCCGCGGGTGGGATGGGCCACCTCCTCGCGGAACACCCGGGAGCGGAGACTCTGCCTCGACCAGCCGTCCTCGAGGAGGCTGCCGTAGCGGTGCATGTTGTCGATGCTCACGCCCGCGAAGGCTGGTCTCCGGGATCGTTCCCGTCCACCAGCCCTGTGGATAACCTGCGGCTGTGGATAACGGACCTCGCCGCCGCTGGACCACGCCCCGCCGCTGGACCACGCCCCCCGCCGGAACGCGACCCGCCGCCGGAGCGGGACGGTCGCGCCCGCGCTTCCCATCCACGCCGATCTTGGAGTTGTGGTTAGAACAAATCGTCCTCAGAGCCGTAAAAGGGCAACCACAACTCCAAGATCGCGGGGAAGAAAGTGGGTTAGGGGTTGAAGTAAGGGTCTCGGGTTAGGCGGGCGAAGGCCTGGAACGCGGCGGCGTCGCCGGTCAGCTGGAACTGCTGCTTCGGGCCGTTACCCTCCGGATCCGACTCGAAGTAGGCCACCGCCTTGATCTGCCGGTTCGCCTTGAACGTGCGCTCCGCGTCGCGCAACCACGCGGCCCGCCCGGCCGAGCCCCACGCCTTCGCCACGCCGAACTCGCCGACGACAATGGGCTTCGGCCGCTGCGCGGCCCATTGCAGGAACGGGCCCATGAGGCGCCCGATCGGCTGGAAGACGCTACCCGCGTACACGTCGACGCAGGTCCAGTCGACCTGATCATCGCCGGGGTAGAACGCCGGCGCGTCGCCACGGATGAATCCTTCGGCGGTCGGGCACCAGACCCACGACACGTTCGTCGCGCGTTCCTGCTCGAAGATCGACCGAACGTGCTTCCAGGCGGCGATGTAGTCCTCGCCCGACCACATGGTCGCGCGCAGGTTCGGCCGATCCATCTCCCAGCGCATCCGCAGCAGTACCGGCCGGTGCACCGCCCGGATGGCGCGGGCCTGCTGCCGGATCAGGCGGTCGTGCTCGCCGTCCACGATGGATCGATTGTCGCCGGTGGCCCAGCTGACCATCAGCGTCGCACCTTGGGCCAAGAATTCCTTGTCCGAGGCCGTGCCGACGAGCTGGTCGAATCGCCGGTACGTGGTGATGATGGCGAGTCGTCGTCCCAGATCCTTCTCCAGAGCGTCGACCGCCTCCAGCCGGCCCGCGTGCGTCAGCGCTTCCGGCTTGATCCAGGCGCCGAGGTACGCCCCCTGCGCGGGCGGCGCGACGGGACCGGCCCGGAACGGTCCCGGGTTGACGGCGACGGCGGCCGGTGCACTGGTGAGGTCGGGCGAGGGCGCCGGTTGCGGTTCCGGGCGGCGGTGCGTCGAGCACCCCGCGACCAGCAGGATCAGTACGAGGAGGAGGCGCCGCATCAGCGGGTCCGGCGGGCGGTGTAGAGCACGTTCACCGCGATCCGGGACGCCCCGGGCAGGCGCCGGGCGGCAGTGTCGGCGGCGCGTGCGAGCGGCGACTCGTGCAGTGCCGGAGTGAGCATCGAGAAGCCACGCCGCTCCACGATGTCGAAGCCGTGGCGAGAGAGCAACCGTTCCACATCGGTGTGTGACAGCTCGGCGAACCAGCGTTTCCCGGAGTGCCGTCGTGCCCGCAGGTGGCGCACCGAGCTAGCGTTGCCGTGATTCTCCACCACCAGTAGACCCGCGTCGGTGGCGGGTAGTGCCTTGGCGGCGAACGCCAGCGCCCGATCCCGAACCGCATCGTCCACATTGAGCAGGAGCCGGAACATGGTGATGATGGCCGGCGTCCCGGCTGTCGCCGGCTCCGGCACTGGACCTTCCGCCGGCACCTGATGCCAGTGCGCGACGGAGCCGACCTCCGCCGCCTTCGCCATCATCTCGGCTGATGTGTCGTAACCATGTGCCTCGCGGACCAGCCCGTGCAGGGTACGGATCGCGCGCCCGGTACCGCAGGCGAAGTCGTGCTGCACCGGGCGCCGGTCGCCGAACTCCCGGACCACGAGCTCGCGTAGGTACGCCCGCTGGCGTTCGTTGATCCGGGACGCGTAGCTGTCCGGGGCGTACGTGACGGATTCGTACTTCTCCACCGCTTCGGCGTCCTGGAACACCTTGGTGTAGTCCGTGGCCAACCTGTCCTCCTATGTGGATCGTTTTCGCAGGACGAATGCGTCGAGTTCAAGGCGGTCGCGCAGCAGCCATGCGCCGGCGCAGTATGCGGGCACTGCTACGCCGAGTGCGACGGCGAGGGCCGCTCCGGTCGTTCCCATCGCGGCCGTCACGGCCCACGGAAGGACGCCGAAGCAGCCCAGGGACAGCAGCGCGGCCGCGATGGTGCCAATGCCGAACGGGTGCAGCCGCGCGATCCGCCCCACCTGGATCAGCGGCAGCAGGTTGTTGGCCACCATGGCACCGGCGAGCCCGACCGCCGCGCCCATTGCCCCGAAGCGGGGTATGAGGAGCGCGTCGAGCCCGATCGTGACGGCGAGTGCGATCAGAACGTTTACCAGGTTCCACGACGTGCGGCCGGCCATGGCGAGGACCATGTCGACCATTCCGCAGCCGGTTGCCACGAGCATCGCGGCCCCGAGCACCACCACGACGGAAGCGCCGGCGCGGTAGCCGTCCCCGAACGCGGC
The DNA here is from genome assembly GCA_036557765.1 of Actinoplanes sp. Taxonomy (GTDB): domain Bacteria; phylum Actinomycetota; class Actinomycetes; order Mycobacteriales; family Micromonosporaceae; genus Actinoplanes. The sequence continues at coordinate 3,588 of DATBGW010000071.1, forward strand.
CAGGTAGACCGGGGCGAACAGCATCACCAACAGATTGACCGGCCAGGCGACGAGGACGAGCCATCCGGTCGCGGTGCGGTAGAGATGATTGGCGGCAGCCCGGTCGCCGACCGCGAGTGCCTCGGCGAGCCGGGGCTGGATCGATTGCGAAATCCCCTGGTTGGCGAACTGGACGAGCACGACGAAGCGGCCCGCGACCGCGTATACCGCCGCCGCGGCGAGTCCGCCCAGGGCGGCCACCAACAACACGTCGACCCGCTGCAGCGCCAGTTGCGCGACGCTGGCCAGGGCGCGCGGCGCCGTGAACCGCCAGAAGTCATGGCGCAGCCGGCGGCGCTCACCGCGCCGGCTGCGGGCCGCGGGCGGTCGCCCGTGGCGATACAGGCGGCGCAGCGCGAAGCCGGCGAGCACGGCGACCGGCAGGTACGGCGCCGCCCACGCCAGCGCGAACGCCGGCAGCGACGTCGCCATCCACAGCGCCGTGACGCCGACCGCGCCCACCAGCAGCAACTGCAGCGTGCTGCGGAGGAGTCGGTCCAGCAACACGGTCGGCCGCATGGCTCGATAGCCGCGGGTGGCGGTGAGCAACGCGTCGGTGAGCGCTTGCAGCGGCAGGAAGACCGCGAGTACCCGCAATCCGGCGGTGTGCTCCGCGACGACATGCGGTGTGCCGGAGGCGGTGAGCCGGGCGATCTCGGGTGCCCCGATCCACATCCCGGCGGCCATGCCGACCGCCACGGCGGCAACCGGCAGCAGGGCGGTGCGGAGGCACGCGCCGAGTAGGTGATCGTGTCCGGTGGCCCGCAGCCGGGCCGGCCAGTAGACCAGGCCGGTCTGCGTGCCCAGCTTGCCGACCCCACCGGCCAGCACGAACGCCGCGGTGGCCGCGAAGAACGCGCCGGCCTGTTCGGCGCCCAGCGTCCTGGCCACGATCCACGTGACGGCAACCCCGGTCCCCCCGGCCAACGCGGATCCGACCACATTGGCCAGCCCGCCCCGCGCCGCGCCACGCGCGCCCGCGCCACGCGCGCCCGACCCATGCGCGCCCGCGCCGGCCGCCGGCACGTAGTGATCATGAACCGGTACAACCCCATGATCGGCGCGGGAGGTGCGAGCGGGAGCGGCGGCCGGGACCGGGCCGGTCACCGGCGGCCCCAGATCGGTATGCGGCCCAGCCACGTCGCCAGCGCCTCGTCGTGCGGAGCGTAGTGCGCGTTCAGGTCCCGGCGGATCGCCGGATCCATGTCGGCGGCGCGCGGCCGGGCATTGTGCCGGTCGAACGGCGGCCGCCCGAGGTTGGGCAGCCCGAGGAACTCGAGCACCTCGTCGTACGCCGGCTCGGGATCGGCGAAGAACCGCTCGCTCTCCACCACGTGGATGCGTTCCCGGCCCACATGCTGCGCCATGCCACCGAGGTAGCGCGCGTACTCGCCGCGGGCGCGGTAGGCGTGATGCTGGTGGGCGAAGCTGTAGTAGTCAGGGTCCTGGGCGAGCCGTTCCTCCTGCCGGTGCAGCCGCGCCGGCTCCAGCGCCAGCGCGCTGCCGAAATCGCGTTCCTGCTCGAAGCCGCGGGCGACCTCGTGCGCATGCTGAGAGTAGGCCCGTTCGACCGGATCGCGGACCAGGACCACGATCTTCGCGTACGGAAGGTCGCGGGCGATCCGAGCGGCCGCCTGCGGGTGGTACATGTAGTACGGGCTGGATTCGAACGTGCGGGCCGGTATGCCGTACCGGTCGCTCACCTTCTCGGCGGTGCGCTGCAGCGGAAAGTGCCCGCGGTACCAGGCCATGCCGCGCCGGTACGACGTGTCGAAGTAGTGGACGCCCTTGTGCAGCACGGCTTTGAGCACCACCGGATGGGCGGCCAGAGCGCGGTACAGCGACGTGGTGCCGCACCGCTGGCCGCCACAGATCAGGAACGAGGGTGTCATCCGGCCCGCCGCGGTGAGTCTCCCGTACGAGCGGGATCCCAGGTGTACCACCCGCTTCACCGGTGCGGGTGTATTACGAACGTCCATGTGGGAACAACTCCTCCACGCGCCGGATGAGTACCGGCAGCAGCCAAGTGCCGAGCACGCCCAGGCGTGCGCCCGCTTCGGCTTGGCGGTCGGTCAGATAACGGGCGGCGAGGTCGAGCAGATACAGCAACGCGGTCAGCTCACGAACGTCCTCCGGCACACCGAACGGTGCGAGCAACTCACCCGCGCGTGACACGGTGGCTTCGACGGCCCCGGTCGCGTCCGATGTCGACTGAATTCGCTGTTGCAACTCGTGGTGCACCGCGTCGAAGCCCACCGGAACGCCCTGCGCGAACCGTTCCCAGTCCCACACCAGCAGCGCGTCGGCCAGATTGGCCATGTTCCACGGTGCCCAGTCGCCGTGCCAGGAACCGTACCGCAGCACGATCGTCCCGGCGGAGTCGGCGATCTGTACGGCGGCGGCCGCGAGCGCCGCTCCCTCCGATCGATCGGCGACCGCGCCGAGGCGGCCCCGCAACTCGGCCCAGTACGGGCTGGCAGCCAGCGGCCCGGATGAGTATCCACAGCATCCGGCGATGTCCAGCATGGCGGCGGTCAGGCGGCGGGCGGTGAGCGGTGCGCGCGGCAGCCACACCGGCAGCGCGGACTGAACTAGAATGTGCCGGTCCCGCCATTGCCCGGCGTGCAGCACCTGCGGCACGGTCAGTCTGGTGAGTCCGCAGGTGCCGAGTGTGCTGAGCGCGGACGTCTCGGCACGGACCAGCCGCTGGGTCAGTGGCCCGGTGCCGAGTTTGGCGAAGCCGAAGGTTTCCCCCTCCGGGCCGATCAGCTGGAGCACCGGCTTGCGGTTGGCCCTTGCCGGTCCGATGTGGATGCTGATAGCGAGCTCACGGCCGAGCGCATCGCACAGGTAACCGTCGATGCTTTTCGAGGCGGGCCCGGTCACCCGGATCCGGTCGCGCAGCAGCAGCGCGGAAGCGCCGGTACGTATCGAGGCCACGACCGCGTCCCGCTTGAGACGGGCGGTACGAGATTGCGGTTCGGCGTACCGGCGGACCGCCGCCGCGGCCACCCGACGTGATCCGGATGGCACGAGAAGGCGGGGTCGTCGCGCGTCCGGCACGACGACGTACTCGGCGATCCGCGGGCCGGCACTGCCGTCGGTGGCGCACGGTGACGGGTACAGCAGGTCGAGCACCTC
>DATBGW010000072.1:0-8409 GCA_036557765.1 Actinoplanes sp.
GCTGTACGTGGACGCCAACGGCGGCTACACCCGCAAGCAGGCCATCCGGGTCGCCGACGCGGCGGCGGACTGCGACGTGCGGTGGTTCGAGGAGCCGGTGTCATCCGATGACCTCGCGGGGTTGCACGAGGTGCGTGAGCACGTCGCCGCGGACGTCGCGGCCGGCGAGTACGGCTACGACCTCGGCTACTTCGCCCGCATGGTGCAGGCCGGGGCCGTCGACTGCCTGCAGGCGGATCTGTCGCGCTGCGGCGGTATCACCGAATGGCAGCGCGTGGCGGCCGTCGCCGCCGCCAACAACCTGCAGATCTCCGGACACTGCGCTCCGCATCTGCACCTGGACGTGGCCGCCGCGATCGCGAACCTGCGGCACCTGGAATGGTTCCACGACCACGTCCGGATCGCGGACATGCTCTTCGACGGCGTCGCGCGGCCACAGCCCGGTGGCGTCCTCGTACCGGATCTCTCGCGTCCGGGTCATGGCCTGGAGTTCCGGGGCGAGGCCGCGTCGGCGTACCGGATCGGCTGAGGCGGGTGCTGCCATGCAATGATGTCCCTATGCAACCTTCTTCGACCGCGAACGGGACGCTGGTCAGCGAGGCCGCCGTGCAGGCGCTGATGCTGGCCAGCCGGGCGTTCGTGGGACTGGCCGCCCGCTCGCTTGCAGCGGTGGACGGTGACGTCACGCTGCCGCAGTTCCGCACGCTCGTCGTGCTGGCCGTACGCGGACCGCAGCGCAGTATCGACATCGCGGACGAGCTACGGGTGAACCCCTCCACCGGCACGCGCATGTGCGACCGGCTCATCCGCAAGGGGCTGGTGCGGCGGTTGCGCTCGACGACGGACCGGCGGGTGGTGCGGCTGCGGCTCACCCAGGCCGGCCACGACCTGGTCGAACAGGTCATCCGGCGCCGGCGGGAGGAACTCGTCCGGCTGGTCGCCGCCACTGCCGACCTGTGGCAGCCCGTGGTGACCGATGCGCTGACCGCCTTCGCCCAAGCCGCGGGAGAGATGGACGAACAGGACTGGTGGCTGGGTTGGTCGGCGCACGCCGAAGAAGCCGCGGAGGACTGACGAGAGGGTGGCGGCAGAGATTGCACGACGCAATAATGGCAATATGCAATGAGTGTGAAGGGAACGGAGATCATGGATGACAACGGCGACCACCATGTCGCACGCATCGACGACACCGTGACATCGCGCAATCTGCACAAGCGCGCCGAAGCGGTCGCCGTCCCCGACTTCGACTACCTCGAACAGGCCGTCGAAGGCATCGCCGCCGGCCTGCGGCGGTACCACCAGCACCACGGTCGGCACCGCGCGCACGAAACTCCCGACACCAGGGATCAGCAGTGATCAAACTGGTGGCCGGCCCGGAGCGGGCATCCGGATGGCGGTTGGTCAGCCGCACCCGGCTGGGCGCTGACGTGCTCGCCCGGGCGACCACCGGTGCGGAGCCTCCGACGTGGCAGCAGGCGGTCGAGCGTCTTCGCGACGGTGATGGCACCCTGTCCGTCGTGCGGCTGGCCGACGGGCACTATAAATGGATCCTGGCCGGACCGTGCGGCACGCCGATCGCTGAATCGCCACCGGTCTATCGTGACCCCGGTGTGTGCCGGCACGCCTTCGCCGACGCCCAGCGCGCCGCACGGACGGCCCTGGGTAGCCATCGAAACAGGAGCTGAGATCGTGGTAGGTCCGACCTCGTACGACACCGCGACGCGGCCCGGGAGTGTCGGGCTGCTGACCGCGGAACCGGGTGATGACCGGCCCGGTCCCCTGGCGTGGCAGCGCACCGACACCGTCGGCACCGAACTGGTACTGCACCACGCCGGCGTCGAACGGCTGACGGCGGCCGGTTCGGCCGTCGTCGCCGGTGCGCTGCCACACACCATCGGCTGGGCGGCCGAGCTCGAGCCGTCCTGGGCGGTCCGCGCCCTCACCGTGACCTGTCAGGGGGACGGCTGGAGCCGGACGGTGCGGCTGCGCCACGACGGCCCGGACGGCTGGACCTGCCGCACCGAGGAGACCGGTGATCTGGACGAGGCACCGGCCGGCACCGACGATCCCGGCCGGCTGGACGGTGCCGCGCTCGTGCACCTGTCCGACTCACCGATCTTCCTGACCTGGGCATTGCGTCGGCTGGCCCTTACGCCGGACAGCGGACCGGTCTGCGCCCCGACGATCCGGGTCCGCACGCCATCGCTGACAGTGCTCCCCGGCACGTCGACCTACCACCTCCTCAGCGGCCGGCGGCTGCGGATCAGCGGTGCCGAACCGTCCACACGCTACGACCTCGACGACGCCGGCATCGTGACCTACCAGCCCGGCCGGTTCCGGCTCGTCCACTGACGACCTCGCCGTGGCGTCGCGAATCGAGGACTACGCGCTCGTCGGCGATCTGCACACCGCCGCACTGATCGGCCGGGACGGATCGGTCGACTGGCTGTGCCTGCCGCGGTTCGACTCCCCGGCGTGCTTCGCCGCGCTGCTCGGCGACGAGGACGCCGGGCACTGGCGGATCGCCCCGCAGGGCGCCGGCGCCGCCACCCGACGCCGCTACCACGGCGACAGCCTCATCCTGCAGACCGAGTGGGACACCGACGACGGCACCGTGCGGCTGACCGACTTCATGCCGCCACGGGGTGAGGCCGCCGACATCGTCCGGATCGTCGAAGGCGTGTCCGGACGGGTCCGGATGAACACCCGGCTACGGCTGCGGTTCGACTACGGCAGCATCACGCCCTGGGTCCGGCACACCGACGGCCACCACGCCGCGATCGCCGGTCCCGACGCGGTCTGGCTGCGCAGTGACGTGCACCTGCACCACCACGACGCGGTCCTGGAGGGCGACTTCACCGTCGGCGCCGGGCAGCGCGCGGCGTTCGTGCTGACCCACCAACTGTCCCACCTGTCGCGGCCCAAGCCGGTGGACCCCCACGATGCCCGGTCAACCACCGAGAAGATGTGGGCGTCCTGGATCCAGCACTGCACCTACAGCGGCCCGTACGCCGACGCGGTGCGCCGATCGCTGATCCTGCTCAAGGCGCTGACCTACGCGCCGACCGGCGGCATCCTCGCCGCCGCCACGACCAGCCTGCCGGAACAGGTCGGCGGCCCGCGCAACTGGGACTACCGCTACTGCTGGCTGCGCGACGCCACGTTCACGCTGCAGGCCCTGCTCGGCACCGGGTACGTCGCCGAGGCGAAGGCCTGGCGGGAATGGCTGCTGCGTGCCACCGCCGGCGATCCGTCGGACCTGCAGATCATGTACGCATTGGACGGTACCCGCCGGCTCACCGAGTCCACTCTGGATTGGCTGCCCGGCTACGAGCGGTCCGGGCCGGTGCGGATCGGCAACGCCGCCGCGCAACAGTTCCAGCTCGACGTGTGGGGCGAGGTTCTCGACGGCCTGCACCTGGCGCGCGACTCCGGCATCGCCACCACCGACTCCGGCTGGGACCTGCAGCGGGCCCTGCTCGACTTCCTCGAGGGCAATTGGCAACAGCCCGACAACAGCCTCTGGGAGGTTCGCGGGCCGCGACGCCATTTCGTCCACTCCAAAGTCATGGCGTGGGCCGGCCTCGACCGGGCGGTCAGCGCCGTGCACAAACACGGCCTCGACGGGCCGACCGACCGCTGGCGGGCCACCCGCGACCAGATCCATGCCGACGTCTGCCGCAACGGCTACGACCCCCACCGCAACACGTTCACCCAGTTCTACGGCTCGCACGGCCTGGACGCGGCGCTGCTGCTCATCCCCCGCGTCGGGTTCCTGCCCTACGATGACCCGCGGGTCCGCGGCACCATCGCCGCGGTGCAGGACGACCTGTGGCACGAGGGTTTCCTTCTCCGGTACCGGCCCCAGCACGACGACAATGTGGACGGTCTACCGGGTGGCGAGGGCGCCTTCCTCGCGTGCACGTTCTGGCTCGCGGACGCGCTGCACGCCACCGGCCGCGTCGACGAGGCCCGCGAGCTGTTCGAACGCCTTCTTGACCTGCGCAACGACGTCGGCATGCTCAGCGAGGAGTACGACCCCGCGGCCCAGCGTCAGCTCGGCAACACCCCGCAGGCGTTCAGCCTCGTCGGGCTGGTGAACACGGCCCGCCGCCTGGCCGGCACCCGTACCCGCACCGACGCGCCCGCGTCGCACCAGCACACCGACCGCGGGTCGTAACCGGCGGTCAGATGTCGACCGCCAGACGGACCGTCACGACGTCGCCCACGTCGACGCCCTCGGCCGTACGCACCCGTGCCTTCACCGGCACAAGATACTGTCCGTCCTTGGGAAACAACGACGTGGTCCACGTGGTCCGGCCGATTCGCGCCGTGACCGGGATCATCCCCCAGCCGTAGCTCACCGTGGCAGCCGTGCTCTCCAGGGCGCCACACTCGTCGTCGGGAACGGTGACGAAGTGCCACGGCGCGGGACCCTTCCAGAACCAGATCTCGCCGCTGAACTCCAGGTGCATCGGCCCAGGATAGGAGCGTCGGACGATCAGCGCCGGTGCCCCCGGAATCAGCGTAGGGCCGGCCGCTCCACAGCGCCGTTCGGCTGGGCCAAGATGACCGTGCGATTCAATCCAGCGAGGAGGGAACGTCCGATGACACGTCCATGGTGGCAATGGGTGCTGGGGTGGATCGGCCTGGCCGCACTCCTCGCCACGCTGATCTTCTATGCCGCCAGCGGCCTGCTGGCACCGGCCTGGGCGGTCGCCGTGCTGCTCGTCATCTGGCTCGTCCTGCTGATCGTGGCGATCCAGCTGCTCCGGAGCCGGCGCCCGCTGTACGTGCTGCCCATTCCGGTCGCCTCGTGGCTCATCTGGTTCGGGGCGTTGAGCGCCGGCGAGAACTGGCTGGGCTGGACCGGCTGAGGCTCAGGCGTGGATGCCGGCGAGGGCGAAGAACTCCTGCCGGGTGGCGGCCCGATCCCGGTGCACCCCGCGGAGCGCCGACGTCACCGTACGGGCGCCGGCGGCCCGCACGCCCCGTACGGACATGCACAGATGCTCGGCCTCGAGCACCACGGCGACGCCGGTGGGCCGCAGGTGCCGCTCCAGGCAGTCGGCGACCTGCTGGGTCAGGCGTTCCTGGACCTGAAGACCGCGCGCGTAGTGCTCGACCACACGGGCCAGCTTCGACAAGCCGACGATGCGGTCGGCGGGCAGGTAGCCGATGTGCGCCATGCCGTGGAACGGCAGCAGATGGTGTTCGCACAGCGACCGGAACGGCACGTCGCGGACCAGCACGAGCTCGTCATACCCACCGTCGTTCGGAAAGGTCGTCATCGTGAACGGCTCGGGCGTGAGGAGCTCGGCGTACGCGGTGGCCACCCGCCGCGGCGTGTCCTGCAGGTGTGGTGACTCCACATCCTGTCCCAGGGCGGTGAGGAGGCGCCGTACGGCGTCCGCGGCGCCGTCGAGGTCGACGGGCGTGACGTCCGGGGCCAGACGCAGATGTGGCACGCGGCTCGTCCGGTTCATCATGGCGGCGCTGGTCATGGCTCCTCCTTCTAACGTACGCTAAGATTGACGTTAGAACGCTGGACCTCTTTCGTCAACGGAGACATCCGTTACAATGAGCCGGGAGGCGAGAGTGATGCCCGACGAGTTCGCCGCCGACGTTGCAGGCATCGCCGCGCTCAGCGAACCCGTGCGGCGGACGCTCTACCGCTACGTCGTCACGCAGGGCCGACCGGTCAGCCGCGAGGACGCGGCCGCCGGCGTCGGCGTGCCCCATCACGTCGCCAAGTTCAACCTCGACAAGCTCGTCGCCGACGGGCTGCTGGACGTCGAGTACCGCCGGCCCCCCGGCCGCACCGGTCCCGGTGCCGGACGTCCCGCCAAGCTGTACCGGCGTACGGCGCGCGACATCGCGGTGAGCCTTCCCGAGCGCCATTACGACCTCGCGGGTGAGGTGCTCGCTGAGGCGATCACGATGGCCACCCGCAACGACGTGCCGGTCTCGGACGCGCTGCATACCGTCGCCCGGAACGCGGGCAGCCGGATGGGCGAGACTGCCGAGTCCGGCGCGGACCCGGGTCAGGCGGTCGCCGCGGTGCTGGCCCGGCAGGGATACGAGCCCCGGCGTACCGCTGATGGCATCGTGCTGGCCAACTGCCCCTTCCACAGCCTGGCCCAGCACCACACCGACCTGGTGTGCGGCATGAACCTCGACCTCATCGACGGTCTCCTGGACCACGTCGGCCGCGGCGGACTGACCGCTCACCTGGCCCCCGGCCCCGGCCGGTGCTGCGTCACGATCCGGTGAACGGGATCCTCACCGCGGTCCTGTACGTGGTGTTGCTCTCCCTCGCCGTACGGGCGGGTCTGGGTCTCGTCGCCGACCGGGGAACGATCGGACGACGGCGGACGCCGATCGCCACGATCGTGGCCATGGTGATCGTCGGCGTACCGACGCTGTTGCAGCTGACCGTCGCGCCATCGCTGCTCGCGACGCTCGAACGGGATCCGGCGCCGATCGCGAACGGCGAGTTCTGGCGCTTGGGGACATCGCTCGTCGTTCAGGACGGCGGACCGGCCGGTTCGATCTTCAATCTGGTCGCGCTCGGTGTCGTGGGCGTGGTCGCCGAGCGGGTCTGGGGGTCGGCCCGCTGGACCGTCATCGCTCTCGTCTCCGCCCTCGCCGGCGAGCTGTGGGGGCTGGTGGTGCAACCGGTGGGCGCCGGCAACTCCGTCGCGGTCTTCGGCCTGGCCGCCGCCGTGTCCGTCGTCGCGGTGCGGCGCGGAACCCGGATGACCCGCGTGACCGGAGCGCTTTCCCTGCTGATCGGCGGTGGACTGCTGGTCCTCGGTGACATACACGGCGGGGCGGCGACGGCCGGCGCGCTCCTGGGATGGGCGATGATCACTTTTTGTTGAGCCGGACGATCGCGCCGTTCAGACAGGTGGCGAACACTGTCCAGGCGGCGTACGGGGCGAGCGCGGCGGCGGCCACCCGGTCCGCCTTGGCGGCGCGGCGCAGCAGCAGTGCGTTCGACAGGTTCAGCGCGGCGATCTCGCCGAGTGCCGCTCCCGGGTTGCGGGCGCGGAAGAACATCGCCGTCCAGCCGGCGTTGAGGATCAGATTGACGCCGTACGCGCGGGCGAACGCGGCCCGGTCAGCGCCGGTCGTTCCGTTGAGTGCCCGTGTGCCGGCGACCGCGAGCAGCGCGTACAGCGGCGTCCACACGGCCGGAAACGCCGCCGGCGGTGGCTGCCAGGACGGCTTGCGAAGCCGCCGGTACCACGTCGAGTCGGGATCGGTCGCGATGGAGCCGGTGACCGCGGTCGCCGTGACCGCCGCCGTCACCATCGCCCAGGTAGGAATCTTCACCCCACCTTCGGTACCCGAGGGCCGACCGCTCAACCACGCCGGGCACGGGCTCGGTAGGCCGCCACCGCGCTGCGGTTCGCGCATGCCGTGCTGCAGAAGCGCCGCGACCGGTTACGGGTGAGGTCGAGCACGAGTCCGTCGCAGGTGTCGTCCGCACACACCGACAAGCGCGACATCTCGTCGCCGCGCACGACGTCGGACATGGCCAGGGCGGTCTCCACCAGCACGCGGCGGACCAGTGGCTCGTCCGGCGCGACGACGTGCAGGTGCCAGTCGACATCGCCGTGCCGGACCAGTTGGGGCAGCGCCCGGGCCTCGGCCAGCATCGCGTTGACCAGGCCGGCGGCACGATCCCGGTCGGCGGTCAGCAGGTCCCGCAGCACCGGCCGGATGGCACGGAGATCGGCCAGCTCAGCCGCGTCCCGGTCGCGACGGCCGGTGTAGAGATGCTTGGCGTACCACGCGTCCACCTGCTCCTGCGTGGTCAACGTATCAGGGGTGTCGGCGCTGTTGACCAGGTCGACGGCAGCCAGCAGCGCCGCCTCCGTGTCATGGGCAAAAACCACCTTGACATCTTACGACATCCCTCCTAGCGTCATGTTCTATGACCCAGTTAGCCAATGACACCCGCGCCACGACCGTGCGCAGCTCCCGCCGCGTCGGCGGCGGCGTGCTGCTCGCCGTCATCTCCGCGACGTCGTTCGGCATGTCGGGTTCGCTGGCGCGCGGCCTGATGTCCGTCGGGTGGAGCCCGGGCGCGATCGTTCTGGCCCGGATGGGAATCGCCGCGCTGGTGCTGGCGCCGTTCGCCGTGGCCGCGCTGCGTGGCCGTTGGGGAGCACTGCGTGGACAGATCCCCCAGATTCTGGTGTACGGGCTGGTGGCGGTCGCCGGTGCACAGTTCTGCTACTTCTCCGCCGTGGCGTCCATGGACGTGGCGCCGGCCCTGCTGATCGAGTACACGGCACCGGCCGCGGTCGTCGCGTGGCTGTGGATCCGCCACGGTCAGCGGCCGCGGCCGCTCACCATCGCCGGTGCCGGCGTGGCCGCCCTGGGGCTCGTGCTCGTCCT
>DATBGW010000073.1:0-5746 GCA_036557765.1 Actinoplanes sp.
GGAGACCAGGGCGCTCGCGCGGCCGACGTCCGCGGTGCTGTACAGGTGCGTCACGATCTGCCAGAACAGGAAGCCGCCCGCGGCCAGCTCGACCGTTCCCAGCAGGAGGAAGGCGGAGTTCCGGAACAGGCTGTCATCGGCGAGCCGACGGAACCACGACGAGATGGTGGCGACCCGACCGGCGTCCGTCGATGTCATGCCATCCTCCGTTGCGGTGCACGCCGGACCGGTCGTCCACGCGCCTGCCAAGCCTCCCGTGCGTCGCGGTAGGCGGCTTCCACCGCGGCGGCGTGCAGCGGCACGGCGTACCGCCGGGCGAGATCGCGGCCGGCGTGGCACAGTCGTGTGCGCAGCGATGGGTCGGCGAGCAGCCGGTTGACCGCGGCAGCGAGCGCGGCGGCGTCGCCGGGCGGCACGAGAAGACCGGTCTCGTCGTGCCGTACCAGATCGAGCAGTCCGCCGGCCGCCGACGCGACGACCGGGCAGCCGGCCGCGAGGGCTTCCAGTGCGGTCAGCCCGAACGCTTCGGGCCACACCGACGGAACCAGCGCGACGTGCGATTCGGCCATCGCGGCGGCGAGCGCGGCCGGCGACAGCCACCCGGCCGCCGTGACCGCATGACCGACGCCGAGATCTGCGGCCATCCGGTCCAATTCGGTCGCGAACGGCCCGTCGCCGACGAGGATGAGGTGGGCGTCGGGATGCCGGGCGAGTATCGCCGGCATTGCGGCGAGCATGACGTGCGGGCCCTTGAAGTCCTCGAGCCGTCCGGCCATGACCAGCCGGGGTGCCGCCGCGGTCGGCGACGGCCGGCGACCGGCCGCGAGAAAGGCGTCGTGGACGCCGTTGCCCACCACCCTGGTCGGACCGAGCGATCGCCGGGTCAGCTCGGCGATGAAGGTGCTGGGCGCCACGAACAGGTCGACATGGCGGCGCAGCAGACGCCGCCACACCGGGCCGGTGACGGTGGCGGCCCAGGTGGCGGCGACGCCGCCGCGCGCGGTGAGCGGATTCAACCGCGATCCGGCGCGGAAGTAACCGGCCGGCAGGCACCAGCGAACGGTGCCGTGGAGAAACAGCTCCGGGCCGTGCAGCGTCATGACGGTCGGCACGTCGCGCAGCAGGGGCAGTGCGGCCGGCGAGAGCAGACCGACGGTGTGCAGGTGCACCACGTCGGGATGCCACCGGCGCAGGACGGTCGCCAGGGTTCGCCGGGCGGCGCCGTTCCAGTAGTGGCGACACAGTCTGGTCACCATGCCGGCGCCGGCCGCCGGCCAGAAACTGTCGGCGAATCGCTCACCACCGCCGGGCAGGTCGCTGGTGAGCACGTGCACGTCGTGGCCGTCCTCCCGCTGTTGCTCGACGAGGTCGGCGGTGAGCCGCTCCGCGCCACCACGCGCCGTGCCGTGGTTGATGACGTGCAGGATGCGCATCGGTCCGTCGGGTCTCATCGCGCGGGCCCGTACACCAGGTGACCGTCGCGTGCGTGCAACAACGGTCGGTTGGTGGTCACGCAGGCCAGCGGGAAGGTGTAGCTCAGGACCCGCTCCCGCCAGATGGCGACCGCCTCGACGCGGTTCCCCCCGGAGACCCGTACCTGCAGGTACGCCTGCGCCGGCACCATGCCCGGAGCCGCGCCCTCCAGGACGTCCCGGCCCGGGAAACTCCGCAGCAATGCCGCGTCCGCACTGTCCGCCACCAGGGTGGCGGCGGCCGGTACGTTGGCCGCGCTCCACCCGGCCGCGGCCGCGTCGGCGGCGGAGACGTAGTAGGCGTGGTAGTACGGACCGGCGTTGTTAAGGCTCAACTGCGGCTGGTAACTCCCGATCGCCTGCGGGAGAAGCCCGGACGTGGTGACCAGGCACCCGGTGACGATCACCGCTGTGCCAACGCGCATGGCGGCCCGGCCGAGCGGTCGCAGAGCCGTGGTGACGGCGAGCACGGCGGCCGGGGCCAGCACGACCAGAAGCTGCTGATACAGCCGCAATAGTCCATAGTCGACGGACAACTGCGGCAGGAACACGGTGGCGGCGAGCATCACCAGCGCACCGGCGCTGAGCACCGCAACGGTGTGCGCACTACCCAGGGACCGCCGGGTGCGTAGCCATAGCAGGATCGCGCCGGCCACCGCGCCGAGCTCGAACAACGCCACCGCCGCCGACCGGGACCAGCGATTGACGCTGTTGGGCGCCGCGCCGACGGACTCCAGCGCCCGCCCGGCCGCGGTGGTCGGCAGCGTGTCCGCGGGCAGCAGCCGGGTCGGGCAACCCACCGGCACCGGGCCTGCCGGCGGTCGGCTGGTGGTGAACTCCCGCAGGGCCTGCTCATCGGAGACCCTCGGCTGCCCGGCCGGAAGGAAGCTGTACCCCACGGCGTCGGACGATGCGGCGAGCTTGTCCCGGAACGCGGACACCGTGCTGTGCACGGAGGTGAGCAACGTGGTGCCGCTGCCGGTCACCGCGCTCCAGCCGATCGGGAGCGCGAGCGCGATGACGACGAGCGGAAACGTGAGCGCGTTGGCGTAGCCACCGGTCGCCGGCGTACGGGTGAGCGTGCGTACGCCGCGGCGCGCCGAGAGCAGCAACCACGCGGCGAGGATGACGCCGGCCGCGATGTACGTGCTGGAGTAGTGCGAGACCGTGACGCCGGCCAGCATCGCGGCGCACAGTGCGGTGCGCTGCAGCCGCGACCCCTGCCGTTCGATGATGGCGAGCATGCCGACGGCGAAGAACAGCAGGGCCGGCTCCTGCCGGTTCAGCATCGGCATGTCGTTGAGAAACGCCGGGAACGCGATGAACAGGCCGGCGGCGAGTGTCGCCCCGCGGGTGGCGAGCATGCGCCGGGCGATGAGCAGCACGGCGACCGGGACGGCCGCGCAGATCAGCTGGTAGCAGACTCGGAACACGTCCAGCGGCGCGATACCGAGCATCCGGTGCAGGAAGGCGGGCAGCGTGGTGATGCTCAGGCAGGACCGGTAGTCCGGAAAGCTGCCTCCCGGCCGCCATGACCCGCTGGCGAGGGTCTCCTGGAACACCCGAAACTCGATCTTGATGTCGTGGCCCGTCGGTCCCACACCGCGGAGCGACGTGGCGAGCAGCACCGCCAGTGCCAGCAGGAACACCACCGCTGCCGACGCCTGCTGACTGATGCGGTCGGCACGGCTGCCCGACGCGCCGTCGGCGGCCAGCGTGACCAGCAGCAGGGCGGAGGCCCCGGCGGCGAATGCAAGCATCGACAACGCCGCCGAGCCGCCAGCGTTCAGCCGGACGGCGCCCGCGGCGGCCAGCGCCACGGCCAGCGCCGCCAGCCCGACGGCGACCAGGGCCGCCTTCGGCAGTGTCCCTAGCGTCGCCTTGTCGTCCCCCCGCACGTACAGCCGCGGCCGGCGGCTGCGGTCCGGATCCTTCACGATGAGGGTGGGCTGGTCCTCCACCGCGGTCGGTGTGGCGGTGCCGGCCGCCGGCACGGACGCGAGCGGTGTTCGGAAGCCACGGCGATGGCGGACCAGGACGGCCGCGGTGAGACCGGCCACCACGACATCGAACCCGGCCAGGCACCCGATGGTGGACAACGCTCCGCGAACCGGTGCCACGGCCAGGACCAGGCTGATGGCGAGCAACCAGAGCAGGCTGATGGCAAGCGCGTGCAGGAGCGTATCGGCGCCGGGGCGCCGCAGGATGCGCAGTACCCGCAACGTCAGGAGTCCCGGCATCAACAGCAGCACCGGCAGCACCACGACGGCCCGTACCGGGCCGGCGGTACCGGTCAGGATGATGACGTTGACCAGGAGGGAGGCCGACACGGCCGCCCAGCCGGAGCGGTCCAGGGCTCGCCATGGCGACGTGGGAATCCGCCGCTTCCTGGGTGGATCGCTCCGATCGGGCCGGCTCAACACCTGCGTCGTCACGATCCGCTGACCTCGGCATACAAGCCGTCGATGGTGTCGACGACGGCCTCCCAGGAGTATCGGACCGCCCGCCTGCGGCCGGCTTCGGACAACCGGTCCCGCAGCGGGACATCGTCCAGGATGCGGCCGAGCGCCTTCGCCAGCGCATGCGGCGTTCCGGGGTCCACGGTGAGGACCGCGTCGCCACCCGCCTCGACGATCTCGGGCAGTTTGGAGGCGACGACCGGGGCGCCCGCCGCCATCG
This sequence comes from Actinoplanes sp., assembly GCA_036557765.1. GTDB lineage: Bacteria > Actinomycetota > Actinomycetes > Mycobacteriales > Micromonosporaceae > Actinoplanes. The sequence continues at coordinate 4,152 of DATBGW010000073.1, forward strand.
CCTCGAGCAGAACCAGAGGCATGCCTTCGTGCGTGGAGGGCAGCACGACCGCCGTGGCACACGCGTAGTCGTCAGCGAGTTCGGACCACGTGCGGCGACCCTCGAAGACCACATTGGACAAGAGGAGTTCGGCCGCCCTGGCTTGCAGCCGATCCCGTTCCTCGCCCTCCCCCACGATGCGGACGACCGGCTTCTGTCCGACGTCACGCAGCTCCGCCACGGCGTCCAGCAGCGCGTCGACGTTCTTCTGCGGTGTCAGTCGTCCGACGAAGAGCAGCTCGGCGTCCGCGCGCCGGATCGATGCCGGGCGGAAGCGGAGCCGATCGACACCGTTCGGCACGACCACCACCCGGTCCGGCCGCACGCCGAAGGCGGCGATCAATTCGGCCCGCATGGCCTTCGTCAGGCAGATCACGCGTGCCGCGCGACGCAGGAACGGCCGGTAGAGGAGCCGGTAGTAGACCGGAAGCAGGACCTGTCCCGCGCGGCTGGACGGGCGCACCATGAGGTGCTGATGCGCGATGTACGGCACACCGCGCAGCCGGGTGGCCAGCGCCACGATCTCCGGAATGAGCGCGTGTCCGGTGTGGACATGCACGATGTGGGGCTTCGGCCGGTGCCGGAGGAGCCGGATGAACAGGCCGGGCACCACGGGTGTGTTGGCGATCCGGGCGGCCCGCTGGCGCACCACGCGAAGCCGTCCCGCCGCCCCCGTCCGCTGCTCTACCCGGGGCGCACCGGCGGCTCCGACCGCCGACGTGTAGACGGTGACCCGGTGCCGGTCCGCCTGCAGCCGGGCCAGTTGCTCGACGACGGCTTCCTCGCCGCCGAGATGCGGCGGGTACAGACCGGCGACCTGCACGATCTCCATCAGCGGGCCCATGCCGGCTGTCGTCGGACCACCGCACCGGCCGCCTGCTGGGCGAGCGCGACGAGGACACCCGAACCCCACCCGGTGTTCTTCACCAGCCATCCGGCGAACATGAGCGGCCACATCCGGGCCGGTGCTCGCCGGTAGACGGCGACGAATGCGGTCTCGGCCAGGCACAGCGCCGGATGGGCGAGCAACAGCCAGGGTGAGATGGCCGCACCGGCCACCGCCGAGCCGACGAGCACCGTGGACGGTACATAGTCGACCGGACGGACGTTTCCCGTACTGGCGGCGTAGCGGACCTTCCACAGCCCGTAGCGGTACATCTGGGACAGGTAGCGCCGTGGTGTGGATCTGCTCTCGTGTCGTGCCACGGCTCCGCGCGCCAGGTCCCAGCGGTGCCGCCGCTTGATGCGGTCGACGAACTCGACGTCCTCCGCGTGCACCCATGCGGGGTCGAAGCGCTCGCCACGGAGCAGATCCGTGCGCACCGCCATGTTGCAGCCGCTCACCAGCAGCTCACCCCGCGTGAACAGGTCACGGACGGTCGCATCGTTGAGGGCGATCGCCTCGGCGAACGGTGAGGCGTGCGCGGTGACGACCTCGCCGCCGACGACGGCGATGTCCGGATCGGCGTCGAAGGCGTCGATGATGGCCCTGGTCCATCCGGGCTGCACGACGGCGTCGGAGTCCACGAACGCCACAACCGGGCCGTGCGCCGCGT
>DATBGW010000074.1:0-7648 GCA_036557765.1 Actinoplanes sp.
GTCAGGCGGTGAACTTCACCTTGCGACGGCGAGCCAGGACGAACATCGCGCCGCCGGCCATCAGCAGGACCGCCGCACCACCGGCGATGCTGCCCGCCGCGGCACCGGTGACCGGAAGGCCGCCGCCACCGTTCTCCTCGCCACCACCGGCGCTGCCGCCGGTGTCGCAGTCCTTGGGCTGCGTGTACGGGACCGTCTCGCTGCCCTCGACACCCTCGACGCTGACCGTCACCGTGAAGCCCTTTGTGACGCCCTTGAACGTCGTGGTGGTGTCGCTGTCCGGCTTGACGACCAGGGTCCGCTCCTCGCCCGTGCTGGGCTTGAGGTGCAGCACGATCTCTTCGCCGTTCTTCGGGTTGTGCAGGCCGATCGTCATCGAGTCACAGTCCTGCTCGAGGATCGGGCTGGGCTGTCCGGCCGGCGGGTGGCTCGGCGGCTGCGGGCAGTCCTCCGGCGCCTTCACCGTCTGCTCGATGGTGTAGCTGATGATCTTGGGTTTGTCCCCCTCGGGGTGCGACTCGCCCTTGGTGGGCAGGTTGGCCGCCGCGAGGTCCGGGGGCGCGACCGGCTTGCCGTAGACCCAGATCACCTTCACCGAGAGCGTCACCTCGGCGACGTCCTTGCCGAAGCTCTGGCTGTCGGTGATGGTGCCACCGGTGGGCACCTTGGCGCCCTCGACGATGTTCTTGAGGTCGGAGCCGCCCGGCGTTTCGGCAACCTTCACGATCTTGCCGTCGATCGGCGCCTTCTTGGGGGTCAGCGTCCAGTCGACCTTCCAACCGCCGTCCTCGAGACAGGCGGTCTTGCCCGTGAGCTCCGTGTAGTGAGCGCTGGCGGGCGCGGCGAACGCCACGGCTCCGGCCAGTCCGATGAACGCACCGGCCAGAGCGGCCGTGGTCCGCCGTAGGGGGGACTTCAGCAGGTTCACGCGTACTCCTGTGACTTTGTCGATCAAGGGGTACGAAGCGAGGAAGCGGCAACCGTCACCTCGATAGGGGCGATGGCCTGCGACGACGCCTCCCCACGTCGTCGGCCGGCGACCGGAGCCGCCTGCAACAGCGCATGACCATAGCCATTTCTGTGAACTTGGGAAACACCTCAGGGCGCGTTAAGCGTGTTGTTGCGCATCCGAGATCTTCGTTGTACTGAGCGCAAGCCGATCAATGCGATGGGTGGGCCCGGCCGGCGGCGGATGGCGCGGTAGCGTCGGCACGGTGACGAGGATCATCGCCGGTACGCACGGCGGCCGCCGGTTGACCGCGCCCGCCGGTACGCACACCCGGCCCACCTCGGACCGCGTCCGAGAGGCGCTGTTCAGCGCGCTGGACTCCATGACCGTCCTGTCCGGAGCACGCTTCGCCGACCTGTACGCCGGTTCCGGCGCGGTCGGCTTGGAGGCAATCTCGCGGGGCGCGAGCCGCGCGTTGCTGGTCGAGTCGGAACCGCGGGCCGCCCAAGTGATCCGGGGCAACATCGCCGCACTGCGGCTCGGGAGCGCCGCCCGCCTCGTGACCGGTCCGGTTCACCGGGTGGTTTCACAGCCACCGGACGGGAATCCATACGACGTGGTGTTCGCCGATCCGCCGTACGCCGTGACCGATGCTGAGCTGCGCGGCGTACAGCAGGCGCTTGTGGACAACGGCTGGCTGGCGCCGGACGCCGTGCTGGTCATCGAGCGCTCGACCCGCACCCCGTCGATGACCTGGGTGGACGGCATCACAGCCGACCGCAGTCGCCACTACGGCGAGACCACACTTTGGTACGGTCGGCGATCATGAGACGTGCGGTCTGTCCCGGCTCGTTCGATCCGGTCACCAAGGGCCACCTGGACATTGTCGGCCGGGCCAGCCGGCTCTTCGACGAAGTAATCATCGGCGTGCTGATCAACCAGCACAAGACCGGGCTGTTCACCGTCGAGGAGCGCATCGAAATGCTGCGCGAGGTGACCAAGCCGTACGGGAACGTGCGGGTCGAGTCGTTCCGCGGCCTGCTCGTCGACTTCTGCCGGGCGCAGGACGCCGCGGTGGTCATAAAGGGTCTGCGCGCGGTCAGCGACTTCGACTACGAGTTGCAGATGGCGCAGATGAACATCGGACTGTCCGGCGTGGAGAGCCTGTTCATGCCGACGAACCCGCTCTACTCGTTCCTCTCGTCCAGCCTCGTCAAGGAGGTGGCGAAGTGGGGCGGCGACGTCTCCCCGTACGTACCCGATCTGATCGGGGAGAAGCTGGTGGCCCGGCTGCGGCAGAAGTGACGGCGTGCCCCGGTCGCCGCTTTGTCCGCTTCGGCAGGACCGTGATCGCACCACGCTGCGTGGGTGCGAACTGACAGGAGTGAGACGCCGGTGGATCCGCTCGACCGCATCGACGAGATCATCGCTCTGGTGGAGGGCGCCCGATCGGTGCCGATGTCGCGTACCAACTTCATGTTCGACCGCACCGAGATGGTGGCCATCCTCGAGGAACTGCGTGCGGAGCTGCCGGGCGAGCTCCGGCGGGCGGCCGCGCTGCTCGAGGAACGCGACAAGATCATCGACGCGGGCAAGCGGGAGTCCGACCGGATCATCGCCGAGGGCGAGACCGAACACGCCCGGCTGGTGTCGGTGAACGAGATCACGGTGTCGGCGGAGCACGAGGGCGCCCGGATCATCGCCGAGGCGCGGGCCGAGGCGCAGCGGCTGCGCGAAGAGGTCGACGACTACGTCGACACCGCGTTGGCCAACTTCGAGCAGTTCCTGACCCGCGCGCTCGCCTCGATCGAACGCGGCCGGGACAAGATGCACGCGCTGCGGGAGATCGGCACGTTCCAGGGCGAGGAGAACGAGCGCCCCCTGCCGTTTTAGCCGCTCGGTCCGGGCTCAGGTATCCTTGCCAGTCGGCCTTGACCTGAGGCTGGAGAGTTCATGATGTCCAAGTCACCGCAGAATCACCTCGATACCAGGCAGCCGCTCGTCGTCGACACGACGAAGCTTCCGCGCCAGCCTGGTGCGACGCGTGCCCTGCGACGGGTGGTCCCGGCACCGGCTGATATGGGTCTCGAGCTGATCGGCGTTCCGGACGGGTCCGACCTGGAGCTGGACCTCACGCTGACGTCGGTCTCCGAAGGCGTGTACGTCAGCGGACGGATCCGCGGCTCGCTGACCGGCGAGTGCGGCCGGTGCCTGAACCCGATCGACGACTCGTTCGACGTTCAGCTGGCGGAGCTGTACGCCTACGAGGACAGCACCACCGAGGAGACGACGGACTCCGACGAGGTCGGCCGCATGCAGGGCGACCTCATCGATCTGGAACCGGCGGTACGGGACGCGGTGGTGCTCACGCTGCCCACCAACCCGGTCTGCCGGCCGGACTGCCCCGGGCTGTGTCCCGAGTGCGGGGTGCACCTCGACGACCTTCCGGCGGACCACCGCCACGAGGACGTCGATCCCCGCTGGGCCGCATTGCGCAACCTGTCGAACAACAAGGAGTAGGAACGTGGCCGTCCCCAAGCGCCGAATGTCGCGCAGCAACACCCGGTCGCGCCGGGCCAACTGGAAGGCGACCGCGGTCGCCACCCAGCCGTGCCCGCAGTGCCGGTCGCCGAAGCTGCCGCACGCCGCCTGCGCGGTCTGCGGCACCTACAACGGCCGCCAGGTCCTCGAGGTCTGAGCCTCCCGGCCGTGACGCGTCCGACTCACGGACGGGTCGCGCCTGGCTCACGGCGATCTCCCGGTGCCTCGGCTTCGAGACAGGTTACTGTCGCGCAGCCGGGCACCGCGCGGATCGCCGTCGACCTCCTCGGCGGGGACCATGCCCCCGACGTCGTGGTTGACGGCGCTCTGCGTGCCTGCCAGGCCGATCCGGCCCTTCAGCTTCTCCTCGTCGGCCCGGTCGAGGCGGCCGGGGCGGTGCTCGGCGCCCTCGATCCGGGCGAGCGGCGACGCGTCACCGCGCTGGCCGCCCCCGCGGATCGCGCCGACCTGGGGATTCCCCGACAGCGAACGGCCTGGGACCGCCGGGCCGGCATCGAGTCCGGCGTACGCGCGGCAGTGCTCGCCGTCGCTCAAGGGCACGCCGACGCCGTGGTCTCCGCCGGTGACACCGGCGCGACTGTGACCTCGGCCGCCCTCGGCCTCGGACGCTGGCCGGGTGTGCGGCGACCCGCGCTGGCCGCCGTTCTGCCGACCAAGGCCGGCCGCGTCGTCCTGCTCGACGCGGGCTCGTCGGTCGACCCGGACGAGAACACACTCGTCGCCCATGCCGCCCTCGGCGCGGCGTACGCGGCGGTGGCGCATGGGATGGACGCGCCGCGGGTCGGCCTGCTCACCATCGGCACCGAGGAGGGCAAGGGCGACCGGCTGCGCCGTGCCGTCGCACCCGTGCTTGCTTCGACCCTCTTTCCGGCCCGGGCCCGGTATGCCGGCCTGGTCGAGGGCAACGACGTCGTTCTGGGTGGGGCGGTCGAGGTGGTGGTCACCGACGGTTTCACCGGCAACATCCTGCTGAAGGGCCTGGAGACCGCCTACGCCCTGATCGGAACGCCGCCGGCGGAGCAGACCGTTCCGGTGCCGCCACGGGCGGCCGTCCTGCTCGGCGTCGCCGGGACCGTGGTGGTCTGCCACGGCGCCGCGGACGCCAACGACCTCGCCGGCGGCATCGCTCTCGCCGCCGACCTGCACCGCCGCGCCGCGATAGTGGCGATCGCCGGACTGATCGGAAACACCGAGGTGGTTCATGACCAGTGAAAAGCGCCGCCGGCCACCGACCGCACCGCTGGAGGAGGCGTTCGGCGTACCGTTCAAACCCGAACTGCTGGAACGGGCCTTGACCCACCGCTCGTACGCCTACGAGAACGGCGGCCTGCCCACCAACGAACGGCTGGAGTTCCTGGGCGACTCGGTCCTCGGCGTGGTGATCACCTCGGCGCTGTTCCACAACCACCCGGAGCTGCCCGAGGGCCAACTCGCGAAGCTGCGGGCGAGCGTCGTCAACATGCACGCCCTCGCCGACGTGGCCCGCACCCTCGGCCCGGGCGGGCTGGGCCCGCATCTGCTGCTCGGCAAGGGTGAGGAGACCACCGGCGGGCGCGACAAGGCGAGCATTCTGGCGGACACGCTCGAGGCGCTGCTCGGCGCCATCTACCTGCAACACGGCCTGGACACGGCCGCCACGGTGATCCACCGGCTCTTCGATCCGCTGATGGCCGAGTCCGCCGGGCGGGGAGCGGCGCTGGACTGGAAGACCAGCCTGCAGGAGCTCACCGCGGCGCTCGGCCTGGGCGTGCCGGACTACGTCATCGACGACTCCGGCCCGGACCACGCCAAGACGTTCACGGCCTGGGTGGTGGTGGCCGGCGAGCGCTACGGCGGCTCGGACGGCCGTAGTAAGAAGCAGGCGGAACAGCGCGCGGCCGCCGCCGCATGGCACACGCTCACCGACCGGGCGGACGCCGGGACGCCTCCGCCCGCGGTCGCCGGTGGCGGCCACCTGGACCCCGACGCCGCCGCGTGAACCTGGTCGAGTCCTCCGCTCCCGAACGGCTGTGGGAGAAGGCCGGCGGCCGGCGCGGCGTCGCGACCGCGGTCGGCATCCTGGCGCTGACCCGGTTGGCCCAGATTCTCGTACTGCTGTGGCTCGACGCCGCCGCCAATGACGGCACCGGACTGCGTAGCCGGCTGCTGGTCTGGGACGCCGGGTGGTTTCTGCGCGTCGCGGTGACCGGCTATCCGCACGGCTACACGTACGGCCAGAACGGGCAGCTCGAGGGCAATGAGCTGGCGTTCTTCCCGCTCTATCCGATGCTCATCCGTGGCGTCGCGGCGCTCGGCCTGGACGCCGGCACGGCGGCGATCGCGGTCAGCTGGCTCGCGTCGATCGCCGCCGCGATCGCGCTGCATCTGCTCGGCACCAGCCTGTACGGCAAGCGGGCGGGCTGGGCGCTGGTGGCGATCTGCTGCACCGCTCCCGCGTCGGTGGTGCTGTCCATGGCGTACTCGGAAGGGCTGTTCCTGGCGCTGGTCGCCGGCATGCTGGTGGCCGCGCACCGCCGGATCTGGTGGGCCGCGGGACTGCTCGGCCTGGGCGCGGCGCTGACCCGTCCCACCGGCGCGGCGGCCGCCGTGGCGCTGGCGGTCGCGGCCGCGCTGGCGATCCGCGACGCCCGGCGGGCCGGTACTCCAGAGCCGGCGTGGCCGCCGATCGTCGCGGCCGCGGTGGCCCTCGCGGGCGTGCCGGCGTTCCTCGGCTGGGTCGCCGTGCGGGTCGGTGACCCGGCGGCGTGGTTCCGGATCCAGAGCGCCGGCTGGGGCACGTCGTTCGATTACGGTGCGAGCACGGCTACGTTCATCGCCCGTACGCTCAGCAAGGGCGACGGCTGGATCCCGGTGAGCGTGGCGGTGCTCCTGGTGGCCGCGCTCTTCGCGGCCGGCATCGCCCTGGCCGGACGCCCGTGGCTGCCGCTCGCGGTGTACGGCGTGATCGCGATGATCCTGGTGTACGGGCAGGCCGGCTTCTACCACTCGAAACCACGACTGTTGCTGCCCGTACTGTTGACGCTGTTGCCGGCGGTGACCGCGGCGGCCCGCGCCCGTCCCCGGGTAGCGGTGCTGTCCATCACGGCGTGGGCGCTCTTCGGTCTCTGGTACGGCGCCTATCTGGTCGTCGTCTGGCCCTACACGCTGTAGTCGCTTCGAGGAGAACGATGCCCGAACTGCCCGAAGTGGAGACGGTCCGGCAAGGGCTCGCCACATGGGTGGCCGGCCGGACGATCGCCGTTGCCGAGGTGCGTCATCCGCGCTCGATCCGGCGGCACCTGCCCGGCGACACGCACTTCGCCGCTGTGCTGGCCGGGCGCACGATCCTCGACGTGTCCCGGCGTGGGAAATATCTCTGGATGCCGCTGGACTCGGGCGACGCGATCCTGGGTCACCTGGGCATGAGCGGACAGATGTTGATGCGGCCGGCCGACGCGCCGGACGAGACGCACCTGCGGGTGCGGATCGCGTTCACCGACGGCGGTCCGGAGCTGCGGTTCGTCGATCAGCGTACGTTCGGCGGTCTGTCGGTCTCGGAGGGCGGCGCGGACCTGCCGCCGGAGATCGCGCACATCGCGCGCGATCCGTTGGATCCGCGGTTCGACGACGAGGCGTTCGTTGCAGCGCTGCGGCGTAGGCACACCGAGGTCAAACGCGCGCTGCTGGATCAGACGCTGATCTCCGGGGTCGGCAACATCTACGCCGACGAGGCGCTCTGGCGCGCTCGGCTGCATGGCGCGCGGGCCACCGACGCGCTGACCCGGCCGGCCGTGCGGCGGCTGCTGGGCCACGTGCGCGATGTGCTGACCGAGGCGATCGGCGCGGGCGGGACCAGCTTCGACGCGCTCTATGTGAACGTGAACGGGCAGAGCGGCTACTTCGATCGGGCACTGAACGCGTACGGGCGGGAGGGTGAGCCGTGTCGCCGGTGCGGCACCCCGATCCGCCGGGAGCAGTTCATGAACCGGTCGTCGTTCAGCTGCCCGCGCTGCCAACCCCGGCCGCGCCGGTTCCGGCCCTGACGCGCCCGTCGCGCGGCCTCAGCGGCCGAAGTCCTGGGTCCAGTACGCCTCGGACCCGTTCCGGACGGCAACGCCCACCCCGATCGCCCGCACCGAGCAGTCCAGGATGTTGCGT
>DATBGW010000075.1:0-6298 GCA_036557765.1 Actinoplanes sp.
GCCTCGGACTGGGCCTGCCGGTTTCGATCGGCGTGGCGCTCGCGGCCGGACCGATCATGTCGATCTTCGGTGCCCGGTACGCCGGTACGGCCGGTACGGCGCTCGCCATCCTGGCGCTGACGTACGTGCCGTTCGTCTTCCACCACTTCTTCCTGGCCATCTCCCGGGTGCAGAACCGGGTCCGCGGCGCCGGCATCTTCTCGGTCTTCGCGGGACTCGCCGAGCTGGGCGCGGCCTGGTACGGCGGCAGCCGCGGCAACCTCACCGACCTGGTCATCGCCGTGGCCGCCGTCATGGCGATCGAGACGGTGCTGGTCGCGCCGACGGTGCTCCGCGTCGTGCTCGCCCGTTCCGGAGGTCCAGCCACCAGCTTGACGCTGCGCGAACGGGCGTGGCTGCCGCTGGAGTACATCCGTACGGTCGGGCCGTTGACCGGCGTGACGGCGGCCCGGCTGCGGGCCGCGCTGATCGGGCTGCACGCGGCGGACCCGACCCATCGCGCGGTGTCCCGGCTGGACCGGTCCGGCGCCCGCTGGCTGCACATGGACACGGAGGCGTTCACCGCCTACGTGCAGGACGCGGTGACCGAGCGGAGTGAAGCGGACCCGGACGCCATGACGCGGGAGCTACAGGCGGAGCCGCGCGGCCATCACCCGGTGCGGATCCTGGTCGGCGACGGGTTCGTCGCGATGAAGGTCTCGCACGCGTACGGTGACGCCGGACCGGTGAACGCGCTGCTACGCGAGCTGATCCGCGCGGCGGCCGAGGATCGGGCCGCGCAGATCGCACCACAGCGCCGGCATCCGATGGCGCTGCCCGCGGCGTGGTGGCGGCAGTTCCGGTCACCGAGCCGGTGGCGGACCGCGCTGACGATGTCCCGGACGCCGCACATCGAGGTAACCGATCCGCAGCCGTGGAACGCGGCGCTCACCGTGGAGACCGCACGGTCCGCCGAGGTGCTCGCGGGAATGCGGGCGTGGCGTGACGATCACGCACCAGGTGTGACGACGTCGGCGATCACGTTCGCCGCGTTCGCCGCCGCGTTGGGCGAGTTGGGTCTGGACCCCGACCTGTCCGGCGCCACGTTCCTCGCTGACGCCCGCCGCTTCCTGGGCAAGGACGTGAGCATCGACAGCAACTTCTGCTTCGGGCCGTACCTGCGGCCGGCCGGCCTCACCGATCCGGCGGCGATCCACGCGGCGCTCAAGGCCGAGCTCGCCTCCGGCGGCATGCTGACGATGATGCTGCTCCGCGAGGCGAAGCTAGGGGTGGCCGGTGGCCCGGGCCTACCCGCGCCGTACCCGACGGAGGCGTCGGCGAGTCCGCGGCCACGGCTGACGTTCAGTAATCAGGGACGCCACGACGTGCTCGCCGATCTGCCGTGGGCGGACGACCCGAGAGCCCGGGTGAATCACAGCGTGCCGACGCTGTCCGGACCCGAGGGCATCACGCTGACCACGTCGGAGATGGGCGGCGTGCTGCACCTGGAGGCGACGTTCCACGCGTCTACGTACGACCCGGCGCTGGTCGCCCGCGCGCTGCAGCTGGTGTGTCAGGATCCGGCCGCGCTGATCATGGCGACCGCCGGGTGAAAGCTGCGCGCGGCCGGTCCCGCCCCCGATCGGCCGCGCGCGAGCCCCAACTTCCCCGCCGATCTTGGAGTTGTGATTGCCCTTATGTCCATTGCATAGGGATCTGTTCCAACCACAACTCCAAGATCGCGGAGAGGGAGGGCGCTCAGCGGGTGGCGGGACGGGTTACCGGCAATAGGAAGCCGGTGTCGGTCCACCGAGTCCGCGCGAAGCGACCACAGTCGTTGTAGAGCAGCCGCGCCCGCAGCAAGGCCGACCCCAGCAGCGGCAGCGTCGGTCCGGCGGCCGTCACACGGAACGACGTGTAGTCGGTCTCCCGGCGGCTCAGCGTGGAGCCGTTCGAGAAGGACGTGTAGCTCCGATCGCTCGGGTACGTGACGGCGACCGTGGAACCACCCCACACCACCAACCGGGCGTCGCAGACGCGGCGGTCGGTGCGCCACCACACCTTCACCCAGGTCGGCGTGCCGGCCGGCACCGGCTGGAGCCACTGGTTGACGGGATGCGGTCCATGGGGCCGTGCCGCCGAGGCGGGCGCCGGCGCCACCACCGATGCCAGGCCGGGTGCCGCAACGGTGGCGGCCAGGAATGCTCCAATGCGGCGAGTGATCTTCATTCGGGCCTCCAGATGATCTCTATTGGAATTGAGAGCCCCGTCACAGGGAGACTATGTTTATTTCATGATTAATACGGTTCTTTAGTAATTTGCACACCAATTGCTCCCGCGGGTGTGCGCAAAATGACGGGAACGCGGTGCGCGCGACCGGCAAAGCCGGCCGCGCGCATCCCGTCTTATCTGATCAATACCTGCGGTTGAGCCGTACTACGCCACCGGCAGCGTCACCGGCGTCGTCGGCGGCGTGGTGGGCGGCGTCGTCGGCCGAGTCCACGTCGGGCGCGGACCCGGGTTCGTGTGGGTTGGGCGCGGACCCGGGTTCGTGTGGGTCGGGCGCGGACCCGGCTGCCCGTGACCCGGACCACCGTGACCCGGACCACCGTGACCCGGACCACCGTTCCCGTGGCCGTGGTCGTCGTTCCAGCCACCGCCGTTCCGGACCACCGGCAGCGTGAGCACCGACGACGACCGGCGGGTGAACCCGTGCGGCCGGCAGTCGTCGTACGAGATCGTGGCGCGCAGCACCGCGATCCCCGAACGGTTGAAGAACGGCGTCACGCGCACCGCGGTGTAGTCGGTGCGGCCCGGCCGCAGGTTGTCGCCGCGTGAGAACGACGTGTAGTTCCGCCGGCCCGGGTAGTCCACCCGGACGCGGGCTCCGCTGATCCGGACCTCCGCGTCGCACACCCGGCGGTCGGTACGCCAGTAGACGTTCACCCAGGTGGGCGTGTTGGCGCGAACCGCGCGAAGCCAGTTGTTGACGGGGCGCGGTCCCTTCTCCGCAGCGGCGGCGGGCGCCACGGTGCCCACCGACGACATGCCAACGGCCGCCACGGTGGCGGCGACGACGGCTCCGATTCGCCGACCCTTGCTCATCCCGATACCTCCAGCTAAATATCGCTCCGGCGCCTGGGGTGGCGCCGTGAAAGGGAGGTTATGGGAAGTTGGCCGCTTTTGCGACTAAATCGGACGTGTGGGATGAGGTTTATATTTTTCGGTACATAACGTGGAGACCGACTAGGCCGTTCGTAGGATGATCAAAAGCCTCCGGGACGGTGCCGATGACGTGGAAGCCCAGCGACTGCCACAGGTGCACGGCGGCCACGTTCGTTTCGACCACCGCGTTGAACTGGATCGCGTGGTAGCCCTGCCGGCCGGCCCAGCCGATCATGTACTCCCCTAGCGCCCGGCCGACGCCACGCCCGGCGTGCACTGGATTGACCATGAAGCTCGCGGTCGCGATGTGCGCGCCACGGCCGGGGCGGTTCGGGCCCATCTTGGCCGAACCGAGCATTTCCGCGCCGTCGAGCGCCACGACCGAGAGCGAAGGCGCGCCTTCCATCCACAGCGGCTCCGCCTGCTCCGCCGTGAGTCCTTCCGGGTACGCGTACGTCTCTCCCGCGTTCACGATGGCGGACCAGAACGGGTAGATCTTGGGCCAGTCCGCGTTCACGGCCTCTCGGATCTGCACGCCTGCGAACGATAGACCGCACCGCGATGAGACCGCGATGGTCGGACGAGCGCCGAACCCCTATGCTTGCTGAACTGCAAACAGGGGGGCGTTCGTGCGCAGCCTTCAGATTCTGGTCGTCGACGACGACGATGCCGATGCCCTCATGATCTCGGAGGCGCTCGAGGCCGCGGAGGCACGTGCCACCGTGCACCGTGTGTCGGACGGCGAGGAGGCGCTGGAGTATCTGCGACGCCGCGGCCGGTTCGCCGAGGCGCACCGCCCCGACCTGATCCTGCTGGACCTCAACATGCCGCGGATGGACGGCCGCGAGACGCTCGCCGCCATCAAGACCGACGACGCGCTCAAGGCCATCCCGGTGGTCATTCTCACCACCTCCGGCGCCGCGCCGGACATCGTCGCCAGCTATCAACACCGGGCGAACGCGTACGTGACGAAGCCGTTCGGGCTGGACGACTTCGAGGCGACGGTGCGGCAGATCAACCGTTTCTACCGTGAAGTCGCCGTGCTCCCGGCCGGGACGGAACCTGTGTAGCAACGGGTCGTCGCGGGTACCGGGCGGATATGACGGACAATCTCGGTGCGCCGGTGTCCTACCTGGTGCTGGCCGACGGCACGCCGGTATGGGACCGGTCCGGCGACCCGGTCGGCACGGTCGAGAACGTGCTCGCCGACGAGCAGCAGGACATCTTCCACGGTCTGATCGTCAAGACCGATGCCGGTTACCGGTACGCGCCGAGCGCGCAGGTCGACGGTATCTACGAGCGCGGAGTGATAGTGGCGCAGCCGGCCGCGAAGCTGCCCGAGCCGAGCGCCGACCCAGCGGCCCAGGCGGTCGAGGACGAGACCCTCGCCGGCGAACTGCGGCGTGCCTGGGACTGGCTCATCGCGCCGAAGTGACCCGCGGGTCGTACCAGCGCAACAGGGCCGCGCCCACCGACATGCCGCCACCGAATCCGGCCAGCAGCACCAGCTCGCCGTCCCGCACCGCGCCGGATTGCGCGGCTGCATCGAGCGCCACCGGCACCGACGCGCTACCCACGTTGCCGTAGCGCTCGAGCGTCAGATGGGTCTGCGCGCCGTCCAGGCCGGCGTCGCGCACGAGGTCCTGCAGCATCATGCCGTTGGCCTGGTGCGGAACGAAGTGGTCAACGTCCTTGGCGTGCAGACCGAGCCGGTCCAGCAAGTCGGCCAGCGCGGGAGGTACATGGTCGGCGACGAAATCGCGAACGCCCCGGCCGTCCATCCGGAAGTAGTGCCCGCCGCTCGCGACGGTTTCGGCGGATGCCGGGCGACGGCTCCCGCCGGCCTCGACGCGGATCAGGTTGGCGGCATCGCCGCGGGTGACCAGCTCGACCCCGAGGATCCCGTACGCCTCCGGCACGGCACCGACCACGGCGGCGCCCGCGCCGTCGCCGAACAGGACGGCGGTCCGGCGGTCGGTGAAATCGAGGATGCGCGAATAGACGTCGGACGCGACGACCAGGACCTTGACCTCTGGCCGCAGCGCGACCAGTCCGTGGGCGATGGCGAGCGCGAACACCCAGCCCGCGCAGACCACGTTGACGTCGAAGCTGGCCGCCCGACGCGCCCCGATCAGGTCCTGAACGATGCTAGCGGTGGGTGGCTGCGGCGAGTCGCCGGTTGACGTGGAAACGATCAGATAGTCGATATCCGCCGCGGCGATCCCGGCCTGCTCCAGTGCCCGAGTGGCGGCGTGGGCGGCGAGGTCGGAGGCGGCTTCGTCCGGCGCGGCGAACCGGCGCGCCCCGATCAGGGTCTTGCGCGACACCCAGGCGGGGTCGGCATCCGGCACGAGAGTCGCGAGCTCGGCGTTGGTGACCTCGCGGGCCGGTAGGTACGACCCGGTGCCGAGAATGCCCACGGCCATGCTGGCCCCCAGTACGTCTCGCTCCGACAATCGGCTCTCACGATCGTGCGGGAGCGGTCCGCCAAGGTCATCACTCGCAAAGGCCGCGAATCCGGCACGCGAAGCCCTCACGGCACACCGCCCGTCTCGGTACCGATCGACCGTTCCGCTCGAACCGGACGAATCCCCGCTCCTTAGCCGGTCACCCTCCTCCAACTCGCCGATCTTGGAGTTGTGGTTGCCCTTATGCCGCTTTCCGCCCGGCTCGTTCCAACCACAACTCCAAGATCGGCGGAAAGACGCGCGGCAGACCCGGCGGCGGTGTACCGAGTGGTGGGTAATTCGCGAAACGGCCACATCGCGGCTGCCCGAGGGGAAGACTGCCGATGGCATAAACCTCACTGAAGGGACAAATCATGCGACGTGCAGGACTGCTGATCGCCGGCTGCCTCCTCGCTTCCGGCGCCGGACTTGCGCTTGCCACCCCGGCGTCGGCCGCCGTCGGAGACCACCACCGGCACCGCCACAGCTCGCACTGCCACCACGGACACGGGAACGTCAACCACTACCCGTACTGGCACCGCCACCGTCACCACCACCACGGCCTGCTCTCGTTGCACGTCGGGCTCGGCATCAACCTCTGACCGCCAAGTCCCACAGAGGGGCGTTCACCCGACCGGGTGGGCGCCCCTTCCACGTACTCCCGCCGATCTTGGAGTTGTGGTTGGCACGAAAGCGGACGAAGTCCG
>DATBGW010000076.1:0-2199 GCA_036557765.1 Actinoplanes sp.
GACCTGCTCCACGACTGATGCACACCGCGCCTCCCGGCTGAACGCATCGGACGACCTGGATGTATTCCCCGGTGGACCGCCCAACCCGAGAAAGGAGCACATCGATGAATCTACGTCCGGGCCGCCGCGCAGGCGCAGGGCTGGTGCTGGCGGCCGGCGCCTTGACAGTGGTCATGCTGCTCGGCACGCCCGCGATGGCCAGCCCGTTGTTCTGCGGCGCGGGACGCGGCCTGACCGCTCAGAACGCCATCCAGGGCGCGTTGGACGACGCGCAGGCCTCGGCACAGGCCGAAGGCTTCTACGGTGCGTGCAGCACGGTCGGGGAGCCGCAGATCTTCGAGACCTTTGACGACCCGTACTTCGGCCATCTCTTCCGCGCTCAGGTCACCGTCTCCTGCGAGGCGTAGGCCGCCAACTTTCGAGTCCGGACCCATCAACGGCACGCCGTGGTGCCAATGTGGCGCCACGACGTGCCAGAACCACTAGACGTGGTGCCATAAGTGTGCCACTATGGCGTCATGGACTTGACCACGTATGTGAGCACCCTGGGACGCGAGTTCGCGACGCTTGCGGAAACCAGCGGTGAGGACGCCCGTGTGCTGGTCGAGCGCCTCACCGGGTCGCTCGAGTCGGCGATCCGGATGACACTTCTGGACACGCTGTCCGGCGCCGCCGATGAGATCACCCGGGAGCTGGCGCCGGGTTCGGTGGAGCTGCGGCTGCGCGGACGCGATCCCAGCTTCGTGGTGACCCTGCCACCCGCCGAGCCGGTGGAGCCCGTGGCCGAGGACGCGACGGCGACCGCCGGCCACCCGCCGGACAGCGACCTGGTGATCTCCGACGACGCCCCCGCCGCGCGGATCAACGTTCGCCTGCCGGAGCAACTCAAGGCCGCGATCGAGGAGGCCGCGGCCAAGGAGGGGCGCTCCGTCAACGCCTGGCTGGGCCGGGCGGCGGCCGCCGCCCTGCAGCGGTCCGGTCGCGAGCAGCGTCCCGAGCCGCGGCCCAGCGGCGGACGCGCTGCGCAGGGCTTCACCGGCTGGGTGCGCTAGCCGCACCCGTACGCATTCCCGACACCCGAGACCTGGGGACAACCATGCCTAATTACGAAACGCCCGAACCGATTTCCGTCACGGTCGAACTCGGTGTCGGCAACGTACGGATCACCGCGAGCGACCGCACCGACACCGTCGTCGAGGTCCGCCCGAGCAACGAGAACGACGAGTCCGACGTGCGGGCCGTCGAGCAGGTCCGCGTGGACCACGCCAACGGCGCACTCCGGATCACCGGTCCGAAGCGCACCTTCGACTTCTCCAAGAAGACCAAGTCGGTAGACGTGTCGATCGAACTGCCCAGCGGTTCCCAGGCCTCGGCGCACATGCAGCTGGGGGAGTTCCGCAGTGCCGGCCGGCTGGGCGAGTGCACGGTCAAGACGACCGGTGACGTCTGGCTCGAACGAACCGGCCCGCTGCGCCTGCACACCGGATTCGGTCGCGTCACCGCGGACGCCATCGCGGGCAACGCCGATATCTCCACCGGGTCCGGCAAGATCGAGATCGGCGAGGTCCAGGGCACCGTGGTGGTGAAGAACTCCAACGGCGACACCACGATCGACGTGGCCACCGGCGATGTGCGGGTGCGCAACGCCAACGGCGTCATCGAGGTCGGGCGGGCCGGCGCCGGCGTCGACGCGAAGACCTCCAACGGCGCCATCCGCCTCGGCGAGGTGGTCCGGGGTTCGGTCGTGCTTGCGACCGCCGCCGGAAACGTGGACATCGGCATCGCCGAGGGCACCGCCGCCTGGCTCCAGGTGAACACCGGATTCGGGCACGTCCACAACCAGCTGGAGACCGCCACCCGGCCCGGTGAGGCCGACGAGACCGTCGAGGTCCGCGGCCGCACCGGCTACGGCGACATCACCATCCATCGCTCCTGACTGACATGGGGGAGGCAAGAGACATGAACGAGAACAACGCGGCGATCCAGGTCCATGGATTGCGGAAGTCCTACCAGGACCTGCAGGTGCTCAAGGGCGTGGACTTCGACGTGGCGCGGGGAAGCATCTTCGCGCTCCTCGGCTCCAACGGCGCCGGCAAGACCACGATCGTACGAATCCTCACCACCCTGCTCAAGCCGGATAGCGGCACGACGCGCGTCAACGGCTTTGATGTTGGGTCGCAGCCGGCGCAGGTGCGGGAG
>DATBGW010000077.1:0-15964 GCA_036557765.1 Actinoplanes sp.
CGAGTCCACTGCCGCCCGGGTCCGGAAGGTGATCGAGGAACTCGGGTACGTGCCGAGTTCGCGCGCCGTCGGCCTCGCCCGCGGCCGCACCCGCGTCGTGGGCATGCTGGTGCCCTCGCTCACCTGGCCGTGGATCAGCGAGGTCCTGCAGGGTGCGGTCGACGTGGTGGAGACCGTCCGGTACGGCCTGCTGCTGTTCACCTGCAACCGCGGCGCCGAGTCGATGCGCCAGTTCGGTGTGCAGGTGTCCGCCAAGTCGTTCGACGGCCTGCTGGTCATCGAGCCGGAGGGAACGCTGGACTACATCGCCGCGTTGCACGCCCGCGGGCTGCCGGTCGTGCTCATCGACGATCGGGATCATCAGCCGGGCCAGATCCCGAGCGTCGGCACCACCAACCACACCGGCGCCGGAGCGGCCGCCCGCCACCTGCTGTCGATCGGCCGTCGCACGCCGTTGGTCATCACCGGCCCGGAACGGTTCGGCTGTACGTCGCAACGGCTCGCGGGATTCGCCGACGCCTACGCCGAGGACGGGTACCCGATTCCGCCGGACCACGTGCTGCCCGGCGACTTCACCGTGGCCGGCGGCGCGGCAGCCATCCGGCAGGCCGTGGAGTCCGGTGTGGACTTCGACGCCGTTTTCGCCCACAACGACCTGACCGCCCACGGCGCCATGGGAGTGCTGTCCGAGATGGGACGCCGCATTCCGCAGGACGTGGCGGTCGTCGGTTTCGACGACATCCCGCTGGCGGCGCACACCCAGCCACCACTATCCACTGTGCATCAACCGTTGCGGGAGATGGGCGAGGCGGCGGCGCGCACCCTGCTCGCCCACTTCGAGGGCACACCGTTACCGAACCGCCCCGCCGTCATCCCGACGTCCTTCATCCCTCGCGCCTCCACAGTAGACCGCACGGCATAGACACAGGGAGAGATCTCGTCGATCTTGGAGTTGTGGTTGCCGTTTCGCCGCTTCCCGCCCGGTTTGCTCCAACCACAACTCCAAGATCGGCGAAATTCATCTGGGGGATCAGCGACCGCGGACGGGCCCGCGATAACCGGTACGGTCGGGGCGTGACCGACTACCGCGACGTCAACCGCGCCAACTGGGACGAACGGGCGCCGGCCCATGCCGCGTCGGACGGCTACAACACGGCCCGTTACGTGTCCGACCCGACCTACCTCAGTCACGTCGTCCGGTTCGACCTGCCGTTGCTCGGCGACGTCTTCGGGCTTGACGGCGTGCATCTGCAGTGTCACATCGGCACGGACACGCTGTCGCTCGCGCGCCTGGGCGCCACCATGACCGGCGTCGACTTCTCGCCGGCATCGCTGAGGGAGGCGCGGCGCCTCGCCGAGCGGGCCGGTCCGCCGGTCACGTACGTCGAGTCGGACGTCTACTCGGCGGCCGACGCACTCGGCGGCACCGCCTTCGATCTGGTCTTCACGGGCGTCGGTGCCCTGTGCTGGCTACCGGACATCCGCCGGTGGGCGCAGACCGTGGCGGCCCTGCTCCGACCCGGCGGCCGGTTGTTTCTCCGTGAGGGCCATCCGGCACTGTGGGCGCTCGACTACGAGCGGCCGGACGACCTGGTGGCGCTGGAATACCCGTACTTCGAGCAGACCGAGCCGCAGGTGTGGGAGGAGGAGGGCACGTACGTCACGACCGACGCGGTGTTCACGCACACCACGACGCACAATTGGAACCACGGCCTCGGCGAGATCGTCACGGCCGTTCTCGACGCCGGGCTGACCGTCACCGGCCTGATCGAGCATCAGAGCGTGCCGTGGGAAGCCATGCCCGGCCGGATGACCGAGGTCGGGGACGGTGAGTGGCAGCTCACCGACCGGCCGGAGCGGTTACCGCACTCGTACACTCTGCAGGCCGTCCGCCCTGTCGTTTAGAGATCCACGCATTCGGGGTAACCCCGGTCCATCCTCACGGACCTAGGAGAAACCGATGCGCCTTGGTTCAATCGGCGGAGTCATCGTCCTCATTTGGCTGATCATCGGCGCGATCGCGGCCGGACAGCGTGGTTACTACAGCAACGCCGGCAACGCGAGCTGCGCCAAGGCCGGCACCATCATCGTCACGATCGTGGCGGGACCGCTCAACTATCTGGGCGTCAACCCGAAGATCAACTGCGAAGTGCCCCAGCCGAGCAAGTAGCCCTTTGACCGGAACCCCGACCCGCACGCTCGCCGATCTTGGAATTGTGGTTGGCACAAAGACCCACGAAGCAGACATAAAGGCAACCACAACTCCAAGATCGCGGAGAGACCGCGGCCCGCGCGGAGCAGGCGTCAGCCGCGTTCGATCAAGTGGCCGATGATCTGCGGGCCCATCAGGACCGCCTCGCCCGAACCGTCGCGGCGGGCGTCCGGCGCGGGTAGCTCCACCGGCTCGCCGGTGCTGCTGGCGCCGACCGGCCGCGGTCCCACCCACGCCACCGCGAGCCGCGACTCCCCCTTCAGGAAACGCTGCACCCGGACACCGCCGGTGGCCCGGCCCTTCGCCGGGTACTGCGCGAACGGCGTGACCTTCACCTGCCGGCCGGTCGATGTCACCACCATCGGATCGCCGTGTTGCGGATCGGCGGTGTTCACGGCGTTGAAGGTGAGTGCCTCGGCACCCGCGGACAGGTGAATGCCGGCCATCCCGCCGCCCTTGAGCCCCTGCGGCCGCACCGACTTGGCCCCGAACCGCAGCAGTGCCGCGTCCGACGTCACGAACGCCAGCATCTCCGAGCCGTCGGTCAGCCACGACGCCTGCAGTACCGCGTCGCCCTCCTTGAGCGTGATGACCTCGAACTCGTCGGACCGGACCGGCCACTCCGGCACGCATACCTTCACCACGCCCAGCCGGGTCCCCATCGCGAGGCCGGGAGACCCGTCGGCGGACGGGCCGAGCGGCGCCAGCCCCACCACCCTCTCCCCTTTGCCGAGCGGCACGAGTTCGGACGCCGACATGCCACCGCGGAGCGACACCGTTCCCGACTGCTCCGGCAGCACCGGCAGCGGCAACACATCGATCTTGAACGCCCGCCCGGTGCTGGTGACGAGCAGCACCCGGCCGCGCGCGGTCGAGTGCACCACCGCTTGGACCACGTCGTGCTTGACCCGGCCGCTGCGCCGCCGCCCCTCGACCGCCTCCTCACTCTCCGCGGCGGTCCGGGCGATCAGGCCGGTCGCCGACAGGATCACCTGGCAGGGGTCGTCCGCCACCTCGAGCGGTCCGGCCGGCACCGACGCGGCGAGCACCTCTTTGAGATCGCCGTCGATGAGCGTGGTCCGGCGCGGTGCGCCGAACTCCGCCGCCACCGCTGCGAGCTCGTCCGAGACCACCTGCTTGAGCACGTCGTCGTTGTCCAGGATCCGGCTCAGCTCGGCGATCTCCGCGCGCAGCCGCTCCTGCTCGGTTTCCAGCTCGATCCGGTCGAAGCGGGTGAGCCGCCGCAGCGGTGTGTCCAAAATGTACGTCGCCTGGATGTCGGTGAGCCCGAACTCGGCCATCAGCGCCACCTTGGCCGCTGCCGCGTCGTCGCTGCCCCGGATCAGCGCCACCACCCGATCGATGTCGATCAGCGCGATCAGCAGGCCGTCCACCAGATGGAGCCGGTCCTGCCGCTTGGTGCGGCGGTGTGCGGTGCGGCGGGTCACGACCTCGTAGCGGTGGGCGAGGAAGACCTCGAGCAGCTCCTTGAGCCCCAGCGTCCGCGGCTGACCGTCCACCAGCACCAGATTGTTGATGCCGAACGACGTCTCCAGCGGCGTGAGCCGGTACAGGTCGGCCAGTAGTGCCTGCGGGTTCACGCCGACCTTGCACTCGATGACGAGCCGGATGCCGTGCTCCCGGTCGGTGAGGTCCTTGACGTCGGCGATGCCCTGCAGCCGCGCCGCCATCCGCTGGCCCTTCTTCGGGCCGGAGACGATCAGCTTGCCCTTCACCTCATCGGTGATCGCCTCGATGATCTTCTCGGCGCCGATGCCGTACGGCAGCTCGACCACCGTGATGGCCTGCCGGCCACGGCCGCCCTCCAGCGGTCCGGTCTGCGCCCGGGCCCGCATCCGTACGACACCGCGCCCCGTCTCGTACGCCCGCCGCACCTCGTCCAGGCCGAGTAGCTGGCCGCCGGTCGGCAGGTCCGGTCCGGGGACGAACCGCATCAGCGCGTCCAGATCCGCGTCCGGATGGGTGATCAGATGCCGGGCGGCCGCGACCACCTCGCCGAGGTTGTGCGGGATCATGTTGGTCGCCATCCCGACCGCGATGCCGGAGGTGCCGTTGACCAGGAGGTTGGGGAACGCCGCAGGCAACACCTTGGGCTCGAGCTCGGAGCCGTCGTAGTTCGGCTTGAAGTCGACGGTGCCCTCGCCCAGCTCGCCGACCAGCAGCATGGCCGCGCGGGACATCCGTGACTCAGTGTAACGCTGCGCTGCCGGACCGTCGTCAAGTGATCCAAAATTTCCGTGCCCGTCGATGAGCGGCGCGTTCAGTGCGAAGTCCTGCGCCATCCGCACCAGCGCGTCGTAGATCGCGACGTCGCCATGCGGGTGATAGCGACCCATGACGTCGCCGACGACGCGCGCGGATTTCACGTACGGCCGGTCGGGCCGATGGCCCTGCTCCTGCATGGACCAGAGGATGCGGCGGTGCACCGGCTTGAGGCCGTCCCGCGCGTCCGGCAGTGCCCGCGAGTGGATGACCGAATACGCATACTCCAAATAGGAGTCTTCGATTTCAGTGGTGAGCGGATTGTCGATGACGCGTGCGCCCGCCTGGTCGAAGGCCGACAGGTCGACGCGCGAGTTGTCGTTCTTGCGGCGTGCCATGGGTTTCGGCCTCTCAGGCGTCGATCGTCTCTTGGTCGATGCGGCCGGCCGCGTCGATCAACCAGTTCTTGCGCGGCTCCACCCGCTCGCCCATCAGAAGGTCCAATGTGGCCTCGGCACGGTTCGCGTCGTCGAGTGTGATGCGCCGGACGGTCCGCGTGGCCGGGTTCATCGTGGTGTCCCACAACTCGTCGGCATCCATCTCGCCGAGGCCCTTGAACCGTGGCACCGGCTTGACCACGCTCTTTCCGGCCCGCTCCAGCCGCGCGACGGTCGTCTCCATTTCCTGCTGCGTGTAGGTGTAGATCGTCTCCGGATTGCGGCCCTTCGTGACCACCTTGTGCAGCGGAGGCACGGCGGCGAAGAGGCGGCCCCGCTCGATCACCGGCCGCATGTACTTCGCGAACAGCGTGATGAGCAGCGTGCGGATGTGCGATCCGTCCACGTCGGCGTCCGCCATGATCATGACGCGGCCGTACCGCATGGCGTCGATATCGAACGTACGGCCCGAGCCGGCGCCGAGCACCTGCACGATCGCGGAGCACTCGGCGTTGTCCAGCACCTGCTGCAGGTTCGCCTTCTGCACGTTGAGGATCTTGCCCCGGATCGGCAGCAGCGCCTGGTATTCCGACGAGCGCGCCATGCGCGCGCTGCCGAGGGCAGAGTCGCCCTCCACGATGTGCAGCTCTGACCGATTTATCCCGGTTGACCGGCAGTCCACCAGCTTGGGCGGCATCGACGCGCCCTCGAGCGCCGTCTTGCGCCGGGCCGCGTCCTTCTGCTGCTTCTGGGTGAGCCGGACCCGCGCCGCGTCCACGATCTTCTGCAGGACCGTGCGCGCCTCGCCCTTGGTGCGCCGGCCGTCGACCCAGTCCTTAAGGTGCGCCTCGACCAGCGACTGCACCACCCGGGTGATGCCCGCCGTGGACAGCTCGTCCTTGGTCTGCGAGGTGAACTGCGGCTCCGGCACGCGCACATGGATGACCGCGGTCATGCCCTCGAGCAGGTCGTCCAGGACCGGTGCGTCCTCCTTCGGCTTGAGCAGGCCGCGGGCGTTCCGGATCGCCTCGGTGAGGCCGCGGACCAGCGCGCGCTCGAAACCCTTGCGATGCGTACCGCCGTGGACGTTGCGGATCGTGTTGGTGAAGCACTCGACCGTACGGTCATAGCCGGTGCCCCAACGGAACGCGACCTCGACCTGCGCGCGGCGCTCGACACCGGCCTGCATGACGCCGTTGGCGTCGGCGGCGTTCTCCTTGTAGGTCCCCTCGCCGGTCACCAGCAGGATGCCGGACACCGGGCGGTCACCGGGCGGGCTGAGGAACTCCACCATGTCGGTCAACCCGTGGGGATAGTGGAACGTCTCGGTGCCCGCGTCCGCCGCGGTCGCGTCATACAGCGAGTACGCCACGCGGGGCACCAGGAATGCGGTGTTGCGCAGCTTCGCCCGCACGGCGTCGACGTCGAGCCGGGCGCCGGCCTCGAAGTACCGGGCGTCGTACCAGTACCGGATCGACGTGCCGGTGGGCTCGCCGCGCTTCATCCGGCGCACTACGCGCAGGCCACCGGCCGGGGTGAACCGCGCCGCCGGCCCGGGGCCGGCGAACTCGCCGGGCACACCGCGCTGGAACGACATCTCGTGCACCTTGCCGTCCCGCTTCACGGTGACGTCGAAGCGCAACGACAGCGCGTTGACCGCCGAGGCGCCGACGCCGTGCAGGCCGCCGGACGTCTTGTAGCCCGAGCCGCCGAACTTGCCGCCCGCATGCAGCCGGGTCAGCACCAGCTCGACACCGTTGAGGCCGGATTTCGCGTTGATGTCGGTGGGTATGCCGCGCCCGTCGTCGTCGACCTGGACCGACCCGTCGGCGTGCAGCGTGACCGCCACCCGGGTGGCGTGCCCGGCCACACCCTCGTCAGTTGAGTTGTCCAGAATCTCGTTGACCAGGTGGTTGATACCGCGGCTGTCGGTGGACCCGATATACATGCCCGGACGTTTCCGGACCGCGTCCAGGCCCTCGAGGTGGGTGAGGTCGTCGGCTCCGTACAGAACGTCCGGCTGCGCGGTCACGGCGTGGCACTCCCGGCGGATCATGGGCGGCTAGCGACGCGGCGAGCCTACCGGCGGGATCCGACAACTCTCGGGAACCGGGCCGCGTGCGGCCGGACAGACGTGGAACGTAACGCGCAAAAACGGCAATTAGGCGGCACACAATGCCGCCTGCGGGTGAAGCGCACGCCACAGTTCCATCGGGTACGGGCGCCCGGCCACCGCCACCGGCGGCAGCTCCTGATAGGCGACGAGCTCGTCGGTCGCCAGCCGGGTGCCGCCGTCCACCACCACGGTGTCGGCCGGCGCGTACTGCTGCAGGCGGGCCGCCGTGGCCACCACGCTGCCGCTGACCATTCCGTAACCGCCGTCCCGGGTGGCGTCCCGGTCGATGATCACGGCGCCGGTGGCCAGGCCCACGCGGGTACGGACGGGGTACCGGCCGGCCAGCCGGCGCCCCCGGAGGGCGTTCTGCGCCTCCCACCCCGCCCGTACCGCCGCTGCCGCGGCCGTGACCGGCGCGTCCCCCTCGTCCGCGCCGAACACCGCCATTACGGCGTCGCCGACGTACTTCTCCACCACACCGCCACCACAGGCGATCACCGCGGACACCGTGCCGAAGTAGTCGGTCTGCAGATCGCGCACGTCCGCGCAGTCCATATCCTCGACCAGCGTCGTGTAGCCGACGATGTCGACGAACAGGACGGTCACCGTCTGCCGGTGACACCTCGTCGTCGTAGTGGTCATGGCTCCCCCTTGCGTCAGCGGAGACAACGTTGCCACTAAGCAAAGATCTGCGGATCGGCAGAACGACGTATCTCTGACACCGAGCGTGTGGCGCGGATGACCCGGGGCCGTCCGGCGTCGTGGGGGATGTGCCGCAGAACCGACCGAAACGCCCGAGAACCTGACGGCGGCTGAAGCACTAGGCTGCCCTGCATGGCCAGCGAGGTGGAGGACGCGCCGCTGGTCGGGCGTGCCACCACGCTGGCCGAGATCACCGCCGGGCTGCTCGATGTCGGCCCGGCCGGCACCGCCGCCGTGTTCCTCACCGGGGAGAGCGGCGTCGGCAAGACCCGGCTGATGCGGGAGACCGCCGCGGCTCTGCGTACCGGCGATGTTGCAGTCCTCGAGGGGGTATGCCTCGACATCGGGGACGCGTCGCCTCTGCATCCGGTGCTGTCGGCCCTGCGCGGCGTCGCCCCGCAGGACGAGGACGGCGATGCCGGCGCGCTGCTGCACCGGGTGTCACGCGATCTGCGCACCTACGCCGGCGGCCGCCGGCTCCTGCTCGTTCTCGACGACCTGCAGTGGGCCGATCGCAGCACCCGCCAGCTGCTGCTCTACCTCCTCGCCGGGCTCGGCGAGGTGCGGCTGTCGATTCTGGCCGCGGTCCGCGCGGAGTCGTTGCACGGCACGCATCCGTTGCGCCGGGTGCTCGCCGAGCTGCGCCGGCTACGGTCCGTACGCGTGCTGGAGATCCCGCCGCTGGATCGGGACGGCGTCGTCGCCCTGGTCACCGCGATCGCCGGCGACGATGTCGAGTCGGAGGACGCGGACCGGGTGTTCAAGCGCAGCGGCGGCAATCCGTTCGTGGCCGAGGAACTCGCCCGCGATCTGCGCGACGGGCGGACCGAGCTGTCCGACACGCTCCGGGAGATCTTCCTGTCCCGGGTGGACGCCCTTCCGCCGCACGCGCACGCAGTAGTGCGCGCGGTCGCCGCAGGCGTCGAGCCCGTCGACCATGCGGTGTTGGCGCGGGTGCTGGGACTGTCGGAGGATGATCTCATCGACGGGATCCGCGCGGCCGTCGCGCAGCGGTTCCTGACCAGCGCGAGCGACGGATACCGCCTGCGGCACAGCCTGGTGGCCGAGGTCTTGGCGCACCAGGTGCTGCCGGCCGAGCACGCGGCGCTGCACCGGCGGTACGCCGAGGTGTTGCGGGACGACACCGACCACGCCCGGCTGGCGCACCACTGGCAGCAGGCCGGTGAACCGGCCCGGGCGCTGCCGTCCGTGGTGGCGGCGGCCCGCGCGGCCGAGCGGCTGTACGGGTTCACCGAGGCACACCGCTACTGGACGCTGGCGCTGCAGCTGGCCGCCGCGAACGCGCCGGACCGGACCGAGCTGCTCGCGCACGCGGCCGAGTCGGCGCACCAGTGCGGCGAGCACCAGCTCGCGTTGAACCGTCTGGAGGATCTGGCCGCCCGAGCGGACGGGCCGGGCGAGTGTCAGATCCACCTGCGCCGCGCGCGGTACCTCGCGGCCGCCGGCCGGTCGGCGCCCGCGGAGACCGAGTACGAGCTGGCGCTGGTGGCCCCGGACGGCACGCCTGAGGAGCGGGCGTCCGCCGCGGCGTACCTGGCCGAACTGCTGCTGCACCTGGGCCGCAACGCGGACGCCCAGGCCCGGGCGTGGACCGCCCTGGACAGCGCCAAGCTGCACGGGTCCACCGCGGACGTCGTCCGGGCCAGTGCGGCGCTGGGGTTCAGCGCGGCCCTGCGCGAGGATCCCGATGCGGGGCTGGCGGTGATCCGGCACGCCGTCGAGATCGCCGAACGCTCGGGGCATCCCGACGACATCGGATGCGCGTATCTGCACCTCGCCGAGTTGCTCGCCGGCCCGCTGAACAGCTTCGAGGAGGGCGTGCTGGTGGCCCGCCGGGGTGCGCGGAAGCTCGCCGACATGGGCGGAGGCCGCAGCTATCAGAGCCGCTTGCTCGCGATCGCGGCGAACGGGTTGTTCCGGGTGGGCCAGTGGGCGGAGGCGGCCCGGGTGCTGGACACCGCGATGCACCACCGCCCGTCCGGCGCGGATGCGGTCGAGTTGCTGCTCGCCCGGTGCCGGCTGTGGGTGAGCTTCGGCGACGTGCCCGCCGCGAACCGGGACCTCGACGCGGTGGCGACCATGCTGGCCGGTGGGGGCGCCCGGCACGTTCTGCCGATGCTGACGCTGCGGGCCGGGCAGGCGATGTGGCTGGGCCGGCACGCCGAGGCACGGGCCGCGGTGCAACGCGGACTGACCGAGACCCGCTCCGACGATCTCGTGCTGCTCGGCGTGCTGGCCTGGCACGGGCTGCGCGCCGAGGCCGAGGCGCACGCGGGCGGTGAGGTGCCGGTCGACCCGGTCGCCGTACGCCGACTGCGGGCGGTGGTCGACCGCGTGGCCGCCGGCGCGAACGTCGCCGCACCGCCGGTCCGGGCCGTTATCGCGGCCTATCTGGACCTGTGCGAGGCCGAGCTGAGCCGGATCGGGAACCAGCACGACCCCGAAGTGTGGGCGCGGGCCGCGACGGCGTGGGACCGGCAGAACCAGCCGTACCCGGCCGCGTACGCACGGATGCGGCGGGCCGACGCCGAATTCGCCCGCCTTCGGCGGCCCGAAGCCGCGTTCACCCGCCGGACCGGTCGCGCGGCGGCCACGGCGGCGCTGCGGCAGGCGTACGGCACCGCCCAAGAGCTCGGGGCGCGGCCGCTCGCGGCCGAGATCAGCGCGGTGGCGGCACGGGCGCGGGTCACCCTGACCGGACCCGGCGAGGCGGCGCCGCCGGCTCCCGTGGAAGCGGGCGACGAGCTGGCGTCCTTGACCGGCCGGGAGCGGGAGGTCCTGACCGCGGTCGCCGAGGGCCTGACCAACCGGGAGATCGGCCGGCGGCTGTACATCAGCGAGCGTACTGTCGGCGTCCACATGGGACACATATTCGACAAGCTGCAGGTACGTACGCGGGTCCAGGCCAGCCGCGTCTATCTGACCGCGCTGTGACGGCATATACGTTGTTCTACTGATCCGCGGACGGCGGGCGGCTGCGAGGCTCTCCTCACGGGGGAGCACCGCCCGGGGCCGACCGGCCGCCGGGCGGTGCTGGGGGACCTCCCGCTTGACGCCACGGGAGGATCGAATGACCGTGATGGTGCGGGGACCACGGCAGCAGGACGTGTCCGCCCTGCTCGCCGATCCACCCGACGACGTTCCCGCGATCGTCGACCGGCTGGCCGATCTGCAGTGTCTCCTGGACCGGATGCCCGGGGCGCCCGGTGGCAGTCCGATCGCCGGCTTCAACCGGTTCTACCTGCGGATCACCACCGGCCTGCTGGAGCGGCTGTACGACGGCGGGTTCGCCGACCCGGCGTTCCTGGCCCGTCTGGATGTGGAGCTCGCGGCCCGGTACTTCGACGCGGTCCGCGCCTGGAGCGATGCCCGCCCGTGCTGCCCGCGGGTGTGGTCCGTGCTGTTCGGCAGGGTTGCCGCCCCGGTGCCGTCGGCAGCCGCCGGCATCAACGCGCACATCAGCTTCGACCTGCCGTTCGCGCTGGTCACGACGTTCGACCAGCTCGGCTCGGACCCGGTCGACGAGAGCGACCAGCACCGCGACTACCGGCAGCTGGGCGACGTCTTCGCCGAGGCGGTACCGGGGCTGCGGCGCGGCTATCTGGACCGGTGGCAGCTCCTGATCGACACGATGAACGGCGACCTCGACGAATGGTGGCAGGGCGAGGCGGTCACGTATGCCCGCAATGTGGCGTGGCGGCACGCGCAGAAACTCTGGGCCATCCGGCACGACCTGGCGGCGAGCGCGGACGAACGGGCGCGGCTGGACGACCACGCGGCGGCGCTGAGCCGGTTGCTGCTCTCCCCGCTCGGCGCCGTCTTCCAGTAATCTCCGCGATCTTGGAGTTGTGGTTGCCCTTATGTCCGTTCCAGAACGGTTCGCGCCAACCACAACTCCAAGATCGCGGCAGTCTATTTGATGACGATCAGCCGCGCCGCGGTCGCGGAACCGGTCCGGGCTCCGGCGACGCCGACTTCCGCACCGCTCTTGATCGCCGTGGTGGCCACCGTCGACCGGTTCTGCACCACGCGGAGCTTGTCGCCGTACGTCCAGCTCAGCGTGTAGCCGTCCGACGACCGTACGCTGACGGCGCTCGCGCTCACCGCGGTGACCGTGCCGCGCTGGACCACGATGGTCCGGACGCCGTCCTTGCCCTGCACGGTGATCTCGCCGTGCAGCGTGTTCTTGCGCAGATACCGGCGGACGGCCGCGCGGCGTTCCTTGCCGGCCTTCGGAGCGGCCGACGCCGACGGCGCCGGCGCGGCGGCGAGGCCGGTGTCGAACCCGACGGCCTGCAGCGCGGCCACCTCGTCGGAGAAGTCCGCCGTCGCCGGCGCGGCACATCCGGCCAGCCCGAGCACGGCGACGACGCCGAGACTGGAGACGGTCAACAGCATCCGAGTACGTGTCATGCGGGTCAGCGTGCCCGACCCGTGCACGGAATCGATCAGCGGTGTGTTCGGGTTGGGTAAGGGATCGTCACGGTGAAGCAGGCTCCGCCCTCCGGCGCGTGGCCGGCCATGATCGTGCCGCCCAGCCGGGACACCAGGCGAGCGGCGAGTGCCAGGCCCAGACCGCTGCCGACCTTGCGGATGCCGCGGTACCGCTGGTTGAGCGCGCCCCGTTCGAACGCCACCGCGAGATCGTCGTCGGTGAAGCCCGGACCGCCGTCGCGCACCTCGACGATGCCGCCGCCCGGGCCCGGGCGGGCGGCGAGGATCAGCGGCGCTCCGGGCGGGACGATCCGCAGCGCGTTCTCACACAGGCCGTCGACGACCTGGCGGATCCGTCCGGGATCGGTGTCCACCACCACCGGTGCCGGCGCCAGCTCGACGAGCAGCCGAGGACCGTCGGGCAGGCAGCGGGGCGCCCATGCCTGCTCGGCCGCGCGCATGAGGTCGACCAGATCGACCGGAACGACGTCCAGTGGCAGGTCGGCCGCCTCCAGCCGGGACAGCACCAGCAGGTCGGCGATCAGCCGGTCCAGCCGTTCCGCCTCGGCCAGCATGGTGGCGCCGGCCTTGGCGGAACCGTCCCCGGACACGACGCCGTCGGCCAGCGCCTCGGCGTACCCCTTGATCGTGGACAGCGGGGTACGGAGCTCGTGCGACACCGACAACAGGAAGTCGCGTTCCCGTCCCTCGCTGGTCTGCAGCGCGGCGGCCAGCCGGTTGAGCGTCTCGGCCAGCTCGGCGGCCTCCGCCGGTGGCCGCACGGCGAGCCGCACCGAACGGTCGCCGGCGGACAGCCGGGCCGCGGCCGCGGCAGCCTGGCGGATCGGCCGGGCGATGAACCGAGCCAGCAGCGCGCCGGCCAGCACACCGCCGGCCAGCCCGGCGAGCAGCGCCAGCCAGACTCCACCGAGCACCCGGGCGGCGGTGCCGGACGCGGCCGGCTGGGCGAGCACGACGCCGCTGTCGTTTCCGGACACCGGGCGCCCCGCGACGAACGACGGCCGATCACCCACGACGACGCGGGTGTTCACCGTGCGGCCGGCGGCCACCTGCTGGACGACGCGGGGCGGCAGGCCCGGCCGGTCGACAACACCGCGCCGGATCAGGTACATCGCGATCCCGTCCCGGCGGAGCTGGCGGACGATGCGTTCCCGCGCCGTCGGCCGCTCGTCCGCGAGCAGCTCGACCGCCAGCGCGCTCTTCTCGGCCAGCTCGGCGCGGATCTGGTTGTTCACCGACCGGACCGCGATCGGCACCGCCACCAGCGCGGTCACGATCACCGCGACCACCGCCGTGGCCACCGTGACCAGCACGACCCGGCTGGTCAGCGTGCGGAAGACGCTATGCATCGGCGGTGTAGCCGACGCCGCGGACGGTCCGGATCACGTGCGCGGCGGCGCCCAGCTTGGCGCGGACCTGCGCCACGTGCACGTCAACGGTACGGGTGCCGGCGTGCGCGGCGTACCCCCACACGCTGGCCAGCAGCTCCTCCCGGGTGAACACCCGGCCGGGCCGGGCGAGCAGGTGCTCCAGCAGGTCGAACTCGGTCGGCGTCAGCGTCAGCGGCACACCGTCCACAGTGGCCAGCCGCCGTGCCGGATCGAGGGACACCGGGCCGAGCACGCGGACCCGGCCACCGTCCGGCGGCCCGGCGGCGCGGCGCAGCACCGCGCGTACGCGTGCGGCCAGCTCCCGCGGGCTGAACGGCTTGGTCACGTAGTCGTCGGCGCCGAGCTCCAGGCCGAGGATCCGGTCCACCTCGTCGTCACGCGCGGTCAGCAGGATCACCGGGGTCCAGTCGCCCTCCTCCCGCATGCGCCGGCAGATCTCGGTGCCCTCCATGCCGGGCAGCGCGATGTCCAGCACGCACGCAACCGGGCGCAGCCGGCGCGCCGCGGCCAACCCGGCGCTACCGTCGTGCTCGACGTGCACGCCGAAGCCGTCCCGGCTGAGGTAGAGCCGGACCAGATCGGCTATCGGCCGCTCGTCCTCGACCACGAGGACCAGGCCCTTGGCGTCGGTCACCGACCCATCATGCCGCCCGGACGCCCGGGTCGATGTTCGGACGACGTAAGGGCCGCACGCAGGGTGAGGTAGCGCTGCTCCGGCACGCTGGTCGTCATCGCCGCCGCCGTCAGGTACGCCGCATGCGCCGCGGCCCGGTCGCCGGCACGCTCGAGCAGGTGCCCGCGGACCGCCTCGACCCGGTGGTTGCCGGCCATCCGCTCGTCGCCGTCCAGCGCGCCGAGCACGGCGAGCCCGGCCAGCGGGCCGCGGGCCATGCCCACCGCGACCGCCTTGTTGAGCGTCACCACCGGACCGGGCGACACCCGTTCCAGCACTTCGTACAGCGCCAGGATCTGCGGCCAGTCGGTGGCGTCCGCGGTCGGCGCCTCGTCGTGCACCGCCGCGATCGCGGCCTGCAGCTGGTACGGCCCGATCGGGCCGCTGCCGAGCGTCCCGGACACCAGCGCGATGCCCTCGGCGATCTGCCCGGCGTCCCACCGTGCGCGATCCTGCTCCTCCAGCGGTACGAGCGCGCCGTGCGCGTCGGTACGCGCGGCGCGGCGCGCGTCGGTCAGCAGCATCAGCGCGAGCAGGCCGGTGGTCTCGGCGTCGTCCGGCGTCAGCCGGCGCAGCATCCGGGTCAGCCGGATCGCTTCGGCAGTGAGATCGGCGCGGTGCAGAGCCGTCCCGCCGCTGGTCGTATAGCCCTCGTTGAAGATCAGGTAGAGCACCTGGCGGACGACCCGCAGCCGCTCCGCACGCTGGTCGTCCGGCGGTAGCTCGAAGCCTTGTTGACTCGACTTGATCTTCTGTTTCGCGCGGCTGATCCGCTGCGCCATCGTGGCCTCGGGCACGAAGAACGCGGCCGCGATCTCGGCGGTGGTGAGACCACCGACGGCCCGCAGCGTCAGCGCGAGCTGCGACGGCGGCGACAGCGACGGGTGGCAGCAGAGGAACAGCAGGGTGAGGGTGTCGTCGTCGGCGGGCGTTGACGCGGGCTCGGCCGGCTCCAGCAGGGCCACCGTCTCTTCCCGGCGACGGCGGGCGCTCTCGCTGCGCCACTCGTCGACCAGGCGGCGGCCCGCGACCGCGAGCAGCCAGGACTTCGGATTGCCGGGCACGCCCTCGTGCGGCCACTGCGTCGCCGCCGCGATCAGCGCCTCCTGCACCGCGTCCTCGGCCGCGTCGAACTGCCCGTACCGGCGGGTCAGGATGCCGAGGACCTGCGGCGCCAGCTCGCGCAGCAGGTCGTCCATCACCGCTCCGGCGGGGCGTCCGGGCTCTCGCGCAGCTCCACCTTCCGGGCGTACACGACGACCTGCGACGCGAGCTCGACAGCTCGGTCCAGGTCCGGTACTTCGAGCACCCAGTAACCGGCAAGCGACTCCTTCGCCTCGGCGTACGGCCCGTCGGTCACCACCACCTGTCCGTCCACCAGGCTGACCGTCTTGGCGTCGCCCGGGTAGGCGAGCCCGCGCGCCTCGACGAGCTCGCCGGACTTCTCGATCTGGGCGTTGAACGTCCCCATGAACGCCATCATTTCGTCGACCCACTCGGGGCTGCGCTCCTCGAGCATGGTCGCGGCGTCACCGAACATCATGAGCATGTACTTCATCGCGTCTCTCCTCGCTCGCCACGCACCTCGTCCGGCGCGCTTCCCGCCAGAGTCGGAGCCACAGCGCCGAAATCTACGCGCCGCCTCCCGCGATCTTGGAGCCGTGGTCGCGCTCCCCCCAGGATCCCCGCGATCTTGGAGTTGTGGTTGCCTTTATGTCCGGTTCATACCCCTTC
>DATBGW010000078.1:0-11701 GCA_036557765.1 Actinoplanes sp.
GCCAAGGCGGGCGCCGAACGGCCCACCGACGACATCGCGCTGCTGATCGTCCGCCGCCAGGCCGATCTCGCCTGACACGATCCCGCGTCTCCAAGATCGCGGGGAAAGGGGACGGCGGGGACGGCGGGGACGGCGGGGAGAGGAATCGGGGCGGCGGCGATACGATCTCGCGATGACCGACCTGCGTGAACTGCTCGGGGTACGACCCGGGCATGTGCGTCTCGCGTCCATCGACACCCGGAGCACTCCGGGCGTTCCTGATCGGCGCGCCGTCAACGACGACCCGAAGGCGTGGTCGCGCGAGCAGGTCGCGAAGATCGGCCAGGATCTCGCCACGTACCAGGAGAAGCTCTACGCGTCCGCGAAGGAGGGCGCCACGGACCGGCGTGTGCTCCTGGTCCTGCAGGCAATGGACTGCGGCGGCAAGGACGGGACCGTTCGCAACGTCATCCAGGGCATGAACCCAGCAGGCCTCAAGGCGGTCGGGTTCGGCCCGCCCACCGCTGAGGAACGCAAGCACGACTTCCTGTGGCGGATCCGGCGCGCGCTGCCGCCGTCGGGTTACGTCGGCATCTTCAATCGGTCGCACTACGAGGACGTCCTCGTCGTCCGGGTGCACCAGCTCGTGCCCGAGGACGTGTGGTCCAAGCGGTACGACGTGATCAACGCGTTCGAGCAGGAGCTCGCGGACGACGGCCTCACCATGGTCAAGGTGATGCTGCACATCTCCCGTGACGAGCAGCGTCAGCGGCTGCTCGACCGGCTGGACGATCCGACGAAGCGGTGGAAGTACAACCCCGGCGATCTCGCCGAACGGGCCCGCTGGCAGGACTACCAGCAGGCGTACGAGGACGCGCTGAACCGGTGCAGCACCCCGGCGGCGCCGTGGTACGTCGTTCCGGCGGACCGCAAGTGGTACCGCAACTGGGCTGTCGCCACGCTGCTGCGGCAGGCGCTGGCCGACATCGATCCGCGCTACCCCAAGGCGGACTTCGACGTCGCCGCCGAGCGGGAGAAGGTTCTCACCGCGCCGTGACGATGTGGCTCTCGATCGCGAAGACGAGGCCGTCGTCGTCGGTGTGACCGGCCAGCGCGTCGGTCACGTCCGCGACGATGGCCCGCCGCGTGGTGGCCGGCAGCGCGGTGACCGGGCCGGCCAGCGGTGAGCCGGCCACCTGCCGTTCGACGAACGCGGCGACCGACGGAAACCGCACCGCATGCCGCCAGACGGCGATGTGGAGGTCGGCGAAGCCGGCCATCATCGCGCGGACGTCGCCGGCGTCGCCCATCCGGAACGGGCCGCGCATGAGGTCGCCGGTCGCGGAGCCGGCGCGCCGGTCCAGCGACTCGGTCAGCGCCTGGAATCCGGGCGAGTGAACGAGGTTCCGCCACAGCGCGACAGCGACCCGCCCCCCGGGCACGAGCACCCGGCGCATCTCGGCGAGCGCGGCTGCGGGATCGGGCACGAACTGCAGACCCTGCTGGCAGAACACGACGTCGAAGGACCCGTCCGGGAACGGCAGCGCGGCGGCGTCGCCACGGGTCCACCTGATCCCCGGGGCGATACGACCGGCGACCGCCAGCATCGCCGGATTGACGTCGACCCCGGTCACCTCGCCGGCCGCGGTGGCGGCCCGGCGGGCGACGATGCCGGTTCCGCAGGCCACGTCCAGGACGCGCTGGCCGCCGACCGGACGGGCGGCGGCCAGCATCGCATCGGCCAGCGGCGCGAAGAGCGCGGGCACCAGATACCGTTCGTACGCTTCGGGACCGGTGCCGACCACGCTGTACGAGGTCACGGGCGCGCCTCGTACACAAGGTTGAACGGGGTCTGGGCGGCCCGGCGGAACGTACGGAATCCGGCAGCCCGCACGACGCCGGCGATCGCCTCCTCGCCGGCTTGGGCGCCCAGCGCATCGTCGGCGCCTTCGGAGACGGCGTGCGGCACGCACAGGAACGTGGAGAACGAGTAGTAGATCCGGCCGACCGGAGTGAGGTTCTCCGCGACCGTAGCGTTCGCGAACGGCTCGACGATCAGCCAGACGCCGTCGTCGGCGAGCGCGGCGCGGATGTGCCGCGCGGCGGCCTCGGGATCGCCCATGTCGTGCAGGCAGTCGAACGTGGCCACGAGGCCGTAGTGCCGGCCGGGGAAGTCCTGCGCCGACGCCACCGCGAAGTCGCACCGGTCGGCCAGACCGGCCTCGGCAGCTGCCTTGCGGGCCAGCTCGACCGACTTCGGATGCGGATCGAAGCCGGTGACCCGGGCGGCCCGGAACTCCTCGGCGAGGATGCGCGTCGACGTGCCGAGTCCACAGCCGACATCCGCCACCGCAGCGCCGGTGTCCAGCAGCTCGGACAGGCCGGACACCGCCGGAATCCAGGCGTTCACCAGGTTGGCGACGTAGCCGGGCCGGTAGAACCGGTCGCAACCGGTGAAGACGTCCGGGTCGTGGTCACCCCACGGCACACCGGCGCCGGCGCGGAACGCTTCGCGGACCAACGCCTCGTCGGCGAGGCACGCGGCGGCCAGCTCGAACGCTCCGGGCAGCGCCAGCCCGGCCGGATCGGCGAAGGCAAGCGCCTGCGCCTCGGTCAGCCGGTACCGGCCGATGCCGGCGTCGTAGGTGACGTAGCCGCCCGCGGCCTGGCCGGGCAGCCACTCGCGGACGTACCGTTCGGCGGTTCCGGTGTGTGCGGCGAGCTCGGCCGGCGTGGCCGGTCCGTGATCGGCGAGCGCACGGTAGAGGCCCAGGCGGTCGCCGAGGATGACGTTGCCGGCCGCGACGGTGGCGCCGAGGTCGGCGACGAACCGGCCGAGCAGTTCGTCCAGTTGATCGGTGCTCATGGGGTTCCTTCCAGCAGGAGTGATGACCTGCCACGAGCATGGGCGGGCGTCATTGTCCCAAGATTGGGGAAACCTTGGCGCCTCCTTTTCCTCCGCGATCTTGGAGTTGTGGTTGGAACGAATCGGGCGGTAAGCGGCAGAAGGGCAACCACAACTCCAAGATCGCGGGATTTCTACTGGGTTGCGATGGTGATGCAGCGCTTGAGGTCGTCGACGGCGCCGTCCACCGTCACGCCGCTCGGCCCGGCCTCGCGGTTCCAGACCCAGCGCAGGACGGCCGCCGGCGGGCCACTCACTGTCGCATCCGCGGATCCGGCGTCCCCGTCCTCGACCGCGAACACGCCCGGGCCGGTCCGGATCCGCCAGGCCGCGCCGTCGGTCCGGATCGCGTACGTCCGGCCGGGCGCGGTCAGCACCTCGGCGAAGTCCTCGGCCCACTCCCCCACGCTGTACGCCACGAAGATCTTGAGCAGCTCGTCGATGCCGTCGACGGCGAGGTCGTCGGGTATCGGCGCGACCGGCTGTCCCGTTCCGAGCTCGCCGTCGATGCGGTGGATGACCGTCTCCTGCGCCATCCGCCGGATCCAGAAGCCGACGGTCTGATCCGGGCCGTACCAGGTGGCCGCCGGATCTCCCGGCTTGCGGGTGGCGAACTCGTGGCGGAGTTCGCCGTACGCCCGGTCGAGCAGGGCCAGCGGCTCCTCCTCGGCGATCTCCTTGGGCGGCCACTCCTCGGGCTGGACGCCCTCGCGCATGGCAACGGTCTTGTGCAGGTACACCGCGCCGACATGACGGGTCAGATCGGTGACGGTCCAGTCGGGACAGGTCGGCACGGTGGCGTCCGGATCGATCGGTACGACGGCGCGCAACCGTGTGTAGTCCGACTCGAGGCAGTCGAGAAATCGCGAATACTCCATGCCCGGCACCCTAGGACCTACGCGAGGAGGCGTGCGTACTCCTCCTGCAGTGCCGGACCGGGGTTGACGCCGAGTTCGTCGCGGAGCAGCACGCGAAGCTGCTCGTACGCCGTGAGCGCCTCGGCCACGTTGCCCCGGGCCGCCAGCACGCGCATCAACAGCAGATGCCCGGTCTCCCGCAGCGGCGCTACCTCCAGCAGTTCCCGTGCGCCCCGCTCGGCTCCGGGCAGCTCCGGGCCGCCGAGCTCCAGGCAGGCCGTCGCGTAGCACTCCAGCGCCCGGGCATGGACGTCGGTGAGGCGGCGCCGCCACGCGTCGGCCCACGCCGCCGGCGCCTCGGGCAGGAACGGGCGCCGCGCCACGAAGTGCGCCGTCAGCGCCGGTGACCAGGCACGCCGCCAATCCCGTACGGCGACGGCGCTCTCCGCGGCATGCAGCGCCGCGAGCGCCGTCTCCACGTCGATGTGGGCCGGCTCGGGCAGTACGACGGACAGCTCGCTGCGGCCCCGGACGATGTCCCGGCCGACCACGGCCCGGACCTTGGAGACCAGAACGCTGAGGGCGGCGGCGGCGCCCGCCGGCGGATCCCCGGTCCACAGCACGTCGATGAGCGCGTCGCGGGTGACGGGCTGATGTCGCGCCGAGACGAGGTAGGCGAACAGCAGCCGGGCCTGCCGGCCGGGCAGAACGTGGTCGACACGGCGGCCGGACAACTCCACGGCGAACGGCCCGCACAACTGGACGCGGGTGGGTCGGGTTACCGGCTGCACATTGCACACCTTGGCGCATCGGCGGTACACCGGGGACGATACCCCGGGGGAGGGATGGCGGATGACCCGGCAGATCCGGTGCGAATGCGGGT
This sequence comes from Actinoplanes sp., assembly GCA_036557765.1. GTDB lineage: Bacteria > Actinomycetota > Actinomycetes > Mycobacteriales > Micromonosporaceae > Actinoplanes. The sequence goes on from DATBGW010000078.1 coordinate 4,625, forward strand.
ACGTGGCGCGCGGCGCCACCGATGAGGCAGTGATCGAGCAGGTGCTGGCGCACGTCCGCGTCGATCACCCCGATCTGGCCGACATCGAGACCGCCGACGACATCCGGGGCTGGATCGAGCTCCTCCCCGACTGAGCAGCGCCTCTCTCTCCGCGTCCTCTCTCCGCGCCTCTCTCTCCGCGTCCCTCTCTCCGCGATCTTGGAGTTGTGGTTGGCCTTATGGGTCTTTTACCCGGATTTCGTCCAACGACAACTCCAAGATCGCGGAGGGTGTGCGGGACTGCCAGCCACAACTCCAAGATCGACAGGGAATTGGCGGGGGCAAACGGCGGCCGCGGCGTGATGATCAGGGGATGACTGACGCTCCCACCAAGATCCTGCTCGACGAGGGCGAGATGCCCCGCCGCTGGTACAACCTCATCCCGGATCTGCCCGCGCCACCGCCGCCGGTGCTGCACCCGGGCACCCTGGAGCCGGTCGGCCCGGACGACCTGGCGCCGCTGTTCCCGATGGCTCTGATCGCGCAGGAGGTGACGCCCGACCGCTTCGTCGACATCCCCGACGAGGTGCTGGACGTCTACCGGCTCTGGCGGCCGTCGCCGCTGGTCCGGGCGCGGCGTCTGGAGCGGTCGCTCGGCACGCCGGCGCGGATCTACTACAAGTACGAGGGCGTCTCGCCGGCCGGATCGCACAAGCCGAACACCGCCGTCCCGCAGGCGTACTACACCGCCGCCGCGGGCGTACGCCGGCTCACCACCGAGACCGGCGCCGGCCAGTGGGGTACCGCGCTGGCGTTCGCCTGTGCGCAGTTCGGACTCGGCTGTGAGGTCTGGCAGGTGCGCGCATCGTACGACCAGAAGCCGTACCGCAAGCTGATGATCGAGACGTTCGGTGGAACGATCCATCCGTCCCCGTCCGCGCTCACCGAGGCCGGCCGCCGTGTGCTGGCCGCACACCCGGACTCTCCCGGCTCTCTCGGCATCGCGATCAGCGAGGCGGTCGAGGTGGCGGCGCAGCACGCCGACACCAACTACGCGCTCGGCAGCGTGCTCAACCACGTGCTGCTGCACCAGACGATCATCGGCGAGGAGGCGCTGCTGCAGCTCGCCAAGGTCGACGAACGCCCGGACCTGATCGTCGGCTGCACCGGCGGCGGCTCGAACTTCGCCGGCCTGGCGTTCCCGTTCCTGCGGGAGAAGCTCGCCGGCCGGATGGCGCCGACCGTCCGGGCCGTCGAGCCCGCGGCCTGCCCGTCGCTGACCAAGGGCGTGTACGCGTACGACTTCGGTGACACGGCCGGCATGACCCCGCTGATGAAGATGCACACGCTCGGGCACGACTTCATCCCGGACCCGATCCACGCCGGTGGCCTGCGGTATCACGGCATGTCGCCGCTGCTGTCGCACGTGTACGAGCTGGGCCTGATCGAGGCGGTCGCGAAGACGCAGCGGGAATGTTTCGAGGCGGGCGTCCGCTTCGCACGTACCGAGGGCATCGTGCCGGCGCCGGAGCCGACGCACGCCCTGGCCGCGTGCATCGAGGAGGCGCTGCACTGCCGCGAGACCGGTGAGGAGAAGGTCATCCTGACCGCGCTGTGCGGGCACGGCCTGCTGGACCTGCCCGCGTACGGACGCTTCCTGGCCGGCGACATGGAGGACCGCGAGCTCGCCGACGAGGAGGTGGCCGCGGCAATGGCGTCGCTGCCAACCGTGCCAGCCTAGGTTTCGCCCGGTAGATGGTATTAGCATGGGTTTGTCTCTTTCAAGCCGAACCCATCGGGGCTGCCATGAGAATCCGGCGCACGCTCGCCGTCGCACTGACCGCGGCATCCGCCCTGCTGGGTACGGCCGCGGCGGCCGACGCCGCGGCCACCCGCCCGGTCGCGTTCTGGGCGATGAACGAGTCGTCCGGCGCGCGGACGATGATCGACAGCAGCGGCCACGGCCTGCGGGGTTCCATCGGCCGTGAGGTGCTCACCGGCGTCGGGATCAGCGGCGCGACCGGGTACCGGTTCTCCCGGCTGGACCCGGACACGCCGCCGCCGCACCCCCGGCACGTTGTCATCGTGCCGGACAACGCCGCCCTGGATCCGGGCACCCGCGACTACGCGGTCACGGTGCGGCTGCGGACCACCTACCAGTTCGGGAACATCATCCAGAAGGGACAGGCGACCGTCTCGGGCGGCAACTTCAAGCTGCAGATCCCGCGCGGCATCGTGCAGTGCCTGTTCCGTGGCTCCAACGGTTCGCGGCTGGTGTCCGCGCCGCGTGCGATCAACGACGGCCGCTGGCACACCGTCCGGTGTGAGCGGACCGGCACCGGGCTGGTGCTGGCCATCGACGGGTCGGTGGTGGCGCGGAAGTCGGGCTGGACCGGACGGATCGCCAACTCGTGGCCGGTGTCCATCGGCGGCAAGACCAGTTGCGACCAGATCGATGTGGGTTGCGACTACTACGCCGGCGACATCGACTATGTGGAGATCGACGCACACTGATCAGTCAACGCGACCCGGCCACCTGTCCGATGTGGGTACCGGATCGCACACTATGTGCGAAGTGGAGTGTGCATAGCGACTTGCATGGATCTCGTCCGGGCCTGTTACGTCTAGGCATCACGGTCGAGAAGGGGTGGAGCGCATGAACACAGTCCGCAGACGGGTCGCCGTCGTCCTGGTCGCACTACTGGGCGCCGGTGGGAGTCTCGTATCCACCGGCCCGGCGGCCGCGGCGCCCGCACCGGGCTTCGTTGAGAGACACGCCACCGTCGGCCTGCCTCCCCGCCTTGCGCAGCGCGCCACCGCGGAGCGCGTCCAATATGTCACCACCGACGTGAACGGCGCGACCATATCGGCGACCGGGCTGGTGCTCACGCCCAGGGGGTACAAGGCCAAGAAGGTAGTGGGATGGGGACACGGCACGACCGGTTTGGCCGACATCTGCGCACCCTCCACTAACTACGACGTGTTCTGGGAGGAGGGCCAGATCGCCATCGCCGGCCTGCTCGACAACGGATGGACGGTGGCCGCGCCTGACTACGCCGGCCTGGGTTCGGCCGGGCCGCACCCGTACCTGATCGGTGCCAGCGAGGGGCGCGCGCTGATCGACAGCGTGAAGGCGGCACGGAATCTGGATTCCAAACTGTCCACCGAGTACGTGGTGGACGGATATTCCGAGGGCGGACAGGCCTCGCTGTTCGCGGGCGAGCTGGCACCCCGCTATGACGGCGCCCTCCAGCTGCGCGGCGTGGTGGCCATCGCGCCGGTGTCCAACGTCCAGATCCTCGCTCCGGCGATCCCGGCGGCTGACAACCGCGGTTACCTGGTGATGGCGCTCGCCGGTCTGGCCACCGTGGACTCCTCGATTGACCTGATGAGGTTGCTCGCGCCACCTGCCGAGCAGCAACTGCCGGTGCTGCGGAACGGCTGCCTGACCGAGATCCTCGCGGCGTACGACCCGATCGACGAGCCAACCGATTTCCTGGAGGGCGGCGAGCTGCCACCGGCGGTGGTGCGGAAGTTGGCGCAGTGGGACAACCCCGGCCAGTCACCGCCCAGCGCACGGATCCTGCTCGTCCAGGGCACCGCGGACGAAGCCGTGCCGGCCTTCGTCACCAAGGACTATCTTCTGCCGCAGCTGAGGCGCTACGGGACCGTGACGGTGGAGTACAAGGAGTACCCGGACGCCACCCACGAAGGTGCGGTGATCCAGTCGGTGACGTTCGTCGACCGGTGGATCGCGGCCCGTTTCAGCTAGGCGCCCCTTCCGCGATCTTGAAGTTGTGGCTGGCACGAATGCGGACGGAGTCCGCATAAGGGCAACCACAACTCCAAGATCGCGGGCGTTATGTGACAGGCTCTGGCGCGTGGGACTCCGAGGGGCGACGATCGCGGTATGGACGAGGAGCCGCTGGAGACCACCACCGCGATGCTGCCGCCTCAGCAATGGGCGCGCAGTCCCTTTCCTCCCATCGCCGACTACGCGTTCCTGTCGGACTGTGAGACCACGTGCCTGGTCGCGCCGAACGGAGCTATCGAGTGGATGTGCCTGCCCCGGCCGGACTCGCCGAGCGTGTTCAGCACCATCCTGGACCGCAGCGCCGGAGCGTTCCGGCTCGGCCCCTACGACGAGATGGTTCCGGCCGCGCGGCGCTACCTGCCGGGCAGCCTCATGCTCGAGACCACCTGGCAGACCCGTACCGGATGGTTGATCGTCCGGGATGCGTTGTGCATGGGCCCATGGCACAACGTCGAGGAACGGTCGCGCACGCACCGGCGCTCCCCCACCGATTTCGACGCCGAGCACTGCCTGCTGCGCATGGTCAAGTGCGTCAGTGGGTCGGTGGACGTCTCGATGACGTGCGAACCCGTCTTCGACTACGGCCGGCGCGAGCCGACCTGGAGCTACGAGGGCCACGGCTACGGCGAGGTCGTCGCGGAGGCCAAGGACGGCGACGTGACGCTGCGGCTCACCACCGACCTGCGGCCCGGCATCGAGGGCCGTGGACTCAACGCCCGGACCCGCATGGTCGAGGGCGAGACGCACTTCGTCGCGCTGTCCTGGTCACCGCTGCCGCCGCCGCGCACGATGGACGAGGCAAACACCCGGATGGGCCGCACGTCCGAGTACTGGCGACAATGGATCACGCTCGGCGACTTCCCCGATCACCGGTGGCGCAGCTATCTCCAGCGCAGCGCGCTGACCCTCAAGGGCCTGACGTACGCGCCGACCGGCGCGCTGCTGGCCGCCGCGACCATGGCTCTGCCGGAGACGCCACACGGCGAACGCAACTGGGACTACCGGTACGCGTGGGTACGCGATTCCACGTTCGCGCTGTGGGGCCTGTACACACTCGGCTTCGACCGGGAGGCCAACGACTTCTTCTACTTCATCCACGACGCCTGCCGGGACGGCAATGACCTGCAGGTCATGTACCGCGTCGGGGGCGAACGCGAGATCGAGGAGGAGTCCCTGCCGCACCTGTCCGGGTACGAGGGCGCGTTCCCGGTCCGGCTCGGCAACGCCGCCTTCAAGCAGCGGCAGCACGACGTGTGGGGCGCCGTCCTGGACTCGGTCTATCTGCACGCCCGGTCGCGGGAGCAGCTGCCCGAGTCGTTGTGGCCGGTGCTGAAGCGGCAGGTGGAGCAGGCCGCCGAGCACTGGGAGGAACCGGACCGCGGCATCTGGGAAGTGCGCGGCGAACCCCAGCACTTCGTCAGCAGCAAGGTCATGTGCTGGGTGGCGCTCGATCGTGGCGCGAAGCTGGCCCGGATGTACGACGAACCGATGTACGCCGAGAAGTGGCAGGTGCTGGCCGACCAGATCCACGCGGAGGTGTGTGACAAGGGCCTGGACGCGCGGGGCGTGTTCGTCCAGCGGTACGGCTCGAACGCGCTGGACGCATCGAATCTTCTGCTGCCGCTCATGCGGTTCCTGCCGCCCGACGATCCCCGGATCGTCGCGACGGTGAGGGCCATCGCCGACGAGCTCACCGTGGACGGACTGGTGCTGCGCTACCGGGTCGAGGAGACCGACGACGGGCTGTCCGGCGAGGAGGGCACGTTCACCATCTGCTCGTTCTGGCTGGCCTCCGCTCTGGTCGAGATCGGCGAGGTGGACCAGGCCCGCAAGCTGTGCGAGCGGCTGCTCGCGTACGCCAGCCCGCTCGAGCTCTACGCCGAGGAGATCGACACCTACAGCGGTCGGCACCTGGGCAACTTCCCGCAGGCGTTCACCCACCTGGCGCTGATCAACGCAGTAATGCACGTCATCCGCGCCGAACAGCGACAGGATCCGGGTCAGTTCACCCCGGCCAACGCCGGCGGTGTGTGAGGCAGCAGTGCCACAGGTCCGACCCACCGATCTGATGCGGGCCATGGCGGAAGCGGCTCGGCTGGCCCAGCGCGCGCCGTCGGTGTTCAACACCCAGCCATGGCACTGGCTCGTCGCCAGCCACAGCCTCGATCTGTTGTCGGACCCGGAACGCCGGCTGACGGTCACCGATCCGGCCGGCCGCCAGCTGCTGCTCAGCTGCGGCGCGGCGCTGCACCACGCCCGGCTCGGGCTGGCCGCGGGCGGTCGTTCGATCACTGTCGCCCGCTTCCCCGACCCGGCGTCGCCGGACCTCCTGGCCCGCATCGAGGTGCACGGGCACGCCGACCCGGATCCGCGGGTGCGAGAACTGCGCGGCGCCATCCCGCGCCGCCGTACCGACCGGAGGGCGTTCGCCGCGACGCCGGTTCCGGCCGCCGCGCTGGAACGGCTGGCCGCCGCCGCCCGCGACGAGGGCACCGGCCTGCACGTCGTGCCGGACGAGCAGGTCCCCGTGCTGGCCGAGGCCGCCGCGGGCGCCGCGGCGGCGGAGGGCGCCGATCCCGCCTACCAGCGAGCTCTGGCGGATTGGACGAACCGTCCGCCGGATCTCGGCGACGGGGTGCCGCAGGGCACCGCGGTGGAAGCCGGGCCGCGGCGCGTGCCGGTCCGCGACTTCGCGCCCGGCGGCAGTCCGGGACTTGCAGTGGGTGAAGGAGACGACACCGGCGCGGCCTACGGGATCCTGTACGGGGACGGCGACGCCCCGGTCGATTGGCTGCGCGCCGGCGAGGCGGTGTCGGCCGTGCTGCTGACCGCGGTCGTCCAGGGGCTGGCGGTGGCGCCGATGAGCGACGTGCTGGAGGTGGCGGAGTCTCGGCGGCGGGTTCGCGGGCTGCTGTCGACGGGCCGGCCGTACCTGGTGCTGCGCATCGGCGTGCCGGTCGGCGAGGAGGCAACTCCGCCGACGCCGCGCCGCCGTCCGGAGGCCGTGATCCGCTACGCCTGAGCCCCGGGTTTCCGCGGGCCCCGACCCGGACACTCTCCGCGATCTTGGAGTTGCGGCCCTCGAGAGGGGTCGTGGCGGGTGGGGCCGGGACCTCAGGTGAGCCAGGATGTGGGCTCCGGGGGCCGGTAGCTGCACCACAGTCCGGTGTGGACGCTTCCGTCGAGGTGGGCGGCGAGTTCCGGATGCGTGCGGGCGATCCGGCCGATCGTGTGCCGGATGCGGGCGGTGACGGTCTTGCGCGCCTTCTCCGCCTCGTCGCCCA
>DATBGW010000079.1:0-11612 GCA_036557765.1 Actinoplanes sp.
GGGCACGCCCGAACCGTCGTTCGCGGACAACCCGCCGGCGTCCGACGAGGGCCTCGCGAGCCCGACCGACACCAAGCCCCGGGTGGCCAACCGCGAGGACGCGGAGGCCGCACTGGCCGCCGATGCCGCGTACCGTGCCGATGTCGCGTACCAGGCGGACGCCGAACCAGGCATGCCGGCTGCTGAGGCTGGTGCTGGTGCGGCCGGCGCCGCTTCGGCCGGTGCCGGCCACGCTGAGGCTGACGCGGCGGGTGCTGCTTCGGCCGGAGACGGCCCCGCTGATGCTGACGCGGCTGGTGCGGCGGGTGCTGCTCCGGCCGATGTCGGCCGTGCTGCCGGGCCGTTCGGTGCGGCTTGGGACGACCTGCCGATGAACGATGCCGGCACGCCGGAACCGGACACCGACTACCGGCGGGCGTCGTCGGTGATCGACGGCGCCCGGACCGAGAACCCGGATGAGAACGCCTGGCGCCGCCCGCCCGGCCAGCGCGACGAGGCTCCCAGCGGTGCGGCACCCGACGCGGACCGGTCCGGTTTCGCCGACGGGGCCGGCATGGCCGACGAGTTCGGCGAGCCGGACGCGGAGGATCCGGACGACGAGCCGCTGCCCCAGGCGGTACGGCCGGCCGACGCCGTCCGAGTGGCCCGGATGCCCGCGGAGGTGCTCGTCGTCGACGGGCGGCCGCGCTACCACATGGCCGATTGCCGGCATCTGCTCGGCCGGCTCACCGAGCCGTTGCCGGTGGCGGAGGCGGTCGAGTTGGGCTTCAGCCCGTGCGGCCTATGCCGCCCGGTGGACCGCCTGGTCGCCCGCGCCGCCCAGCTCTGACCGCCCCTCTCTCCCGCGATCTTGGAGTTGTGGTTTGCCGTAATGAGCGGCTTGCCGCCCGGTTTGTTCCAACCACAAGCCCAAGATCGCAGGGTTCCGATCACTGACCTCCACGCCGACCTGGGCGTGCCCTACGCTCAGACACGCGTGGACCGGAGTGATCCTTGACAGGTTCGCGGGGCACCGTCTGGAGAGATCCTGACAGGCTCGCGGCGCATCCTCCGGTCCGCGGCTCGATTGCCCTGTTTGCGGCCGAGGTGACCGGCCCCGCGATCTTGGAGTTGTGGTGGGGATAAAAGCCGCGTCAAGGCTGAAAAAGGCAACCACAACTCCAAGATCGACGAGAGTAGTACGGCGGCCGCCGTGACCGGCGACTTGGACATCGCGCTGCTGATCGGGGCGGCCGTGCTGCTCGTCGCGGTGGCGGCGGTCCGGCTGTCGAACCGGCTCGGCCTGCCCGGTCTGCTGGTCTACCTGCTCATCGGCATGGGTCTCGGCGAGGCCGGACTGGGCATCGACTTCACTAATGCCCAGCTCACACGCATGCTCGGGTTCTGCGCCCTGATCGTGATCATCGCGGAGGGCGGCCTGACCGCGCGCTGGAGCACGCTGCGGCCGGTCCTGGGACTGTCCGCGGTTCTCGCCACGCTCGGCGTCGTGATCAGCGTCGTGGTCGTCGGTCTCGCCGTGCACTTCATCCTCGGCCTCGACTGGCGCCTGTCGTTGCTGTACGGCGCGGTGCTGTCGTCCACCGACGCCGCCGCGGTGTTCGCCACGCTCCGCCGGCTCCGGCTGCCGCCAGGGCTGGTCGCGACGCTGGAGGCCGAGTCCGGGATGAACGACGCGCCGGTCGTGCTGCTGGTGCTCCTGCTGTCGGTGCCCAGCGAGCCCTCCCACCCGTGGTGGTACGAGCTGCTGATCGTCACGTATGAGCTGGCCGCCGGTGCGGCCATCGGGCTCTTCGTGGGACTGGCCGGCCGATGGCTGCTCCGGCACGCGGCGCTGCCGTCGGCCGGTCTCTACCCGATCGCCGCGGTCGGGCTGACCGTGCTGGCGTACGCGGGCGGCGCGGTGGCACACGCATCCGGCTTCCTCGCCGTCTACGTGGCCGGCGTGGTCCTGGGTAACGGCCGGCTGCCGCACCGGCAGGCGATCCTCGGGTTCGCCGACGGTCTCGCCTGGGTCGCCCAGATCGGGCTGTTCGTGCTGCTCGGGCTGCTGGTCTCGCCCAAGAACCTGCCGGACGCGCTGGTGCCGGCGCTGGTGGTGGGCGCGGCGCTGTTGTTGCTGGCCCGACCGCTGTCCGTGGTGATCTCGGCGGTGGCGGCCCGCCCGTTTCGCGGCCCACGCCGGCCGGGGAACCGGATCGGCTGGCGCGGCAGCGCGTTCCTGTCCTGGGCCGGGCTGCGCGGCGCGGTCCCGATCGTGCTTGCAACCATCCCGCTCTCCACGGCAACGCGCGGCGCCGGCGGGCTGTTCGACGCCGTCTTCCTGCTTGTGATCATCTTTACCCTGCTGCAGGCCAGCACGCTGGCGCCGGCGGCGCGGCTGCTGGGCGTCGCGGCTCCGAGCGAGGCAACGGAGATCCACATCGAGACCGCGCCCCTGGACCGGATGCGGGCGGACCTGCTGCAGATCGACGTGGTGCCCGGCTCCAAGCTCGCCGGTGTGCACATCGACGAGCTGCGGCTGCCGGTGGGCGCCTCGGTGACGCTGGTGGTGCGCGACGGCGCCGGCTTCGTACCGGCTTCGGACACCCGCCTGCGCACCGGCGACGAGCTGCTCATCGTGGCCGTCGCCGACGTGCGCGACGCGGCGGAGCGGCGGATGCGCGCGATCGGCCGGCGCGGCCGACTGGCCCGATGGCACGGCGAGGACGGCGACGAGAATCCGGCACGTACGCGCTGACGTCTGTCATCATGGATGTCCGGTGGGTGTGTATCCTTGCCATCCTCCGGTGCGCGCGGTGCCTTGTCGCCGCGCCATTTGTGCAAGTGGGGCACGCCGGACGCGCGGCGGGGCGCGACCGGCACCGACAGGGGGACTGGAGCGGGGCCGACCCAGCGCCGCCACGGTTCCCGCAAACCGCCGATCGCCGCGCTGGCCGCGGCCGAGGGAGCGACGATGGCCAAGGCAACCGAAACCAGATCCGCCTCGACCGCCAAGGCCGCCACGAAGCGGACCCGTAGTGCGGCGGAGACCGAGAAGATCCGCGCAGCATTGGTCGAACGCCGCGACGAGCTGCAGCGGGAGTACGAGCAGACGCTCAGCGAGATCGCCGAGTTGCAGCGCGAGCGGCTGACCGACTCAGCAGGCGACGACCAGGCCGACACCGGCACCAAGACGTTCGAACGTGAGCAGGAGATCTCGCTCGCCAACAACCTGCTCGAGCGCATCAACCAGGTGGACCGCGCCATCGACCGGCTCGGCGAGGGCAACTACGGTTGGTGCGAGCGGTGCGGCAACCCGATCCCGGTCGAGCGGCTGGCGGCGTTCCCGTCCGCGACCCTGTGTGTGTCGTGCAAACAGCTGGAGGAGCGACGCTGAACGCCGATGAGGCAGCGGGCGGCACAACGGCAACCCCGCCGGTACGGGGCTATACCCGCGCCGCGTTAGGGGTGTTGGGCCTGACCGCGGCGCTGGCCGTCACGCTGGACCAGGTGGTCAAGGCGTTGGCGACACAGCACCTCACCGAGGGCGAACCGGTCCGGGTGCTGGGCGGTCTGATCTACCTCTCGCTGCTGCGCAACGGCGGCGCCGCGTTCAGCTTCGGCAGCGGCTACACCTGGGTCTTCCCGGTCATCACGGTGGCGGTCATCGGCTGGATCATCTGGATGGGCCGGCGGCTGCGTTCGATCCCGTGGGCGATCGCGCTCGGCCTTGTCCTCGGCGGGGCGCTCGGCAACCTCGTCGACCGGCTGTTCCGCGCGCCCGGGCCGTTCCAGGGCCACGTCGTCGACATGATCAGCCTCTTCGCTCCGTACGGCCGTGGGTTCGCGATCTTCAACGTCGCGGACAGCTGCCTCACCGTCGGCGTGGTCCTGGCCGTGCTGCTCGAGCTGACCGGCCGGCAACGGGACGGCAGCCGGACCCGTTCGGCCGCCAAGGAACCGGCCGCGTGACCGCTCACCGCGCCGTGCCGGTGCCGGACGGCCTGGACGGCCTGCGTCTCGATCAGGCGGTCGCCCGGCTGTTCGGCCTGTCCCGGACCGCCGCGGCGACGCTGGTGGAGGCCGGCGACGCGCTGGTCGACGGCATCCCGCGGCCCAAGTCGGACAAGGTCACCGCCGGGTCGTTGCTCGAGGTCACGCTGCCCGCTCCGGCCACCGCGCCCGCAGTCGTGCCGGAGCCGGTGGCCGGTCTGGACGTCGTGTACAGCGACGACGACATCGTGGTGGTGGACAAGCCGGTCGGCGTGGCGGCCCATTCCAGCCCCGGCTGGACCGGGCCCACCGTGGTCGGCGGGCTGGCCGCGAGAGGCCACACGGTCGCGACAAGCGGCGCGGCCGAACGGCAGGGTGTGGTGCACCGTCTCGACGTCGGCACCTCCGGGCTGATGGTGGTGGCCAAGAGTGAGCTGGCCTACCGGGTGCTCAAGCGGGCGTTCAAGGAACGGGAGGTGGACAAGCGCTACTCCGCGGTGGTGCAGGGCCACCTGGATCCGCTGCGCGGCACGGTGGACGCGCCGATCGACCGGCACCCCACCGCCGACTACCGGTACGCGGTGATGTCGGGCGGCAAGCCGAGCGTGACGCACTACGACACGCTCGAGGCGTTCCGCGCCGCGAGCCTGGTCGACGTGCGGCTCGAGACCGGGAGAACGCACCAGATCCGGGTGCACTTCGCGGCGCTGCGGCACCCATGCGTCGGCGACCTCACGTATGGCGCCGACCCCGCGCTGGCCGCCCGGCTGAGCCTGAACCGGCAGTGGCTGCACGCCCGCGAGCTGGCCTTCACACACCCGCGAACGCACGACGAGGTCCGCTTCGTCAGCGCCTATCCGGAGGACCTGGCGCACGCGCTCGACGTGCTCCGCGACGCGGCCGGATAGCTGCTACCCTCGTCGATCGGGGCCGATGTGACGCCTATCGCACCAGCCAGTGGTTGCCTGCCCCGGGACCGTCTCCACCCGCGACGGCGAGCGCGTCCCGGGCGTTGAATCCCTCGTCGGTCGCCGATCGTGCCGACGGATGCGGCTCGGAGAGTGGCCCGGTGAGGGTTGCCTCCGTAGCCTGTCATGGGCAACGACGCCCGTCGGGGACACCGGAGTCGTAGGCGCAGGGAGGACGAGCCGTGGATGGGACCGAGACCGGCTGGGGCCGGCCTGCGGAACCAGCCCCGCGTTGGCGGGCGCTGCTCGATCGCGCCCGGCATGCCTCCCGGCTGGAGGAAGCGCACGCGGAGGAGCCGCCGGAGGAACCGGCGCCGATCCGGCAGGCGCCGGCGTCGGCGGCGCAGCCGCTGCCCACCCGCCAGGTCGGCGCCTTGGAGCGGCGACCGTTCAGCGCGCTCGAGCCGCGCCCCGAGCAGCCGCCACCTCCGTTCGAGCGCCGGGCGGGGAACCCGCTGGACCGGCGGCCGGCGCACAACAGCATCGAGGCGCGGCCGGCCGAGCCGCCGCCGCGCAATCCGCTCGAGGCGCGCCGGCGGTCCCGGATCGCCGAGGGCTTCCTGGGCCGCGCCGAGGCGGAGCAGGCGCACAGTTTCTTCAACCCGGCCACCCGGTCGGTGCCGCCGCCGATCACCCGGATCCAGGGGGAGAACGGTTACCCGCCGGTCCGCGCGGCCGCTTCGGTCGGCTCCGCCGCGGTGCTGCCACCGCCGGTCACCGCCACGCCGCCCGCTCCGGCCGAGCCCCGGACCGAGCCGCCGCCCGGCGTACGGATCGAGGCCGCCGCCGCGCGCATCGAGTGGCGCCAGGCCACGGCGGACGAGGATCTGGAGCGCGCCATCGCCGTGCTCCGGCGCAAGCTCCGCACGCCGCGGGTCCTCGCGTTCGCCAACCCGAAGGGCGGGGTACACAAGACCACCGCGACCGTGCTCGCCGCGGCGACGATCGGCAGCGTCCGCGGCCGCGGCGTGCTGGCCTGGGACGACAACGAGCTGCGCGGCACGCTCGGCCTGCGGGCCGGCAGCGCCCGGCACGCCCGGACCATCCGGCACCTGATCGGCGACCTCATGCAGATCGAGAACATGCACGGGGACGAGCTGCTGCAGACCCTCGACGACTACCTGCGGCACGCCTCCGACGGCTCGTACGACGTGCTGGCCGGTGAGGAGAACCCGCGTTTCGCGCAGCGCCTGGACCAGCACACGGTCCGGCGGGTGATGGATCTGCTGCGGCGTACCCACGACGTGATCTGCGTGGACACCGGCAACAACGTGGAGAGCGTCAACTGGCAGACCGTGATGCGAGCGGCCGACCAGCTGGTGATCACCACGGTTCCGCGCGAGGACGCGGCGTTCACCGCGGACTGGATGCTCGACCTGCTCACCGACACCGGCATGGCGGATCTGGTCGCGAACGCCGTGACGTTGATCTCATGTCCGGGGCCCGGCCCGATGCCCCTGCTCGACGATCTGACGCGGCACTTCCTGACGCGGACCCGGGCGGTGGCGGTCGTGCCGTACGATCCGGCACTCGAAGTGGGCTCCTCGATCGAGTACGGCGATCTGCAGACCGAGACCCGGCACGCCTGGCTGCGTGCCACCTCGACGATGGTCGAACCCTTCGTCGACTAGTGAGCGACTGGTGAGCGCCGGGTCCAAGAGGCGCGAGCCGTCCGAGCGAAGCGAGGACCAGTTAGCTCTGTGTCGCCGGTGTTTGTTGTCGTACCGCGGGGCTAGGCTCGTGGCGCCGATAGCGAGAGGGGGCCCGGGTGTCTGACTCGTTCGTGCACCTCCACGTGCACACCGAGTATTCGATGCTCGACGGCGCCGCCCGACTCACCGATCTGCTGGCCGAGGCCAGCCGGCTGGGCATGCCGGCGGTGGCGATCACCGACCACGGCAACATGCACGGGGCATACGACTTCTACACCCGCGCGCGCGCCGCCGGAGTGACCCCGGTGATCGGTGTCGAGGCGTATGTGGCGCCCGAGTCCCGCCTGCACAAGGCGCGCGTGAAGTGGGGGCGCCCGGAGCAGAAGGCCGACGACATCTCCGGCAGCGGCGCGATCACCCACATGACGATGTGGGCCCGCAACGCCGTGGGCCTGGGAAACCTGTTCCGGCTGAACTCGCGCGCTTCCATGGAGGGCCACTACGTCAAGTGGCCGCGGATGGACCTCGACCTCGTGGGCGAGCACGCCGAGGGCATCATGGCCACCACCGGGTGCCCGTCCGGCGCGGTGCAGACCCGGCTGCGGCTGGGCCAGTTCGACGAGGCGCTGAAGACCGCGGCGGCGTACCAGGAGGTTTTCGGCAAGGACCACTACTACCTCGAGCTGATGGACCACGGCCTGGAGATCGAGCGCCGGGTCCGCGACGGCCTGCTCGAGATCGGCCGCAAGCTCGGCATCCCGCCGCTGGTCACCAACGACTCGCACTACACGCACGAGTCGCAGGCCGAGGCGCACGACGTGCTGCTGTGCGTGCAGACCGGCAGCAACGTCGCCGATCCCAACCGGTTCAAGTTCGACGGCGCCGGCTACTTCGTGAAGTCCGCCGAGCAGATGCGGGCGGTGGACTCCTCCGAAGCGTGGCTGGAGGGCTGCCGCAACACCCTGCTGGTCGCGGAGAAGGTGGACACCGAGGGGATGTTCACCTTCAAAAATCTCATGCCCCGCTTCCCGGTGCCCGACGGGCACACCGAGGAGTCGTGGTTCCGGCACCAGGCCCTGGAGGGTCTGCAGCGGCGCTTCCCCGGCGGCATCCCGGAGGAGCACCGCAAGCAGGCGGAGTACGAACTGGACATCATCGTCCAGATGGGTTTCCCGTCCTACTTCCTGGTGGTCGCCGACTTCATCGGCTGGTCGAAGGCGAACGGGATCGCGGTCGGGCCGGGCCGCGGCTCGGCGGCGGGGTCCCTGGTGGCGTACGCGATGGGCATCACCGACCTCGACCCGCTGCAGCACGGCCTGATCTTCGAGCGGTTCCTCAACCCCGAACGCGTCTCCATGCCGGACGTCGACATCGACTTCGACGAGCGCCGGCGCGGTGAGGTCATCCGGTACGTGACGGAGCGCTGGGGCGACGACCGGGTCGCGCAGATCGCCACGTTCGGAACGATCAAGGCCAAGGCCGCCATCAAGGACGCCGCCCGGGTGCTGGGATATCCGTACGCGGTGGGTGACCGGATCACCAAGGCCATGCCGCCGGCCGTGATGGGCAAGGACATCCCGCTGACCGGCATCTTCGATCCGGACCACAAGCGGTACGGCGAGGCCGGCGAGATCCGCGCGCTGTACGAGCAGGATCCCGACGTCAAGAAGGTGATCGACACCGCCCGCGGCATCGAGGGCCTGATCCGGCAGACCGGCGTGCACGCCGCCGGCGTCATCATGAGCGCCGAGCCGATCATCGAGCACATCCCGCTGATGCGGCGCGACGCCGACGGCGCCATCATCACGCAGTTCGACTATCCGACCTGCGAGACGCTCGGCCTGCTGAAGATGGACTTCCTGGGCCTGCGCAATCTCACGATCATCGACGACGCGGTCCGGAACATCGAGCTCAATCACGGGACGAAACTCGACCTGCTGGCACTGCCGCTTGATGACAAACCGACGTACGACCTGCTGGCCCGCGGTGACACACTTGGTGTCTTCCAGCTCGACGGCGGCCCGATGCGCTCGCTGCTGCGGCTGATGAAGCCGGACAACTTCGAGGACATCTCCGCCGTCCTCGCGCTGTACCGGCCCGGCCCGATGGGCGCCAACTCGCACACCAACTACGCACTGCGCAAGAACAAGCAGCAGGAGATCGTCCCGATCCACCCCGAGCTGGAGGCGCCGCTCGCCGAGATCCTCGGCCCGACGTACGGGCTGATCGTCTACCAGGAGCAGGTGCAACGCGCCGCGCAGATCCTCGCCGGGTACTCCCTCGGCAAGGCGGATCTGCTGCGCCGGGCCATGGGCAAGAAGAAGAAGGAGGTGCTGGACAAGGAGTTCGTGCCGTTCCGGGACGGCATGCGCACCAACGGCTACTCCGACTCCGCCATCCACGCGATCTGGGACATCCTGGTCCCGTTCGCCGACTACGCGTTCAACAAGGCGCACACCGCCGGGTACGGCCTGGTGTCCTACTGGACCGGCTACCTCAAGGCCAACTACCCGGCCGAATACATGGCGGCGCTGCTCACCAGCGTCGGCGACGACAAGGACAAGATGGCCATGTACCTTGCCGAGTGCCGGCGCATGGGCATCCAGGTGCTGCCGCCCGACGTCAACTCCTCGGCCGGCCCGTTCACGTCGGTGGGCACCGACATCCGGTTCGGCCTGGCCGCGGTCCGCAACGTCGGCCACAACGTCGTCGAGGCGATCGTGCGGTGCCGCACCGCCAAGGGGGGGTACGCCGACTTCTACGACTTCCTGTCCAAGGTGGACGCCGTGGCGTGCAACAAGAAGACGGTGGAGTCACTG
The DNA here is from genome assembly GCA_036557765.1 of Actinoplanes sp. Taxonomy (GTDB): domain Bacteria; phylum Actinomycetota; class Actinomycetes; order Mycobacteriales; family Micromonosporaceae; genus Actinoplanes. Next base: position 9,412 of record DATBGW010000079.1, read on the forward strand.
ATCAAGGCCGGCGCGTTCGACTCGATGGGGCACGCGCGACGGGGCCTGCTGGCCGTCCACGCCGAGGCGATCGACGCGTACGCCGACGTCAAGCGCAACGAGGCGGCCGGACAGTTCGACCTGTTCGGCGCGTTCGGTGACGAGGCCGGGGCCAGTTCGGCCACCGTGGCGATGCCGACGATCGGCGACGCCGAGTGGGACAAGCGGGACAAGCTCGCGTTCGAGCGGGAGATGCTCGGCCTCTACGTCTCCGACCACCCGCTGGCCGGGCTGGAGCAGATGCTGCAGAACGCCGCGGACACCAGCATCGCGTCGCTGACCGAGGAGGGCTCGGTTCCGGACGGCCAGGTGGTCACGCTGGCCGGCATCCTCACCGGTGTGCAGCGCCGGATCACCAAACAGGGTCGCGCATGGGCATCGGCCACGCTGGAGGACCTGGCCGGCGGCGTCGAGACGCTGTTCTTCCCGAACACATACGAGCTGATCGGCCAGTACATCGCGGAGGACGCGATCGTCATCGTCAAGGGACGGGTGGACCGGCGGGACGAGATACCGCGGATCATGGCGATGGACATGTCCATGCCGGACATCTCGCAGTCGGCCGGCTCGAAGCCGATCACCCTGACGATGCCGATCACCCGGTGCACGCCCCCGCTGGTGGACCAGCTCAAGGAGATCCTGGTCAGCCACCCGGGCGACGCGGAGGTGCACGTCCACCTGCGCAACGGCAGCCGCACTACGGTGCTTCGGCTCGGCGGGGTGCGGGTGTCGCCGACCACGGCGCTGCGCGCGGACCTGAAGACGATCTTGGGGCCCTCCGCCGTTGGCTGATCGGTGGGAGAGCGATGCTGGACCGATGGGACGGCGCTCGGCGAGGGTTGCGGTGCTCACCGCGGCGGCGGTCGCGGTGGCCGGCGTGCCGCTGGGTCTGTTCTGGCGCCTGCTCGCGCCGACCGTGCCGATGATCAACGCCGGTGCGGCGGGCATCGTGGTGAACGATCCGTCGCCCGAGGAGTTCATCGCGGCCGAAGGGTGGTTCGCGATCCTGGGCCTCTGCTTCGGGCTGCTCGTGGCGGCGCTGGCGTGGCTGGTGCTGCGCCGTCACCGCGGACCGGGCCTGGTGCTCGGAGTCACCGCGGGAGCCCTGATGGCCGCCGTGGTGGCCTGGCAGCTGGGGCGGTGGATCGGCCTCGGCGCGTTTCACGCGTGGCGGGACACGGCGACGACGGGTGCCACGTTCGCCGCCCCGCCGGACCTGCATGCGTACGGCACGCTGCTGGTGCCCGGGTTCGCGGCGGCCATGGTGCTGACGCTGCTGGCCGGCTGGTCGAACGATCCGGACCTCGATCAGCCGGGGGCGAAACCGGGCTACGGGCATGACCTCGCCGGGGCCGGCTACGTGCCGCCGCCGTTCAGTTCGGACTGGCCGGGCGAGCCAGATCCGACAGCGGCACCGGGACCGCCCGGACCCGGGCCAGCAGTCCCGCCTCGCGGTTGAGCAGCTTGAGCTCGCTGCGCAGCCGGGTCGCGGTGTCCGGCGCGGCCAGCAGCAGCTGGCGTTCGTCGGTGGTCAGTTGCGCGCTCGCGGCGACCAGGTGGGACAGCACGGTGGGGTCGTCGGGCACCGCGTCGATCACATCGGAGGCGGGCCGCAGCAGCTCCAGGTAGGCACGGAACGCGGCAAGCACCCGCGGCGCCAGCTGGTCGGCCGCCTCGCCGCCGCCCTCGTCGTCGGGCAGCCACTCCACCTCGGCGGTCAGGTACGGCGCCGCGCCGGCCGCCACGGTGAGCACCTTGAACCGACGCCGGCCCACCGTCACGATGTCGAAGCGCCCGTCCGGCAGCTCGGTGACCTGGCGTAGCTCGGCGGTACAGCCGACGTCGTACAGCTGCGGCGCGGTGACCGGCGTGGGGGCGCCTTCACCCTCCCCGGGTTGCAGCACCTCCAGTCCGCGCCGCAACGTCACCACGCCGAACTCGTGTGGTTCGTCGCCGGTGCTGGCGACCAGCTCGCGGACCAGCGCGCGGTAGCGCTCCTCGAAGATGTGCAGCGGCAGCACCAGGCCGGGGAAGAGGACCGTGTTCAGCGGAAAGACCGGGAGAATCGTGCCCACTCCGCGAGCGTATCGGCCGGGCCGCGGTGCGCGCGCTCCGGTCCTGAGCGCAAAAACCGCATCGGCGGCAAAATGCCTGCCACCCGT
>DATBGW010000080.1:0-5001 GCA_036557765.1 Actinoplanes sp.
ATGCCTACCACCCGCTCGGATTGACGTGAACTTTGAAATCGAAGCCGTTGCCGGGGTTCACGTCGACGGTTGGAACATCGCCAGTCGTTTTCGACTTTAGTCTCCACGTCACGATGGTGCCGTCCTGAAGGCGAACGATTCTTCCGGGAAAGCCGGGCCTCGTAACATCGGTAGCCCCACCGCGCGTCAATGCGTCGAAATAGTCCTTGAGCTCGTCGACATCCCGCACCTCTCTGACTTTGCGGCTTGTTCCTAGCCGACCTACGTTAGCGCCGCGGTCCGATATCAACTCTTCAAAGGAAAGCTTCTCGTACCGTCTTGGCCCACCCCGGCCGCCGGAATGAACCTCGCCGCCCAACAGGAGCCGCGCTAGTTCGTAGCAACGGTCGGCGAGCCGCTGGAGGCTCGCGATGAGCGCCCGCAGCCATCGCGCGATCTTCGCGGCCCACGCCGCCACCAGTGTGGTGACCTGCTCGATCAACAGCGGTGTCGCCAACCCCAGCGATGCCAGCTCCTCCGCGGCGTACACGATCAATCGCGAGACCACCGCGGCGATCGCGTCGCGGACCAGGATCCGGACGGCGGCGATCAGGAACCCGGCGCCCTCGGTGATTGCCGCCACGGCGTCCGCCCCACTGGCCAACGCACGAAGGTTGTGATCGCGTCTGCCCATCCATGCCCGGTACGTGTCACTCGCCGCGCCGGTCCACTCGGCGGTTCCCAGCCGGACTTCCCGCACCAGGTCGTCGGCGTCCCGACGCAGGTCGGCGGCGACGTTTCGCCAGGTGGCGGCGTGCGCGGCGATCTGCCCCGGATCGCCGGCCAGCCAGTCCAGCGCCTCCGACAGCGGCTTGACGTGCTCGATGATCCATGCGACGCCGTACTGAAGCAGTGCTCCGACCGGGTCCGAGATCAGCGCCAGAGCGTCCAAGGAGGCGCCGGTGACGCCCAGCGTGCCGTCGATCCAGCTGCCGTTGCGCACGCCCTGCGCGACGAGCTCGATGTCTTCGGCGATCCAGACGCCGGCCCAGGCGTCCGCCGGCTTGTCGACGCTCGCCGCCACGAGCGGATTGACGGTCGCCACGGTCGTCACGGTATTACCGAACGAAGTCGCCTCGCTGCCCCGCACCGTCGCCGATCTTGGAGTTGTGGTTGGAACGAAACGGCTGGAAACGCACAAAAGGGCAACCACAACTCCAAGATCGACGGAAACTTGGAGTGTCGTACGGGCGTACGAGGGCGGCGTACCGTGGCGCGGTGAGCACCTACCAGCCGTCGATGTTCGACCTCTTGGGGGGCGCCGCCGCATCGCTGGAGCCGTTGCCCGGTCGCCTTCGCCGGCACCTGCTCTCCGCCGGCGCGTGGGTCGACGTGTTGCCCGGCTGGGTGCATGGTTCCGACGGCGTCTTCGAGACGTTACTGTCCGAAGTGGACTGGCGGGCGGAGCGGCGGCAGATGTACGACGGTGTCGTCGACGTTCCGCGGTTGCTGCGCTGGTACGGCGGTGATGAGACGCTGCCCCATCCGGTGTTGACCGAGGCCAAGGCGCAACTGTCCGGGCACTACGCCGAGGAGCTGGGTGAGGAGTTCGTCACGGCGGGCATGTGCCTGTACCGCGACGGCCGGGACAGCGTCGCCTGGCACGGTGACACGATCGGCCGGTCGGCACACTTCGACACGATGGTCGCCATCGTCTCGTTCGGGTCGCCGCGCAACCTCCTGCTGCGCCCGCGCGCCGGCGGCCACGAAACGATCCGCTTCCCGCTCGGCCACGGCGACCTCATCGTCATGGGCGGCTCCTGCCAACGCACCTGGGAGCACGCGATCCCGAAGACGGCCAAGCCCGTCGGCCCACGGATCAGCGTTCAGTTCCGCCCGGTGGGGGTCGCCTGAGAGACTCAACACCTCCGCGATCTTGGAGTTGTGGTTGGCACAGATGACCCCGAAAGGTGCATATGGGCAACCACAACTCCAAGATCGCGGAGAGACCGTGGCGACAGCGGGAGGCGGGATGACCGAGCAAGTGGCGATCGTGACCGGCGCGAGCCGGGGAATCGGCTTTGCGATCGCCCAGCGACTCGTCGCGACGGGCGCGAGGGTGTGCATCACTGGGCGCAACGCCACCGCCCTGGACACCGCTGCCAAGGACCTGGGCGGACCGGATGTCGCGATCGGCGTGGCGGGCAAGGGCGACGACCCCGGACACCGGACCGCGGTGGTGGACACCGTGCTCACTGCGTTCGGGCCGGTCACTACGCTGATCAACAACATCGGAATCAATCCCGCGTACGGGCCACTGCAAACGCTCGACCTCGGCGCGGCCCGCAAAATGCTCGACGTCAACGTGGTCGGCACGCTCGGCTGGGTGCAGGAAGCACTGCGCGGAGGCCTGGCCGCCGGCGGCGCGATCGTCAACATCTCCTCGGTGTCCGGCGTACGGCCGGCACCGGGCATCGCGTTCTACGGCGTCACCAAGGCTGCGCTGATCCACCTCACCGAGGAGCTGGCCGTCGAGCTGGCGCCGGATATCCGGGTCAACGCCGTAGCGCCGGCCGTGATCAAGACCCGCTTCGCCACCGCGCTCTACGAGGGACGGGAGGAGGAAGTGGCGGCCACATACCCCCTGCGAAGACTCGGCGTACCCGAGGACGTCGCCGGCGCGGTTGCGTTCCTCTGCTCGCCCGACGCGGCGTGGATCACCGGCCAGACGCTGGTGATCGACGGCGGCGTGACGCTGACGGGCACCGTCCGGTGACGCCGCCGGGGCTGGACCTCGAACGGCTCCAGACCTACCTCGGATCATCCGTGCCGTTGACCGCCACGTTGTTCGCCGGCGGCCGTTCCAATCTCACGTACGCCGTGAGCGACGGCACCGACCGCTGGGTCCTGCGCCGGCCACCGCTCGGGCACGTCCTGCCGACCGCGCACGACATGGTCCGCGAGCACACCGTGCTCTCGGCGCTGTTCCGGGCCGGTTTCCCGGTGCCCGAGCCGGTGCTGCTGTGCACCGATCCGGAGCCGATCGGCGCACCGTTCTATCTCATGCGGTACGTCGACGGCACGATCCATCGCGACGCGGCGGTGCTGGAGGCGCTGGGGCCGGCGGCCGTACGCGGGCTGATCCTCGCGCTTGTCGACACGCTCGCCGATCTGCACGCGCTGGATCCCGGTGGAATCGGACTGGCCGGTTTCGGACGACCGGACGGTTACAACGAACGCCAGGTCCGGCGATGGGGGAAGCAACTCGACGCGTCCCGCAGCCGGGCGATCGACGGCATCGACGAGCTGCGCGCCCGGCTGGCCGCCGACGTGCCGGCCGGTGGCCGAGGCGCGGTGGTGCACGGCGACTACCGCCTCGACAACGTGCTGATCGGCCCATCGCTGCAGGTCAACGCCGTCCTCGACTGGGAGATGTCGACACTGGGGGATCCGCTGGGTGATCTGGCGCTGATGCTCGTCTACGCGGGACGCCCACTGCTCGTGGCGGACGGCCGGCCGCGGGCGCCGATCGACGTACCCGGGCATCCGACCCTGAATGAGATGATCGACCGGTACGCCGAGCGCAGCGGCCGGGCCGTCGGAGACCTGCACTGGTACGTGGCCTTCGCGGCGTTCAAGCTCGCGGTGATCCTCGAAGGCGTGCACTACCGGTACGTGCACGGGCAGACCGTCGGGGCCGGCTTCGACACGGTCGGTGACATGGTGGCGCCGCTGGTCGCGCAGGGTCACCAGGCGCTGGAGGGGCACTGATGGACTTCGGGTTCGACGCGACGACCGAGGACTACCGCAAGCGGCTGCTCGCGTTCATGGAGGAGCACGTCTATCCCGCCGAAGCCGGATGGCGCAGTGCGGGCTGGTCACCGCCGTCCACATTGGCCGGTCTGCAGGCCGCCGCCCGGGACGCCGGGCTCTGGAATCTGTTCCGGAAACTGACGAACGCCCAGTACGCGCCGCTCGCCGAGATCACCGGCCGTAGCCCGGACATCGCACCGGCCGCGCTGAACTGCGCCGCCCCGGACACCGGCAACATGGAGGTGCTTGCCGAATTCGGCAGCCCGGGGCAACAGGACCAGTGGCTCCGGCCGTTACTTGCCGGTGAGATCCGTTCGGCGTTCGCGATGACCGAGCCGCAGGTCGCGTCGTCCGACGCCACGAACATCGGCACCCGGACCGCCCGCGACGGCGGCGAGTACGTGATCACCGGACGCAAGTTCTACATCTCCGGCGCCATGAACCCGAACTGCGCGATCTTCATCGTGATGGGCAAAACCGATCCGGACGCGCCGCGTCACCTGCAGCAGAGCATGGTGCTGGTGCCGCGGGACACCCCCGGGCTGACCGTGGTGCGGGGCATGAGCGTGTTCGGGTACGACGACGCCGATCACGGCGGGCACGGCGAGGTGATCTTCGACGGCGTGCGGGTGCCTGCGACGAATCTCATCGGCGCCGAGGGCTCTGGCTTTGCGATCTCCCAGGCGCGGCTGGGCCCCGGACGGATCCACCACTGCATGCGGCTGATCGGCATGGCGGAACGCGCGCTGGAACTGATGTGCCGGCGCGCGCTGGGCCGCACCACGTTCGGCACGACACTGGCCGATCAGGGCGTCGTTCAGGAGTGGATCGCCGAGTCCCGGGTCCGCATCGAACAATGCCGGCTGCTGGTGCTCAAGGCCGCGTGGCTGATGGACACCGTGGGCAACAAGGGCGCGCACACCGAAATCCAGGCCATCAAGATCACCGTGCCGGTCACCGTCGAATGGATCCTCGACAAGGCGATTCAGACGTACGGAGCCGCGGGCGTCAGCCAGGACACGCCCCTGGCCCGGCTGTGGGCGGCGGCTCGAACGCTCCGCTTGGCGGACGGTCCCGACGAGGTCCACAAGCGCACCATCGCCCGGCGTGAGCTGCGTCCCTACGAGCAGAAGGCATAGGCCGGCGATGGCTGGGGTGGCCGTCCACGGTGAGGTGGCGCCGGGGTTCGAAGGCGTGCGCGACACCTTC
>DATBGW010000081.1:0-16968 GCA_036557765.1 Actinoplanes sp.
GCGGCGTGACGGTGGTGGACAACTCCGCGGCGTTCCGGATGGAGAAGGACGTCCCACTTGTCGTTCCCGAGGTGAACCGGGATGCAATGCGGCACCGTCCGCGCGGCATCATCGCGAACGCCAACTGCACCACGATGGCGATGATCATGGCGATCGCGCCGCTGCACCGCGAGTACGGGCTGCGCGAACTCGTCATCGCGTCGTACCAGGCGGTGTCCGGCGCCGGCCAGGTCGGCATCGACATCCTGCACGACCAGCTCAGCAAGGTGGCCGGCGATCGCGCGCTGGGCTCGCGGCCCGGCAACGTCCGGCAGGCGGTGGGCGACGACTTCGGCCCGTTCCCGGCGCCGCTGGCCCTGAACGTGGTGCCGTGGTCGGGCTCGCTGGTGGCGAATGGCTGGTCGTCGGAAGAGCTCAAGCTGCGAAACGAGTCGCGGAAGATCCTCGGCCTGCCCGATCTCAAGGTGTCCGCGACCTGCGTACGGGTGCCGGTGGTGACCGGTCACTCCGTGGCCGTGCACGCCGTGTTCGGGTCGGAGCTGGACGCGAACGGCGCCCGGGGCATCCTGCGGAACGCCCCAGGCGTGATCGTGGTCGACGATCCGGCCGCCGGGGAGTTCCCGATGCCGATCGACGCCGTCGGCACGGATCCGTCGTGGGTCGGCCGGATCCGCCGGTCGATGGACGATCCGCGGGCGCTGGATCTGTTCATCACCGGCGACAACCTGCGCAAGGGCGCGGCCCTCAACACGGTCCAGATCGCCGAGCTCCTGGCCGCCGAGCTCACGGGGTGAGACTCCGCCGGGTTTGAGCTCAGCGGACCGTGACGGACTCGGCGGACTTGGCCACCTCGTCGGCGGCTGACGTCACGAGGCCGCGGGTCTGCCCGGCCAGCGACACCTGCTCCGCCATCACCGCCGCGGCCAGCCGCTGCGCGTCAGCCACCGCCCCGAGCCGGCTCGTGATGCCGGACACCGCCGTGCCGACCGCCGCCGCCCCCGAGGTGACCTCGGTGACCGTGGCTTCGATCCGGGCGGTCGCGGTTGCCGTCTGCCCGGCCAGTTCCTTGACCTCGCCGGCGACCACGGCGAACCCCTTGCCCACTTCTCCGGCCCGGGCGGCTTCGATCGTGGCGTTCAGCGCCAGCAGGTTCGTCTGGTCCGCGACCGCCTGGATGAGGCCCGCGATCGCCGCGATGTCGGCGACCGACGAGCGCAACTCCTCCAGTGAGTGCAGCGCGGTGTCGGCATCGGTCAGCGTCGTGGAGACCTGATCGCTGGCGTGCGACACGGTCCGGGTGACGTCGGACAGCGCTTCCTCGAAGCCGGACAGCGCCTCGTCGGCGTCCGAACGCAGCCGCGCACCCGTCGCGCTGGTCCGTTGCAGGACGTCCTCCAGCCGTACGGCCATCTGCTCGGCCCGGGCGAGTTGCGCCTCGGCCTCGGACGCGGCGGCCGCTTCCCGCCGTTTCGCCTCCTCGGCCGCCGCCCGCAGCCGGGCCGCGCTCTCCTCGGCCAGCTCGGCCTGCCGCCGTTCGTTCTCCCGGCGTACCGCTGCCTCGAAGTGCCAGTACGTGACCTGCGCGGCCGCCATCGCCAGAACGAAGCCGGCATGCAGCAGCGCGCGGCCCAGGAGGCCCGCCGCGCTGTGCCCGGCATGGCCGGAGAAGACCAGTTCCGGAGCCAGCAGACCGATGCCGAAGTGGTGCGTGGCGACCAGCAGGATGGCCAGAGCGAACGGGACCCAGTCCTGGTACAGCCCGATCAGCGCGACCACCACGAAGAAGTGGAAGTGCAGGTCGGTCATCCCGCCGCCGGCGTGCACCAGCGCGTCGGCGGCGAGGATGAACCCGACGCTCGACGCCACCGCCCTACCGCGGCGGCTCTGTGCAGTGCCGGCGACCACGCCGCACGCCATGACCCCACCGAGCACGGCCAGCAACAGCGTCGCGTGGTGCCCAGGGCTGAACTGATCGTTCGCGTACCCCAGCAGGAGCACGACCGGAACGTGCAGCCACAGCAGCAGGCGCAGCACCCGGTGCCGGGCGAGGAACGCTTCTTCGGACAGCGAGACGTCGGGTATCAGGCGGCCGAGCACGGTCATGACTGCACCTTTCGGAGGTGGTCCACTCCTCCCATCGGCGGCATGGCCGGTTTGGATTAACTCCTAGAGCGCCAGTTGCGGACGCGGTGCGACACCCACCACCGCCGGGCCGACGCTGCGCGGCGGAAGTTGCTGCGGCACCGAGTACGGGACGAGCATCGTTTCGACGGCCGGGGCGATCGCGGGCCGATCGTTCAGCTGGATCAGCCGGGCGGCGCGGGCCAGCGAGCCGGTCTCGCCGTCGCGGAAGCCCTCGCGGTAACCCTTCTCGTACCGTTCACCACGACCCAGCGCACGGCCGATGGCGAAACAGGACGATCCGGCGAGGGCGATGAGGAAGAGCAAGGCGAAGGGTGTCATGTCAATCCTCTCGAGGGTGAGAAGCTCTCGTTAAGGCGTAAAATACGTGAAACGGGACAGACTTCGCACTGGTTGTGTGGTCAATAACGCGTTCGAGTGAAGCCCCCCGGCGGCGCCCGGCCTCCGGCGGCCTGCCAGGCTGTTGCCTTGTGACTGACTCCGACCTCGCGCGGCAGGTGCGCACCGTGAGCCGCTTGACCGGCGAATTCGTCCTGCGCTCCGGCCGGACGGCGACCGAGTACTTCGACAAGTACCAGTTCGAGGCCGACCCGGTGTTGCTCGATGTCCTTGCCGAGCGGCTCGCCGTGCTCATCCCCGACGGCACCGAGGTGCTGGCCGGACTGGAGATGGGCGGCATCGCGGTGGTGACCGCGCTGGGCCGGCACGCCAAGCTGCCGTGCGCGTTCGTCCGGAAGCAGGCCAAGACGTACGGCACGGCGCGGCTCGCCGAGGGCGCCGAGGTGGCCGGCCGTCGCGTCCTTGTGGTGGAGGACGTGGTGACGTCGGGCGGCCAGGTCGTCCTGTCGACGAACGAGCTGCGGAAGCTCGGCGCGCACGTGGATCACGCGGTCTGCGTGATCGACCGTCAGGAGGGCGGGGCGCAGGCGCTCGCCGCGGCCGGCATCACGCTGCGGGCCTTGCTGACCCGCACGGACCTCGAGGCGGCGGCGTAGAACCCCAACGGCGGATTGCGCTGCCCCGTAGGGCGTGGCAACCTCCCAGAACATGCAGCTCAGCGGTGCTTTGGCTCGCATTCGAGCCGCGGCGTTACCGCTCGGCGTGGCCGCGCTCATGGCCGCATGCTCAACGTCCGGCGGCACGGGTTCCCCGGCGTCTAGCGCAGGGGCTGCGCCGTCCAGCAGGTATCCGAACGCCATCGCCGTGCTGGGCCACTCCGGAGCGACCGGGTTCGCCTCCGACCCAAAGCGGCCGTTGGAAGACGCTCGGACGAATTCCTGGGCGACCGGCGACAACCCCGAAGTCGACAGCGTCTACCTGCGACTACTGGCATTGAACCCGGCGGTGCGCGGCCACAACGCGAACTTCGCCGAGGACGGCACCGGCGTCAACGAGCTGGCCGGCCAGGCCGATCAGGCACTGAACACCAAGCCGCTTCCGGATCTGTTCCTGATCCAGTCGGTGGACAACGACATGCGCTGCGATGGCACCGACGCCCAGAACTACGGACCCTTCGCGGCCACCCTGACCGAGGTCTTCAAGAAGATCACTACCGCCGCGCCGAAGGCGAAGATCCTTCTCGTGAGCAGCCCGCCGGGGACGGTGGACAACTACGGAAAGATCGCTGCCAAGCTCGACGTCGCGAAGAAGAATGTCACCGGCACCGGGATCTGCGATCTGTTCGATCCCGCCGGCAAGCCGGTGCCGGCCCACTGGCGTACGTCGGAGGACATTACGCAGCACTACCTCAGCCAGCTCAAGTCGGTGTGCGCCAAGTTCCCGGCGTGCCAGTACGACAACGGCGCCCTGTACCACATGACGATCACCGCCGACGACCTCGCGGCGAGCGACGGGGCGCACCTCAGCATCTCCGGCCACCGTAAGCAGGCCGAGCTGGAATGGCGCGTGCTCGGCCTGACCTAGCCGTGCCTTCCCGACGCCTCCTGGGCTACCGCTTCCAGCCGGTCCCGATAGGCACTCCACGCTGCCTCGTCGAGGCCGGGTAGGTTGTCGTTGTCGGCCCGCAGCCCGGCCGTCCCGTCGATGAGCTCGCGGACGATGTCGGCGTGGCCGGCGTGCCGATCCGTTTCGGCGATCATGTGGACCAGGATGCGGTGCAGCGTGACCTCGCTGCGATCCGGCGGCCACCACGGAACGTGCCCGACGGCGTCCAGCGGAAGCGCGTTGATGGTGGCGCGACGTACAGGCGGAAGTCGGGGATCGGCGCGCGACGGCTGCAGTGCTCGCGCATGACCCCGCCGGCCATCAGCTCGAAGTCGTCGTCCCACCCGGCGCCCATCTGCAGCGAGGCGTGGTAGACGACGACGCCGCGCCCGGCAGCCACGTGGTCGTACAGCGCCTGCTCGGCGCGCTCACCCCAGCGTTGCTCCGGCGCGTGGCCCCACGGCTCGAAACGGCCGTAGTAGTTCAGGACGACCAGGTCGTACGGCTCGAGCGTCTCCGGGCCGGCTCCGCGGAACTCTTCGGTGATGCGCACGTCGAACAGTCCGGTCGTGCGCAACAGATCGCCCAGCATCGGCGAGACCGTGCGCCAGTCGTGGTGGATGTCGGTGTGTCCGGTGACGATGAGCGCCTTGAGCTTGTCGTCACCGCCGAGTTGACGCCGGCCGATGTCGGGCATGGGGATGCCTCTCGTTTCGGGAGCGAGGTTCTGTAGACATCCTGCTGAGCGGCGCATTCGAAGAACAGAACGTCCGTTATATGCCCGGCATCAGTCGCGCGTATGAAGGGGGGTTGTCACGGGACGCCGCTGTCCTGGTGGCGGCCGGCCTCCAGGCGCTGCGCGGGCGTGAGGTCCTCGTCGCGCATCAGCCGCACGGCGGTGACATTGTTGCCCACCGGACAGTGCTGGATGCGCACCAGGCCGATGCGGATCGCCTTGAACGACATCATCGGGAGCCACGTCGTCGTGAACAGGTGCCCGTCGCGACACCGCACGATCACGTCGCGCCCGAACCGGTAGCCCTGCGACCGCGACATCCGCGCGGCCCTGGTCGCGACCACGGCGAGGATTACCACGGCGAGCGCGTAGATCAGGATCTGCGCCAGGGTCGACGTGGACATCTCTCAATGCTAACGCCGTCGATCGCTTGCTCCGCGCTCGTTCCGCGGAGGTGGGGAACGACGCCCTGGCTCATGCGATGGGCCAAACGGTGACGGTGTCGTGATTGGGACGGGCGGCACGGAACGCGGAATCCTGTAGATGCAAGATACGGAATTAACACCTGCAAGATGCGGAAGTTTTGCTCTGCAGATGCGGAACACAATAGGGTGAGGTCGTGGACGGATCGCTTACCGGCATCGCTCCGCGCCAGCTGACGGCCGTATTGGCCCGCCGCCTGACCGAGGAGCCGGCGCTCGTTCTGAACGGTCCACGCACCGTCGGTAAGAGTACCCTTCTTCATGCCCTCGCCGACCGACTCGGACGCCCGGTCGTCGACTGTGACGATCCCGCCACCCGAGTTGCGGTTCGCGCCGATCCCGGACGGTTCGTCAGTGGAACCGGTCCAGTCCTGATCGACGAGTACCAGCATGTCCCAGACCTGCTCAGCGCGATAAAGGCTGAGTTGAACCGGGACCTCAGTCCGGGACGATTCGTCCTGGCCGGATCGACGCGATACACGACGCTTCCCGAGGCAGGGCAGGCATTGACCGGCCGCGTCGACATCCTGGAAGTGCTGCCCCTGACGCAGGCGGAGATCGACGGGACGAGCGGCGACTCACTGGTCAACCGGCTGCTCGACGGCGCTGTCGTGTCGCTCGGTGCCACGCCGTCCACGACGACCCGTGCCGATTACGCCCGTCGGGTCACCTCCGGCGGAATGCCCGTTGCGTTGCGACGGCCCTCGGGGCGGTCCCGATCGCGCTGGTTCGCGAACTACCTGGATCTTGTTATTGAACGTGACGTGCTGGAGCTGAGCCGGGTACGTCAGCGAGAAATGCTCCCTCGGCTACTCCGCGTTCTCGCCGCCCGATCCGGCCAGGTGCTGAATATCGCCGGCGCGGCCTCGGCTGTGGGGATGGAGAAGTCCAGCGCCGAGAACTACCTGAAGCTCCTCGAGGCCGTATTCCTCGTTATGCGGTTGCCTGCCTGGGGCACGACGCTGGGCTCTCGAGTCGCCCGCCAACCGAAGGTCCATCTGGTTGACTCGGGCGTCACGGCATGGCTTCTCGGCCTCACGCCGGAGAAGATTGACAGGAACGATCCGGCAGTATTGACGGAGTACGGCCATCTGGTGGAGACGTTCGCCGTCGGCGAGATCCTCCGGCAGGTGAGCTGGTCGGACGCGCCGGTCTCGGTCGGCCACTTTCGCACGTCGGAGGCCCACGAGGTCGACTTGGTGCTGGAGCGCGACGACGGGATGGTCTTTGCTTTCGAGATCAAAGCCGGCACGCGCGTCGACCAGTCCGACCTCGCCGGCATCAAGGCACTCCGCGCCCGTCTCGGTGCGCGCCTCGCCACGGCCGTGGTGTTGTACACCGGCGCACTAACTTTCCGATTCGACGACGGCACGCTAGTTCTTCCGTTGGACGCACTCTGGTCGACCGCGTCGTAACCAAAGAGACACAGTTAGGCACCCAGGATGCAAGAGAGGCCGCTTCCATCGATGGAAACGGCCTCTGAGCTGGTCGGGGTGGCGGGATTTGAACCCACGGCCTCTTCGTCCCGAACGAAGCGCGCTACCAAGCTGCGCCACACCCCGTGGCGTGCGGAGCAATAGTATCCGACGCCCTGTGCCAGGCAAATCGGGTATCCCCTCAGCGCGGAATCAGCGTGAGAACGCTGGCCTCCGGGCGGCAGGCGAACCGGTACGGGGCGGTCGGGTGCGTACCGAGGCCGGCCGAGACGTGCAGCCACGCCTCCGAGCCGGGCCAGCGGTGCAGGCCCTTGGCCATCGAGTGCGGTAGGTCGCAGTTGGTGGTCAGCGCCCCATAACCCGGTACGCAGACCTGGCCGCCGTGGGTGTGACCGGCCAACAGGAGCGCGAACCCGTCGGCGGCCATCGGGTCGAGGACGCGGGACGCCGGAGTGTGGGTCACGCCGATGTGTACGTCGGCGCCGGGCGCGATCGGGCCGGCCACGGACGGGTAGTCGTCGCGTTCGACGTGCGGGTCGTCGACGCCGACCAGTTCGATCGAGCGGCCGCCGGCCTTGAGGATCGTGCGGGCGTTGTTCAGGTCCGCCCAGCCGGCGTCGATGAGCGTCGCGCGCAGATCGTCGTACGGCAGCTCGGCGCCCTGTACGTACTCGCGATCGGGCAACAGGTAATGCAGCGGGCTCCTCCACACCGGACCGCGGTAGTCGTTCGAACCGAAGACGAACGCGCCGGGCAGCGACAGCAGCGGTTCGAGAGCCCGCAGGACCGCGGGTATCGCATCCGGGGCGGAGAGATTGTCGCCCGTCACGACCACCAGGTCCGGGTCGGTGCCGCCGAGCGCGGCCACCCAGTCCTGCTTGCGCTGTTGCTCCGGCATCATGTGCAGGTCGGAGAGGTGCAGGATGCGCAGCGGCTCGGAGTCCGGCTGCAGGATAGGCACGTCGAACCGGCGCAGCGTGAACAGATTGCGTTCAATCAGCGAGGCGTACGCGAACGTGGCGGCGCACGCGGCGGCCGCACCGGCGGCGAGGGCGATAAGGGAGCGCAGGCGCATAACGGCCAGAGTAGTTTGGCCCTCCATGGGAACGCTGAAGGACCGCCTGAACGAGGATCTCCGCACGGCGATGAAGGGCCGGGACGAGCTGACCACGTCCACGCTGCGGATGGCGCTCGCGGCGGTACGCAACGCGGAGGTGTCCGGTGCGGCCGCCCGCGAGCTGTCCGACGACGAGGTGGTCACGGTCCTGACCAAGGAGGCGAAGAAGCGCCGGGAGGCCGCGGACGCGTTCGCCGGCGCCGGACGGTCCGATCAGGCCGAACGGGAACGGGCGGAGGGCACGGTCCTGGACGGCTATCTGCCGGCTCAGCTCAGCGACGCGGAGATCGCAGAACTGGTGTCGGCCGCGCTGGCGGCCGGCGGCTTCAGCGGGAAGGCCCAGATGGGCCCGGCGATGAAGGCGGCGCAGGCGGCAGTCGCCGGCCGGGCCGAGGGTGGCCGGGTGGCCGCCGAGGTCCGCCGCCGGCTCGGCTGAGAGGCCACGCACTCATCCGTCGATCTTGGAGTTGTGGTTGGCACAAAGGCGGACGCAAGGCCCATAAGGGCAACCACAACTCCAAGATCGACGGGAAGATCTAGTCTCGGGGACGCGGGAAGGGGAAGCCGGGGAACGGTGGCGTCTGGCCCGGGGGCCGCTTGCGCTTCTCCTGCTGTTTGCCGTTGCTGGGCTGGATCACCACAACGCCGCCCTTGATGGTCCGGCCGCTCGGGTTGGTGCCGCCGACCGTACCGGCCGGGCACCGCGAGTCGATCGGGCCGCCGATGGAGACCGTGAAGCCCGCGCTTTGCAGCCGCGACCGCGCGTCCCCGATCGAATCACACGTGACGTCCGGAATGGACCGCTGATCACCGAATGCGATCTTGTTGTTCTCCGGTTTCTTGAACTGCTCGCGCGGCTTGCCGCGCATGAAGTCGGCCATCGTCTGCCACACCGCCGGGTTCACGAAGTCGTGCAGCATCCGGTCCGAGTGGTCGGCGTAGTCGGGGTTAACCAGATAGCCCGCGACGACCAGCGACGTCGTGCCGACGATGAGCGCCGCGGTCTTGTCATGATCGGTGGTGCCGGTCTTGCCGTACACCGGATGTCCCACGATGCCGCGGACCTGTGGCGCCGTGGCGCCACCGCACCGACCGAGCTGCGAACTGTCGCCCACCGGGCACCGGGCCGCGTCCAGCGCCGCCCGGGCCACGTCCGGCGTGGTGGCCTGGATGCAGTGTGGCTTGCCGACGTCGAGCTTTTCCCCGCCCTGTGTGGTGATCTGCTGGAT
The DNA here is from genome assembly GCA_036557765.1 of Actinoplanes sp. Classification (GTDB taxonomy): domain Bacteria; phylum Actinomycetota; class Actinomycetes; order Mycobacteriales; family Micromonosporaceae; genus Actinoplanes. The sequence goes on from DATBGW010000081.1 coordinate 9,087, forward strand.
CGGGGTCGGATCGCAGTACTTGCCGTCGCCGGCCAGCGTCGCGTAGGCGTTCGCGATGTCGAGCGGCGTGGACGCCGAGACGCCGAGCGTGAACGCGCCCCACTGATCCGCGCCGTGGTCGGCGAGGTTCTGGTCGTTCGCCGCCCGGAACTTGATGCCGAACCGCTTCGCCACGTCGACCACGTTCTGGGAGCCGACGCGTTCCTCCAGCGGCACGAAGAACGTGTTGACCGACCGGCCGAAACCGGTCCAGATGTTGTAGACGCCTGCTTCTTTAGCGGCATTCGAGGGGCAGTAGAAGTGCGTTCCGGGGCATGCCGCCGGACTGCTCGGGCTGATGATGTAGCCCGACTTGTACCGGTCTTCCGCTTTGATGGTGTAGCCGAGGGGATAGCCCTTCTCCAGCGCCGCCACCACCGTGAAGATCTTGAACACCGAACCGGCCTGGTACCCGGTGATGTCGCCGCCGCCGCTCAGCAGAGGGTTGGTGGTGTTCGGATACGTGCCGCGGATGTCCTTGGCGCGCTTGCGCGGATCGGACGACATCTTGTTCTGCGGGTGGTCCGGATCGTCCAGCTTGAACTTCCGGTTGGCGGCCAGCGCGCGCACCTTTCCGGTGCCGGGCTCCACGGCGGCGAGCAGCAGGGCGTTCCGGCTCTTGTCGGACTGGTGCTGCGTGATCCGCTTGCGGGCGTCCGACTGGGCGTCCTTGTCCATCGTCGTGACGATGCGGTAGCCGCCGCTCTTGAGCCGGCGCTCCCGGTCGTACGTCGAGGCGCCGAACGCCGGCTGGCTCATCCACCAGCGGTAGAAGTAGTCGCAGAAGAAGCCCCAGTTGTTCTTGGCAACCGAGACACAGCCGTTGCCGACGCGCTTGACCTTGTGCGGGATCGGAATCTTGAGCGCTTCGGCGGCCTGCGCCGGGGTGATCGCGGCGGTCTTCACCATGCTGTCGATCACGTACGCCCGGCGCTGCACCGCCTGCGGGTAGCCGGACGCGGTCGCCGGGTTGTAGCTGGTGGGCGCCTTGACCATGCCGGCCAGCAGCGCGGCCTCGGCGATCGTCAGATCCTTGGGCTTCTTGTTGAAGTACACCTGGCTGGCCGCGTACACGCCGTACGCCTGGTTTCCGAACGGCGCCACGTTGAGGTAGCGCTCGAGGATCTGATCCTTGGTGAGTTGCTTCTCCACCTGCAGCGCGTACTTCATCTCAGTGATCTTGCGCTTCGGGGTGTCCTTGGTGGCGTCCACGACCTCCTGCGGATTGGTCGCCGAATACGCAAGCGACATCCGCACGTACTGCATGGTCAGCGTGGAGGCACCCTGCTTGCTGCTGCCGCCCTGGTTGTTGTTGACGAACGCCCGGGCCACGCCCTTGAGGTCGACGCCGTTGTGGTGGTAGAACTCCCGGTCCTCGGCGGCGATGATCGCGTCCTGCATGGGCTTCGCGATGTCCTTCAGCGAAACGTCGCTGCGGAACTCGTCGTACATGACGGCGATCTGGGTCTTGTTGTCGGACGCGAAGATGCGGGTGATCTGCGGGGAGCTGAAGTCCCGGAGCTGACTGGGCAGTTGCGCGAACGTCAGGCCACCGGCCTTGGCCGCCAGACCGGACATGGCGACGGCGGGGAACGCTGCAGCGGCGACGACGACGCCGGCCAGCAGGCCGCAGATCAGCAGTGAGGTGGCATTGGCGAAAATGTTGTGATCGCGTCTGCGCATCCAGGAGGTCACCCGAGCAGGGTACGCGAAAGACGCACGTCACCGCCCGCCGTGAAGGTCACGGTTCGCCCAGAGTGATTGTGCCGGTTCACCCCCGCGTACGGGGCGTTTCACCGAAAGTTGGATGGCGAGATGCCCGGAAGGCGCTATCGATCCGTATTTGCGATACAACGTTGCGTAATCGCCCGACTACGGAGCATGATGTTCCGGGCGAGACATCGCGCGGCGTTCGCACCGCTTGGGGGACATGAGCGGCCCGGACGTCAGGGTGACAAGGGGGGACGTATACCGATGGGGATGATCAGCGACTGGCCCAGCATGGCCGCGTGTCAAAGTGGTGACCCCGACGCGCTGTTTGTGCAGGGAGCCGAGCAGAACGTGGCGAAGAGGATCTGCCGCAGCTGCCCGGTGCGCTACGAATGCCTCGCTGACGCGCTGGACAACCGGATCGAGTTCGGGGTGTGGGGAGGCATGACCGAACGGGAGCGCCGGGCGCTGCTGCGCCGCCATCCGCACGTGGCGAGCTGGCGGAAGATGTTCGAAGCCGCGATGGCGGAGAAGAGCGCCGACAAGATCCTGGTCGCCCCCCACTGATCCCGCGCCATCCTCTCCGCGATCTTGGAGTTATGGTTGGCACGAATGCGGGTGAAAGCCGCCTAAGGGCAACCACAACTCCAAGATCGCGGAGCAGGGTCCTATCCGCCGAGAGCGGCCGCGATCGTTCGCAGCCCGTCGACGTCGTGCACGTCGGCGGGCTGCGCCGCGACTGCCACCGCCGGCACCTCGGAGAACTGGTCGGTGAACGTCGCGGCCACCCGTACCTCCCGTTCGATCTGGCGTACGAGGCCGGCGTGCACGCGCAACGCATCCGCGGTGACCGGCTGATCCCCGGCCCGGTCGAGCGCCGCCGCGGCCTGCTCCGCGGTCTCGGCGTCGATCCCGGTGAGCTCGGTGCGGTGCGTACGGTTCAGCACCAGGCCGGCAAGCGGCATCCGGTCGGCCACCAGGCGTTCCGCGAAGTATGCGGCCTCGCGGACCGCGTCGCGCTCGGGAACGGCGACGATGAGGAACGCCGTCTGCGGGTCCTGCAGAATCCGGTACGTCTCGTCGGCACGCTGCCGGAACCCGCCGAACATGGAGTCCAGCGCAGCCACGAACCCGGACAGATCGGTCAGCAGCTGAGCCCCAAGAATCTTCTGAACGGCCCGGGAGAACAGCCCGAACGACGCCGTCACCAGGCTGAACATGCTTCGGCCGCCGCTCCGGGCCGGCGCCAGCAGCATCCGTAGCATCCGTCCGTCCAGGAACCGGGACAGCCGGGCCGGCGCATCGAGGAAGTCCAGAGCCGACCGGGACGGCGGCGTGTCCACCACGATCAGGTCCCACTCGTTGCGGGCCCGGAGCTGGCCCAGCTTCTCCATCGCCATGTACTCCTGCGTTCCGGAGAACGTGGAACTCATCGCCTGGTAGAACGGGTTCGCGAAGATCTCGGCCGCCCGCTGCGGCGTGGTGTGCGCCTGCACGACCTCGTCGAACGTGCGCTTCATGTCGAGCATCATCGCGAAGAGCTCGCCGCCGGTGGCCTCGCCGTCGATGCCCTTGACCTGCCGCGGCGTATTGTCCAACTCGGTGAGGCCCATTGATTGCGCGAGCCGGCGCGCGGGGTCGATCGTGAGCACCACCGTGCGCCGCCCGTGCTGCTCGGCGGCCCGCAGCCCGAGGGCGGCCGCCGTCGTGGTCTTGCCGACGCCGCCCGACCCGCAGCAGACGATGATCTTGGTCGCCGGATTCGCCAACAGCGCGTCGACGTCAAGGCGCGGGGCGGCGGTCACCTCCCGAGCGTAACCAGAGCCGGGCCGGTCAAACACGGGCCAGGATCCCGGCCAGCTCATCCAGACCGGCCCGATCCACACCGGATTCCAGGAACGGCAGCTCGACCAGTGGCCGGCCGACCTCGGCCAGCTCGGAACGCAGCGACTCCTCGAGCTCCCGCCGGGTGAGGTGGGCCTTGGCCTCGGCCTGCAGACCCGCGACCGTGGCGGCGTCGGTGGGCAGCCCGGCCACTGCCAGGCCACGCCGCAGCTCGGTCCGGGTGACCTTGCCGGCCGGCAGCAGCGGCGGCCGCGCGCTGTTGACGATGATGCGGCCCACCGGGATGTGCAGCGCGGTCAGCTCGGCGATCGCGTCCAGGCTTTCCTGTACCGGCATCTCCTCCAGCAGCGTCACGACGTGCACCGACGTGATCGGCGACCGCAACAGGGACGCGACGCCCTCGCTCTGCGTCTTGATCGGTCCCATCTTGGCGAGCCGGGCGGTCTCGGCGGTGACGTTGAGGAACCGCCCGATCCGGCCGGTCGGTGGCGCGTCCAGCACCACGGCGTCATGGACCCGCCGGCCGTCGTGCCCACGTGTGGTCGACTCCTTGACCTTGCCGGTGAGCAGAACGTCCCGCAGACCCGGCGCGATGGTGGTGGCGAAGTCGATGGCGCCCACCTTGCGCAGCGCCCGACCCGCGGCCCCGAGCTTGTAGAACATGTCGAGGTACTCGAGTAGCGCCTCTTCGGGGTCGATCGCGAGCGCCCGGACCTCGCCGCCGCCGGGGACGGTGGCGATCCGCGACTCCCGGTACGGCAGCGGTTCGGTGCCGAACAGCTGCGCGATGCCCTGCCGTCCCTCGACCTCGGCCAGCAGCGTGCGGCGGCCGCCCGCGGCCAGCCCGAGCGCCAGGGCGGCGGCCACCGTCGTCTTGCCGGTGCCGCCCTTGCCGGTGACGACGTGCAGCCGCGCCGGCCACTTGTCCTGATGCTCGCCCATGAGCGAAGGGTAGGTCAGCCCGACACGTCGCAGACGAGCCAGCCGGTCTTGTGGATGGTGGTGAACGTCAGTGTCTGCTCCGACTGCTTCTCGTCCTCGGTCGAGAGCGTGAGCTGCACGGTGACCACCGCACGCTCCTTGGTCTGGCCGCCCACCTGCGGGTCGGTCCAGTGGAATGTCGGGCTCTCGTACACGTTCACGTAGTTCTTGATCTCGCTGATCCGCGAGGTGAGCTTGTCCTTGTCCCGCGCCTGCCGGCAGACCAGTCCGTCGGCCGCGTCGGCGTCCTGGTCGGTGTAGACGGCGGTCAGAAAGCGGTTCACCGCGCTCGCCGGATCCGGCGAGCCCTTCCCCGTGTCGGCGTTGCTGATCAGAAAGTACGCCGAGACCGCGCCGCCGCCGCAGAGCAGCAGGACCACGGTGAGCGCGAGGGAGACCCAGAGGCCGCCACGCCGCCGCGCCGGCGCCGGCGTTCCGGCCCAGATCGGCTCGGTCGGCGGTTCGGTCGCGGTCGGCGGCACCACGGTCGGCGAATGCTGCCAGGCGAGGTGGTCGGGCGGCTGATGTTGCCACTCACCGGGCCTCTCGTGCTGTGCGTGCCACGGCTGGACGATCGGGGCCGGCGGCTGCGGCTGCGCCGGGTCGGAATGGCCGGGCTCGCCGGGATAGGCACCGAGGGGCGGCCATTCCACGGTCGGCGTTGCCGGGCCCGCGTCGATGAAGTCGGCTCCGCCGGCGTGCGGTGGCTCGGGCGGCGGCACCGGGTCGGGCGGCGGGATCGGCTGCGGGGGATCCGGCTCGGGAACCGGCACCGGTTCCGGCTCGGGGTGGCCACCCACCGGACCCGGGCCACCGTGCGGTGGGTGCGTCATCGTCGGCCTCCGTGCGTCCCGGATACGCGGTGGGCTCAGCCTAACGAAAACCGCGGCGCCGCGAGTCCTAAGCTGGCGCGGACAGCTGCACTTCTACCGGCGCCTGGGCCTTCGGTCGGCGCGGAGAATCACGGAAGACCCGAAGTGAGAGGGAGCGCCGACAGCCATGCAGAAGTGGGAGTACGTGACCGTGCCACTGCTGGTCCACGCGACCAAGCAGATCCTCGACAACTGGGGCGAGGACGGCTGGGAGCTCGTGCAGGTGGTGCCGGGCCCGAATCCGGAACAGCTGGTCGCGTACATGAAGCGGGCCAAGGGAGGTGCGGCGTGACCTCGCCGACGCCGATCTCCGGGGACGGCGGTGCGGACGCGTACGCACGCCTGGCCGAGCTGGGCCTCACGCTGCCGCGGGTGGCGCCGCCGGTCGCGGCGTACGTGCCGGCCGTGCAGTCCGGCAACCACGTATACGTCTCCGGTCAGCTGCCCATGGTCGACGGCAAGCTGGCGCAGACCGGGAAGGTCGGCGCGGACGTGAGCCCGGAGCAGGGCGCCGAGCTGGCTCGCATCTGCGCCCTGAACGCGCTCGCCGCAATCGACGCACTGGTCGGGCTCGGCCGGGTCGTCAAGATCGTGAAGGTGACCGGTTTCGTGGCGTCCGCCGACGGATTCACCGGCCAACCGACAGTGGTCAACGGGGCGTCCGACCTGTTCGGCGACGTGCTGGGCGAGCTGGGCCGGCACTCGCGGAGCGCGGTCGGTGTCGCCGAGCTGCCCCTCGGTGCGCCCGTCGAGGTCGAGGTCATCGCGGAGGTCACTCCCTAACTCCCACCCCTCTCCGTCGGACAACGCGTCCACGGCCGGGAGTTGTCTAACGTCGTACGATTTCGGCGTGGGGGGCGTCACGCCGGTCGACCGGCTCCCGGGTTGGGCGACGCTGGTCCGCGCTCCCAATCCGGGTCCCATGACGCTGGACGGAACGAACACATGGGTGCTGCGTGCTTCCGGCGCGGAGTACGCGACGGTGGTCGACCCCGGCCCGCTGGACGAGGACCACCTCCGGCGCATCGCCGAGCATGGGCCGATCCAGTTCGTTCTCGTGACACACGGACACGCCGACCACGTCGAGGGCGCCGCGCGGCTGTCCGAACTGCTCGGCGGCGTCGCGGTGCTGGCGGCCGACCCGGCCCACACGATCGGCGGTGACACGCTCGACCCCGGCGAGGCGCTCGGCGGGAGCGGACTCGAGATCCAGGTCGTCGACACGCCCGGGCACACCCGGGACTCGGTGTGTCTTCTGGTCGAGTCGGGGAATGCCCGCGCCATGCTGACCGGCGACACCATCCTGGGCCGGGGCACCACGGTTGTCGCCTGGCCGGACGGTGATCTCGGTGCATACCTGGACAGCCTCGAGCGGCTCACGGCGTACGAGAACGTGCCGGTGCTGCCCGGGCACGGCCCGGTGCGCGACGACTGCGCCGCGGTGGCGCGGGAGTATCTGGACCACCGCCGCGAGCGGCTCGACCAGATCCGCGCCGCGGTCGCGGCCGGCGCGACCACGCCGGAGGCGGTCGTGGACGCGGTCTACCCGGACGTCGATCCCGGCGTCCGCTTCGCGGCGGAATGGTCCACCCGCGCGCAGCTCGACTACCTGAGGCGGGAATCACAGCCCTGGTCGCGGCAGTTGGATCAGCTGTGACCTGCCCGGTGTGTGGAACCGTCGCCGTGCCCGGCGCACGGTTCTGCCACAACTGCGGCGCCGCGCTACCGGCCGCCGCCACCCTGCCCGCAGCCGAGCGTCGCATCGTCACGGTCCTGTTCGGCGACCTGTCCGACTTCACGTCCTGGTCCGAAGACCTCGACCCGGAACGGGTCGGCGCGGTGACCGACCGGGTGCTCGCCGCGCTGGCCGGCGCGGTCAAGACGTTCGGCGGGCACGTGGACAAGCTGACCGGCGACGGGATCATGGCGGTCTTCGGGGCGCCCGTCGCGCACGAGGACGACGCCGAACGCGCGATCCGTGCGGCCCTGAGCATGCAGCGAGCGGTACGCCGGGTGCTCGACGACGAACGCGGTGGTGGCGCACCCGCCGGCCTCCGGGTCGGGCTGAACACCGGCGAGGTGGTCGCGGGGATCCAGGCGTCGATCGAGTACACGGTCATCGGCGACACGGTCAACACCGCCGCGCGTCTCGCCGACGCGGCGGCGGTCGGCGGCATCTATGCCGGAACGAGCACGTCCACCGCCACCCGGCACGTGGCGTCCTGGCGGCAGCTGCGTCCGCTGCGGCTCAAGGGCAAGCGCGAGCCGGTCCCGGCGTTCGAGCTGCTCGGCCTGCACGACGCGCCCGGCACCCGGTCCGGCCTCGGCGACGAGGCGCCGTTCGTGGGCCGCGAGCCCGAACTGGCCTGGGTGGCGAGCCGGCTGGCCGACGCGGTCGACCAGGGTGAGCCGCGCACGCTCGTGGTCACCGGCGA
>DATBGW010000082.1:0-15706 GCA_036557765.1 Actinoplanes sp.
GTCTGGTCCTGGTGGCGGTACGGCTCGGTGCACCGGGCGACCTGGCCGAGCCGGTATGAGCTCGCCCGGGCGGCGCCCGAGGGAGACGCCGGCCTGCTCGACGTTGCAGGTGACGCCCTGCGGCAGGTCCGGCGGGCCAAATCCGACCGGAAGCTGTCGATGAAGGCGGAGGTGCCGCTGGCCGAGGCGCTCGGACCGGCGGCGCTGCTGGAACAGCTGGCTCTGATCGATCGCGATTTCAAGGCGGCCGGGCGGATCAGCAAGCTCGACATGCTGCCGGACCGCACGGCCGAGCTGATCATCGCGTGCGCGTTCTGAGCTACTGAGGCGGTGGCGGTTCGGTCTGGAGCCGGGCGTAAAGCCGCTTAGGGCGACCACAACTACAAATCGCGGAGGGGGTGGGTGAACCTAAAACCGCGAACGTCGGTCCGCCGTAGTCCAGCGCGGGCAGCATGATGACCATGTCGACGCCACCGGAGCAGGTTCAGGCGCCCGCCGGCCACGCGGTGCTGTTCCGATCGTCGCCGCTGCGCACCGGGACCGTGCTGTTCGCTGTGCTGGCGGTCACCTATCTGGCGGTCGCGGCGCTGGGCGATCTGGTTCTAGGCGATCCAGAGGAGCCGTGGTGGTCGACGCTGCTGCAGGCGACGATCGTGAGCGCCACCGTGGCGGCCGTCTACCTGGTAACCGCCCGGTCGACGCTGGCTACCTGGATACGCGTTTCCGACGGCGGTCTTGAGATGGCCGCGCAGGGCAGCGACCCAGTGCTGCTGGCCTGGTCCGACGTCGCCGAGGCCGCAGTTCGCCGGTCGGGGCTGCGAACTGTGCTCGAGGTGGTCCCAGTCGACCTGGACCGAGTGCACCCGGTTCAGGACGAAGGCGAAGGGTGGCCGCCGCTGGCGGAGACCCCGGCCGGCCCGGCGTTCACCGCCGATCTCACGCAGGTGTGGCCCGGACCGCGGGCGCTACGGCGGGAACTGTCCCACCGCCTGGGCCGCTGAGCCGCCCGCCAACCCCGCGATCTTGGAGTTGTGGTTGCCTTTATGCGGCATTTCAACCACTGTGTGGCAACCACAACTCCAAGATCGCGAGGACTTCGGCGGTGGGTCAGAAGTCGCCGCCGAAGTCGCCGCCACCGAAGTCGCCGCCACCCCAGTCGCCGCCGCCCCAATCACCACCGCCGCTGTCGCCGAAGTCGTTGGCGCCGCTGAGGTCGCTGCCGTTGTCGGCGACGCCACCGTCGTAGTCGTTGCCCGCGGCGAAGCCGTCCGCGTAGCCGTCGCCGTACCCGTAATCGCCGAAGGCCGGCGAGAACAACGCGTCGGCGATCAGCATGCCGCCCAGCACGCCGGCGCCCGCACCGAGCGCGGTCTTCCACCACGGCGTCGAGTACCACCCGGACGGCACCGGACGTCCCTGGATCCGCCCGCCCGGGTAGTAGTACGGGGTGTCCACACCCGGTCGCGGACCGGCCTTGTAGTGCTGGCCCTGGATGTCGACCTCGCGCTCCCGGGTGAGCTGCCCCGCGCCCTGTGCACTGGCCAGCGGCGGGAGGTCCGGACCCGGGTCGATGCCCATGGCGGTCCGGGCGGCCCGCACGTACGCCAGGCCCTCCAGAGCCGACTCCCGCGCCAGCTCGAACTGGCGCACGGTCCGGGCCTGTTGCAGCTGGCCACCGGCGGCGTTGTATCGCTCACTCGCGTCGGCCAGCGCCTGCCGCGCGGCCGGGTCGTCGGCGTGCAGGTTCATCACCTGGCCGCCAAGCCGCTCGTACCAGCGCTGGGCCTCGGCACGCGCGTCGTCGAGCTGGCTCTGCTGGCGAGCCGCGCCGCTACGCCGCCCCATCAGCATGACGGCCGCGACGACGACCACGATGAGAAGAATCAGCAGGAACGACATCCTCATGTTTCGACGGTACCTTGACGTGTCTCGTCGTACCCCTCTGGCAAGCTCCGGGACGTGACGCTCTCGACGCTGGCCGTGGTGGTGGTGTGCCTCGCTGTCGGTGCCGGGCTGGGCTGGCTGGCCGCCCGGCTGCGGGCGGCCGCCGACATCGCCCGGCTGGAAGCCACCGTGCAGGCCCGTCGGGACGGCGAGGAACGCCTGGAGCAGTCCCTGCGGACACTGTCGTACGAGGCGACGGCGCAGTCGCAGGAGGCGGTCGCCCGCGCGGTGGCGCCGCTGCACGAGGCGCTTCGGCGGTACGAGCAGCGCGTCGCCGAGCTCGAGCACGATCGGGTCGACGCGTACGCGGAGTTGCGCGAGCAGGTCCGGTCAATGGGCGCGGTCTCCGGCGAGCTGCGCACCGAGACCCGGCAATTGGTGGCCGCCCTGCGCGCGCCGCAGGTCCGCGGCCGGTGGGGCGAGCACCAGCTGCGGCGCATCGTCGAGGCGGCCGGTCTCCTGGAGCACTGCGACTTCGCCGAGCAGGTCACCGCCGCGACCGACCACCAGGGCGTACGGCCGGACATGGTGGTCCGGCTGCACGGCGGCCGGACGGTCGTGGTGGACGCCAAGGCGCCGTTCGACGCGTACCTGTCGGCGATGGAGTCGCGCGACGAGCGAGGCCGGGACACCCACCTCGACCAGCACGCCCGGCATCTGCGCGGGCATGTGGACTCGCTGGCCGCGAAGGCGTATTGGACCGCGTTCGAGTGCAATCCGGATTTCGTGGTGCTGTTCGTGCCGGCCGATCCGTTCCTGGACGCCGCGCTGCAGCGTGACCCGGCGCTGATGGAGCACGCTCTGGCCCGCAACGTCGTGCTGGCCACGCCGGCCACGCTGATCGCGCTGCTGCGGACGGTGGCGCATGCCTGGCGGCAGGAGGCTCTGGCGCACAACGCGGCGGCCGTCCACGGGCTGGCCCGGGAGCTCTACGGCCGGCTCGCCACCCTCGGCGAGCACGTCGGCAAGCTGGGGACGTCGTTGTCCGGAGCGGTGTCGGCGTACAACCGGGCGGTCGGGTCGCTGGAGTCCCGGGTGCTGGTCAGCGCGCGCAAGCTGGCCGAGATGGGCGTGTCCGACGACGAGCTGACCGTTCCGCCGCAGATCGACCTGGCACCGCGACAGCCGCAGGCGCCGGAGTTGCTCCGCTGACCCACACACCGCCCAGCTCCGCTGACCCACACACCCGCCGCTCCGCTGACCCGCACCCCCGCCGCTCCGCTGATCCACATTCCCCGCCGAGGAGACGTCCCAGCGGGGATTACGGCCGGCCGGCAGCGCGCATGTCCCGGCGCAGCTCCTGTGGCAGGGAGAAGGTGAGCCGTTCCTCCGCGGTCGTGTACTCGGTGACCTCGCCGAAGCCGCGTTCCGCGAGGTGCGCGAGCACGTCCATGACCAGGTCGTCGGGCACGCTGGCGCCGGACGTGACGCCGACGGTCGTGGCGCCGGCCAGCCATGCGTCGTCGATGTGGGACGCGTAGTCGACGAGGTACGCCGCGGTCGCACCGGCGTCGATGGCCACCTCCACCAGCCGTACGGAATTGGAGGAATTGGTGGAACCGACGACGATCACGACGTCGCACGACGACGCGATCTGCTTGACCACGTGCTGCCGGTTCTGGGTGGCGTAGCAGATGTCATCGCTGGGTGGTGACTGCAGCAGCGGCAGTCTGGTCTTCAGCCGCTCGACCGTCTCCATTGTCTCGTCCACCGACAGCGTGGTCTGGGACAGCCACACCACCTTCGCCGGGTCGCGGACCCGCACCGCGTCGACACCGTCCGGTCCGTCCACGAGCTGGATGTGCGCCGGCGCCTCACCGGACGTGCCGACGACCTCCTCGTGACCGTCGTGCCCGATGAGCAGGATGTCGTAGTCCTCGGCGGCGAAGCGACGGGCCTCGTTGTGCACCTTTGTGACCAGCGGGCAGGTGGCGTCGATGGTCTTGAGGTTGCGGGCGCGGGCCTGCTCGTGCACCTCGGGGGCCACGCCGTGGGCGGAGAACACGACGGTCGCGCCCTCGGGGACCTCCTCGTTCTCCTCGACGAAGATCGCGCCGCGCTGTTCCAGCGTGCTCACCACGTGCTTGTTGTGCACGATCTGCTTGCGCACGTAGATCGGCGCGCCGTACAGCTTCAGCGCCTCCTCGACGGTCTGCACAGCGCGGTCGACGCCGGCGCAGTAGCCCCGGGGCTTGGCCAGCAGCACGCGCTTTCGGATTTCCGCCACCCGGCCATGGTACGTGGCGCGGTCCGCCCGCCAGCCGGACCGCGGCGTCGATCATGGCGTTGTGCGGACCATAACGGACAATGCGCCGCCACCACTCCATGATCGCACCGTGCCGGCCGGGCACGGGGCGCCGGGAGCGTCAGTCCTCTTCCGTACGCTGGGGCGGTGACCCAGGCCGAGCCGAAGAGCACCGCCGAGGAACCGCGGCCGGTCCGCGTCGTGAGCCAGAAGCTCGGCGCGTGGATCGCCAAGCTCGGGTGGGTGTGGGTGGACGGCCAGGTGGCCCAGATCAGCCGCCGGCCCGGCTCGGCCGTGGTGTTCCTCACGCTGCGCGACCCGTCGGCCGATCTCAGCCTCACCGTGACCGCGCACCGCGACGTCCTGGACGCCGGCGCGCCGGAGCTGGCCGAGGGCGCCCGGGTCACGCTGCACGCCAAACCGGAGTTCTATCCCGCCCGCGGCACGCTCAGCCTGCGCGCCGACGAGATCCGTCAGGTCGGGCTCGGCGAGCTGCTGGCCCGGCTGGACCGCTTGAAGAAGCTGCTCGCCGCCGAGGGCCTGTTCGCCCGGGAACGCAAGCGCCGGCCGCCGTTCCTGCCGCGGCGGATCGGTCTGATCACCGGCCGGGCCTCGGCCGCCGAGCGGGACGTGTTGATGAACACCCGCCGCCGGTGGCCTGCGGTGGCGTTCCGGGTGATCAACGTCGCGGTGCAGGGACCGACCGCGGTGCCGCAGATCATCGACGCACTGAAGGTGTTGGACAGCGACGACACCGTCGACGTGATCGTGCTCGCCCGTGGCGGCGGGAGCGTCGAGGACCTGTTGCCGTTCTCCGACGAGGCGCTGTGCCGGGCGGTGTTCGCCGCGCGTACGCCGGTGATGAGCGCGATCGGGCACGAGACCGACGCGCCGCTGGTCGACTACGTCGCCGACGTTCGCGCCTCCACGCCCACCGACGCGGCCAAGCGGCTCGTGCCGGACCTGGCGGAGGAACGGCAGCTCATCGACACCGCGCGGCGCCGGCTGGACCGTGCGATCGGCGCGCTGCTGGAACGGGAGACCCAGCGGATCCAGGCGTGGCGCTCCCGGCCGTCGCTGGCCCGGCCGGAGTTGATGGTCGAGCAGCGCGCAGGCGACATCAGCGCGCTGCGCGGGCGTGCCCTCCGCTGCCTGGATCAGCGGCTGCACCGGGCGGACGACGAGCTGCGGCACACACTGGCCCGGCTGCGGGCACTTTCGCCGGCCGCGACGCTGGAGCGCGGCTACGCGATCGTGCAGCGGGCCGACGGCCACGTGGTCCGCGCGGCCGACGACGTCAAGATCGATGACATCCTGCGCGTACGCCTCGCCGAGGGCGAGCTGGACGCGACGGTACGGGAGCAACGGTGAGCGCGAGGAGAGAGCACGCGAAGCCTGCGAGCCCCGCAGTCGCGAACGAAAGGCGGCACGGTGAGAGCGCCGCAGTCGCGACACGAAAGGTAGAACGGTGAGCGACCAGAAGCCGAGCAACGACGAGAAGCTGAGCTACGAGGAGGCCCGCACCGAGCTGGCCGCGGTCGTCGAGCGGCTCGAGGCGGGTGGCAGCTCGCTGGAGGAGTCGCTGGCGCTCGGGGAGCGCGGCGAGGGGCTGGCGGACGTGTGCCAGCGCTGGCTGGACGGCGCCCGCGAACGCATCGACGCGGCCCGGGCGGCCCGCACAGCCGAGTGAGGGCACGCGCCCGGCCTAAGCCGCGCCTCAGCACGACCACTGGCCGACCACTGGCCATTCCGTCATGGTTTGCCCGCTGCGCCACCTTTATGCAGGTGGGGCGGCAGTGGGCGTGCCGGATTACCCGATCGGCACTCCTGCTACGGCCTGCCACCCGGAATCGGTTAGGAGTCCGATGAAGAACACCATGGCCCGCATGTCGGTCGCGCTCGGCGTGACCGTGGCGGTCATCGCACCGTTCGCGGGGACCGCGGCCGCGGTCGTCGTGCCACCGCCCAATCCACGCGACGGCGCGCTGACCCAGGTCGGCCCGATCGCCGATCACGGCTTCCCGAGCTGGTACCGCGACAGCAACGGTGTCCGCCTCGAGCCCTGCGTCACGCTCAGCGACCCGCTCTGCTCCGCGCTGCCGGACGAGGTGCCGAACCCCGACGCGCCCATCTCGTTCCCCACCAACTTCCCGGCCGAGGCGTTCTACCAGCTCGCCGGCTCCACCATCACGCTCACCAACGGCGTCCGGGCCACGGTCGGCATGGACCTCGAGGCCGCTTTCGCGATCGGCGACCCGGCCCCCGGTGACCAGATGGTGTTCGGCCGGGTCCGGATCCGGTTCGACGCGCCGGAAGGTGAGCGCTACCGGATCACCCACCCGTACGGCATCGACGACATCGTCGCCACCGACCGCGGCGTCAACATGACCGAGGACATCGGCGCGGCCGCCGGCGCGTTCGGCCAGGCGCTGAACAGCCGCATCGGGCCGTTCCTCAAGTGGGACCCGGCGGTGGCGCCGGCCGCGCCGGCCGGCTACATCGGTGACCCGGGCGTCGACCACAAGGTGGTGGGCAGCCCGTACAACACGAACTTCGTCCGGATCGAGCAGCTCGACCCGGCCACTGGAGCGGTCCTGAGCCAGGTCGGGTTCAGCGACGTGTTCAGCATCCAGGGCCGGATGGCCACCAACGCTGGAGTGGACGTCGACCAGGCGACGTACACGGTCGGTTCGGACGGCACCGGAACGCTCGAGGTGTACGCCACCAGCGAGCCCGGCCAGGCCATCGAGGTGGTCGGCAACCCGGCGCTCGGCTTCCGCGGCACCCGGCTGCGCGGCCAGGGCGGGCACTACTACGGCCGCTTCCCGATCACCGGGTCGGTGCCGGCTAACGCCACCATCGAGGTGGTCAACAACAGCGACCGGCCGGTCACCCACAAGACCAGCGCCGTGGTCGACGTGGTCCAGATCACCAAGGCCCGGTACGACGCCGACGCCGGTACGCTCACCGTCGAGGCCACGTCCAGTGATGGTGACGGGACGCCGCCGACGCTGACGGTGTCCGGTTTCGGCCCGATCACCGGCTCGCCGTTCACCGGTGTCACCGCGCCACCCGCGGCCGTCACCGTCACCTCGTCCAGCGGCGGCTCCGCCACCATGGCGCTGGCCGGTTCCGGCCAGGTGTTCCTGCCCGCCGCGCCGGTCGCCGGCGCGACCGTGCAGACGCCGGTCATCGTGGGCCAGACCGTTCGCCTGGACGGCACCGGTTCCACCGGTGAGATCGACACGTACGCGTGGACCCAGACGTCCGGCCCGGCCGTGACGCTGACCGACGCGGGCACCGCCACGGCGACGTTCGTGCCGACGCAGGTGGGCACGTACGCCTTCACGCTGGCCGTGGCCGGCCCGGGCGGGCAGGGCATTCCCACCACGGTGACCGTCGACGCCATCAACGCCCGGCGCCCGACCGCCGACGCCGGTGTCGACCAGACCGTCGTTCGCGGCCGTACGGTCGCCCTGGACGGCTCGCGCTCGGTCACGGCGGAGTCGTACTCGTGGCGGCAGGTGTCCGGCCCGGCGGTGACGCTGACCGGTGCCACCTCGGCCCGTCCGACGTTCACGTACCCGGTGCAGGCGCTGCCCGCGACGCCGGGCCCGAACGCGGCGTACGTGTACAACAACAACCCGGTAGTGCTGGAGCTCACAGTTCGCAACCCGGCCGGTACCGCGATCGACCAGGTCGTGATCCGGCCCCAGGCGGAGACGCTCACCGGCATCACCGCCCGGTACCGCACCGGTAACAACGAGTGGCGGATCAGCGGCACCAGCAACCTCGCCGCGGGTCAGCGGGTCGCTGTGGTGCTCGGCAGCACGCTCACCGGCCGGGTGATCGGGACGCCCGCGACGGTGGACGCGGCCGGCGCGTTCAGCTTCCGGGTGACCGGCCCGGCGCCGGGCGCGGTCCGGACCGTCAGCTTCGTGACCACGACCGGGGGCCGGCAGCTCGCGGCCACCGTGACCGTCACGAACTGATTGGAATTCTCAGCTGGCGGTGGCCTCCTCAGGAGGTCGCCGCCAGCTGCTGTTTCAGGTGCAGGCTCGACGCGCTGGACACCTGCTCGGCGACGGCGTCGCGGATCAGGGTGCTGCGGTGCCGCACCCGGCCGTCGGCGTCCTCGCTCAGCAGGTGCGCGTGCACCAGCCGGTCGATGCCGGCCAGCACGTCGGTGACCGGCCGGGACGTCAGCGTGGCCAGCTCCGCCGCCCGCAGCGGGCCGAGCGCGGCGCACAGCCGTAACAGCTCCCAGGACGGTTCCGGCATCCACCGCGTCCGCAGCCGGGCGATCTGCATGGCGACCTCGAGCCCGATCTCGTACGGGCGGAACGCGGCCGCCACCAGGGCCGGGATGCCGCCGGTGCGCTCGAGCAGCGTGGGATCGTCGAGCGGCTCGAGTTCGATGGCGGTGAGCGGGCTCAGTCGCAGCACCACCGGCGTGCCGAGCCCGGCGATCGGGCGGCCGGTGATCTCGGACGGGTAGTAGTACGTGAGCACGATCCGCAGCGCCGGGCAGTGCCGGCTGAGCCAGGCGAGCTCGGCCACGCTTGCCGCGTCGAGGTCCCCGGCGTCGTCGACGGCGAGGAAGACCGGGGCGGGACCGGCGAACGCCTCGGCGATCATGTCGAGCTGGTCGCGCCGGAGCTGGCGTCCCGGGTCGGCGTTGTCGACGATCGCCAGGATCTCCGGCGCGGCACCGAGATCGGCCAGCGCCGCCCGGAGCCAGGCGAGCCGAAGTTCACCGACCGAGGAGGTGCCGTGCCCGATGCCGACGCGGTCCGGGGCGTGGCGGGACAGCTCGGCCAGGAACGCGCTCTTACCGGCGCCGCTCGGGCCGACCACGTGGACGACGGGCAGCGGGTGCGGGTCGAACAGCACGGTCAGCAGTGCGGCGCGGCCCAGGAACCGCTCGTGCGGCCGCTTGCGGGGCGGCGTCGCCGACGCCGGGCGGGACGCCGGGGCGTCGCCGTGCCGGCTCGCCAGAATGGCCCGCTGCAGCCGGGTCAGCTCGGCGGACGGTGCTACGCCCAGCTCCTGGTCGAGCATCCGCTTGCACCGCTCGTACAGCCGAAGGGCGTCGTCCGGACGGCCCAGCGCGACCGCGGCCGACATGGCGGCCCGGTAGCCCGGCTCCAGGAACGGGTCGAGGCCGACGGCTTCCTGGGCGAGTCGCAGCGCCTTGGCGGCGTCCTGTGCCAGAGCCGCACGGGCCAGTTCCAACAGCGCGGTAACGGCCGCGACCTGCACCTCGTTGCGGGCGTCCTCGGCCCAGTCGGCGTACTGGTCCTCCGGGAACGGCAGCTCCTGTGCCAGGGCGAGGATCTCCTCCTGGTGCGCGGGGCGCTCCTCCGGCGCGACCGCGTCCAGCGCCCGGATGCGGCTGCGCACGTCGGCGAGGTCCAGGGACGCCCGGCCGGTGTCGAACAGGTACCCACCGCTGCGGGTCACGATGAACCAGGTGGACGCGTTGCCGTCCGGCTGGAGGCGCCGGCGGATCACCGACACGTAGTGCTCGAGCGCCGCCACGTGGTTGCCCGGCAGGTTGGTGCCCCACACCGCGTCGGCCAGCGCGTCCTTGGACTGGATGCGGTCGTGCCGTGCCGCGAGGACGGCAAGCACCTGGCGCGCGCGGCGGGGCAGATCGTCGGCGCCCAGCACGCCCCCGTTGTCATCGGTCACGGTGAGCTGGCCGAGGACCCGGACGCGCATGCCAGCCGCCTTTCTCACGTATTGATCGAATGGACTGACTTATCCCAGATCGGCACCGGGGTACGAAGCTGAAGCGTTTCACCCCCGGTCTTCTGCGATCTTGGAGTTGTGGTTGCCTTTATGCCCACCTCATACCCTTTTAGGCCAACCACAACTCCAAGATCGCGGGGAAATTTCTCAGGGGAGGGCGGCGGCCAGGGTCTCGAGGTACCGCGAACCGGCGTCACCGACCACGATCAGCGTCCGGTTCGGCTCGCTGAAGACCAGGGCCTGTTCGCCGGGTCGGGCGTCGTATCGCCGCCACACCCGCGCGTCGTCCCGGAACGTGTCGACCGGCTTGGCGCCGGTGGTCAGCTCGGCGGGCAGCAGGGTCGCCGGCGGAACGCTGCTCTCGATCAGCTGCAGCCCGTTGTCGTCCGGATCGACGTACCCGAGCCGCAGCGTGACACCGGCTGCCTGGCGCTGGAACGTCGCACTGACGACGTGCCAGTCGTCGCCCAGGTCCGCCGGCACGGCGACCGGGAACGCCTTCGCCGACTGGGCCTCCGCGATGGCGGAACCGGGATCGATCGAACGGGGAGCGTCACCGTTCAGGACGACGCGGTAGAACATCAGCAACAGCGCGATCGGTACGAGCAGGACCGCCAGGGCCAGCAGCATGTCACGTGCCGAGCGCTCGCCGCGCGTGCCGAGCGTGGGGCGGGTGGCGGGCTCGACGGGTTCCACGTACCCATTGTGCCGTGTGAGGATCAGTGGACCAGTCCGCCCCGAACGCGTGGAGGCGCCATGCCCACCCGGGTTCCGCAGGATCTCGACCGGAACATCGCCCTCGATCTGGTCCGCGTCACCGAGGCGGCCGCGATGGCTGCCGGCCGGTGGGTCGGCCGCGGCGACAAGGAGGGCGGGGACGGCGCCGCCGTCGACGCCATGCGCAAGCTGATCAATTCCATCCAGATGCGCGGCATCGTGGTGATCGGCGAGGGCGAGAAGGACAACGCGCCGATGCTGTTCAACGGCGAAGAGGTGGGCGACGGCACCGGGCCCGAGGTGGACGTGGCGGTCGACCCGATCGACGGCACGACGCTGATGAGCAAGGGCATGCCCGGCGCGGTGTCCGTGCTGGCGGTCGCGGAACGCGGTGCGATGTTCGACCCCAGCGCCGTGTTCTACATGGAGAAGATCGCCGTCGGACCCGACTGCGCCGACGTGGTCGACCTCAATGCGGGCGTACGGGAGAATCTGCGCCGCATCGCGAAGGCCAAACGGTCCAGTGTCTCCGACGTGACCGTCTGCATCCTGGACCGGCCGCGACATCAGAAGCTGATCGAGGAGGTGCGGGCGGCCGGTGCCACCATCAAGTTCATCTCCGACGGAGACATCTCCGGAGCCATCTCGGCGGCCCGCACCGACTCCGACGTCGACGTGTTGATGGGCATCGGCGGTACGCCCGAGGGCATCACCGCTGCCTGCGCGCTGAAGTGCCTGGGCGGCATGATCCAGGCCCGGCTGTGGCCGCGCGATGACGCGGAACGCGAGAAGGCGCTGGCCGCCGGCCACGACCTGGACCGGGTGCTGAGTACGGACGACCTTGTGACCGGCGACAACTGCTTCTTCGTGGCGACCGGCGTGACCTCGGGCGACCTGCTCCGCGGCGTACGGTATCGGGCCGGCGGCGCGCACACGCAGTCGATCGTCATGCGGTCCAAGAGCGGCACGATTCGGGTGATCGAGTCGTACCACCGGCTGGAGAAACTGTCGCTCTACTCCGCTGTCGATTTCGATGGCGCCCTACCGGCCGACGGCGTCACGGCTTGAGCGCCGGGCGCCGGAAGAGCACCGCTGCGATCGCGCCGCCGAGCAGCCCGAGCAGGTGGCCCTGCCACGAGATCGGCTGGTCGGTCGGCAGCACGTTGGCGAGCTGGTACCAGTAGAGCAACCCCACGAACGCGGCAACGCCCAGATTCCACCAGCTGTGCTCGACGAACGCGCGGGTGACCAGCAGGCCCAGGTAACCGAAGATGATGCCGCTCGCGCCGACCACCACGCTGGTCGGATTGCCGATCAGCCACACGCCGAGCCCGCTGACCGCCATGATCAGCGCGGTGGACCAGACGAAGCGGCGGCCGCCACCGGCCAGCGCGAACGTTCCGAGCAGGATCAGCGGCACCGCGTTTCCGTACAGGTGATCCCATCCCGCGTGCAGGAACGGGCTGAACAGCACACCGTCCAGTCCGGCGATGTGGCGCGGGATGATCCCGCCGGCCACGTCGAGCGTTCCGGCGCCGAGGCCCTGGTCGATCGCCTCGATGACGAACAGCAGCGGGATCACTGCACACATTGTCACGAACGCCCGGCCGAGCGCGGCGTAGAAGGCGTCGGTACCGAATTTGCCGGCGGCGCGGGCTTGCTCGTCGGTGAAGCTCACACCATCGAGTGTTACAGGAACCAGCTAGTGCAGCTTCCGGGCGGCCGCCTTGATCGCCGCGCGGAACGTGGACACCTGGGTGTAGACGCCGGGATAACCATCCCGGGCGCAGCCCAGTCCCCAGCTCACGATGCCGACCTGCACCCAGCGACCGGATCGGTCGCGCCGCACCATCGGACCGCCGGAGTCCCCCTGGCAGGTGTCGACGCCGTGGCCACCGGCGCAGATCGAATCCTCGGCGACGAGGCCGACGCCGGCCCGGCGGTAGTCGGCGGCACAGTCCGCATCCGGGACGGCCGACACGGTCGCGTACCGAAGCTGCTGCTCCTGGCGTCCGGACCCCTCGCGGATCAGGCCCCATCCCATGACGACGAACGGTCCCTTGTCACCGGCGCCACCCCGGGTCAGCTCGATGGTGGGCCGGTCGATCGCCCGGTCCAACGCCACGACGGCCCAGTCGTCGCCCCGGGTCTCGGTGCGGAATCCGGGCGCTCGGAGAACGGCTGTCGAACGGGCGGTGATGGCATCCGGCGCCTTGAGGTCCACCACCCCGGCCGTGACCCCGATACCGGCGTCCGGGCCGGTGCCCTCGACGCAGTGCCCGGCGGTCAGCACCACCCGCGGCGCGATCAGGGTGCCGCCGCAGCCCATGGACAGCCGCACCATCCACGGGAACTGTCCCGCCATCGCCATGTCGCCGCCGACCACCTCACGGACCGGTCGGTGCCCCTGATCGGCGCGGGCCGGCGTGAGTCCACTCAGCGCCAGAGCACCGATCAGCAGGAGAGAGGCGACATTCCGGACCACAGGGACATTGGATCACCGCCCGAACCCAGGAGCCGACCGACACCCCCGCGCATCTGTGCTAACCACAACTCCAAGATCGCGGAGGGGTTCTTAATACCAGCCGGTGCTCTGGGAGTGGGACCACGCCTTGCACGGGGTGTCGTAGCGGCCCTCGATGTAGCCCAGGCCCCACTTGATCTGGGTGGCCGGGTTGGTCCGCCAGTCGTCGGCCACGGAGCCCATCTTGCTGCCCGGCAGTGCCTGCGGGATGCCGTACGCGCCGGAGCCCGAGTTGGAGGCCTTGGTGTTCCAGTGGCTCTCCTTGGTCCACAGCTTGTCCAGGCACGGGAACTGGTCGATGCCGAACCCTTCCTTGAGCATCAGCGAGCACCCGATCGCCCGGTTGCCGCTGTACTCCTTGCAGGAGCCGGGGATCGGACCGGAGTACGGCGCGCTCTTGGTGCTCGACTCGGCCGCCTTCTTCGTCGCGGCGGCGACCTTCTCGGCCGCCCGCTTGGCGATCGCCTTCTTCTCGAGCGTGCGGGCCTTGCTCGCCGCGGCCTTCGCGGCGGCTGCGGCTTTCGCGGCGGCGTCGCTCTCCGCCTGGCGCTGCCACGCGCGCGCGGCAGCGTGGGCGTTCTGGCGTTGGGTCAGCAGCTGTACTTCCGTGGTGTCCGACGCGACGACGAATTGCGCTTCGGCACTCTGCTGCTGGACTTCCTTGCCGTGTCCGAGGTAGACACCGCCGGCGACGCCCAGAACGAGCAGGCCCACGGATGTTGCTCGGACTCCGACCCGGCTCCAGAGCCGATTCACGAAGTATCCCTTCGTCGGGGGCAATGACGCGGCACGGTGTCACCGGGTCCAACTCCGGCTACGTTCCGTACCACAAGCACCGCGACCCTCGGGCCGACAACTCGATCAGCTTCGATCGAGCGGCGGCCCGGAAGTCGATCTCCGACGGCCGGGCCACGCGATGGCGCTCGCCAGACACCATGGCGCACCGTGAAGTCGATGTGAAATCATGGCGCGCTGTTGTGAAGTAGGTCACACGCCCTTTCGCATCAAACCGGGCGGAATTCCCTCGTTCGAAGGCCCTCTAGTGGGGGATGTCCTCGAGAAGGTCCGTCACCACCTCAGCGATGGGTGACCGCTCCGACCGCGTCAAGGTCACGTGGGCGAAGATCGGGTGGCCCTTGAGCGCTTCGATGACGGCGGTCACACCGTCGTGACGGCCTACACGCAGGTTGTCACGCTGAGCAACATCGTGGGTGAGCACGACCCGGGAACCCTGCCCGATCCGGGACAGCACGGTGAGCAGGACGTTGCGTTCCAGCGACTGCGCCTCATCCACGATCACGAATGCGTCGTGCAGGCTGCGGCCCCGGATGTGGGTCAGCGGCAGCACCTCGAGCATGCCGCGGCCGAGCACCTCTTCCATGACGTTGGCGTGCACCACGGCGCCCAGCGTGTCGAACACCGCCTGGGCCCAGGGCGACATCTTCTCGGACTCGCTGCCGGGCAGATAGCCGAGCTCCTGGCCGCCGACCGCGTACAGCGGCCGGAAGACCACCACCTTCTTGTGGCGATTGCGTTCCATGGTCGCCTCGAGGCCCGCGCACAGCGCCAGCGCCGACTTGCCGGTGCCGGCGCGACCGCCCATCGAGACGATGCCGATCGACTCGTCCAGCAGCAGATCCAGCGCGATCCGCTGTTCGGCGGAACGACCGCGGATACCGAACGCCTCCCGGTCGCCACGGACAAGCTTCACCGTCTTGTCCGGGTTGACCCGGCCGAGCGCCGAACCACGCGACGAATGGATCACCAGACCCGTGTGGCAGGGCAGGTTCTCCGCCGCTTCCACGTCCAGCGCCTCTCCGGCGTACAGGCGGCTCACCTGCTCCTCGGTGAGCTCGAGGTCCGACATGCCGGTCCATGTCGGGTCGCTGGCCTGGCCGTGCCGGTACTCGTCCGCGTCGAGCCCCACCGACGCCGCCTTGACCCGCAGCGGCATGTCCTTGCTGACAAGCGTGACCTCTCGGCCCTCCGCGGCCAGCCCCAGCGCCACGGACAGGATCCGGGTGTCGTTCGAGTCGTTGCGGAAGCCATGTGGCAGCACGCTCTGGTCGGCGTGGTTCAGCTCGACCCGGAGCGTTCCGCCCTCGTCGTTACACAGCACCGGGTGGTCCAGCCGGCCGTACTTGATGCGCAGCTCATCGAGCATGCGCAGCGACTGCCGGGCGAACCAGCCGAGCTCGGGATGGTGACGCTTACCCTCCAGCTCGGAGATCACCACGAGCGGGATGACGACCTCGTGATCGGTGAACCGGCAGAACGCCGCCGGATCGGACAGCAGGACCGAGGTGTCCAGAACGAAAACCCGCCCGGTTGGGGCGGGCTCCGAATCAGCGTGCCCATTCCGGGACGAGCGTCCTGCGGTGGCGTTGCTGCTGGAGGCTTTGGCGTCGGTACGGCGAGATGTCACAGGCCTGCTCCAGCGGGCGTGCAACCCGGTCCGCCCGCGGTCCGCCACCTCCGGCGCCCATCGCTTGCACGGGGTCGGGATGCGGGCCCCGTGGCGC
>DATBGW010000083.1:0-3081 GCA_036557765.1 Actinoplanes sp.
CCGGAGCAGCGTCTCGCTGAAGATCGTCATGGCGGTCACCGCGATACCGCTCGTGCTGTTCCTGTTCGCGCACATGGCCGGGAACCTCAAGATCTTCTTCGGCGCATCGGCGTTCGACCACTACGCGCACTGGCTACGGACGATCGGCGCGCCGGTGTTGCCGTCCCAGTGGTACCTCTGGATCCAGCGGACCGTACTCACAGCCGCGGCGGTGACGCACGTCGCGGCCGCCACGATCCTGGCCCGGCGGGCGCAACGAGCGCGACCGGTCCGGTACGCACACCGGTCCGCGGTGCGGGGCAGCTACGCGGCGCGGACCATGCGCTGGGGCGGCGTTCTCATCCTGTTGTTCGTGATCTATCACGTGCTGGACCTGACCACCGGCACGCTCAATCCGGTTGCCGACCCGAGCCATCCGTCAGCGAACCTGATCGCCGACTTCGCGCCGTCCCGCTGGTACGTGACGCTCGCCTATACGGTGGCGGTCGTGGCGGTGGGCGTCCACCTGTGGCACGGCATCTTCAGCGCGGTCCGGACGTTGGGCCAGCACACCGCGCGTGGCGAGCGCCGGGCTCGCTCCGCCGCCACCGTGCTCTCGGTCGTCCTCGTTGCCGGATTCCTGTCCGTGCCGTTCGCCGTACTGATCGGAGTGGTCAAGTGACACTATGGACGGAGGGTGACCCGATCGTCGATCGGGCGGCGCCGGACGGGCCGATCGAGACCCGCTGGGAACGGCGGCGGTTCGCCGCCCGCCTGATCAGCCCGACCAACCGCCGCGCGCTGACGGTCATCGTGGTGGGCACCGGGCTGGCCGGCGGTTCGGCCGCCGCCACTCTCGCGGAGGCCGGCTACCGCGTCCGATCGTACAGCTATCAGGACAGTCCGCGCCGCGCGCACTCGATCGCAGCCCAGGGCGGCATCAACGCCGCGAAGAACTACCGCAACGACGGCGACTCGATCCAGCGGCTGTTCTACGACACCGTCAAGGGCGGCGACTTCCGCGCCCGGGAGTCCAATGTGTATCGACTGGCACAACTCAGCGGCAACATCATCGACCAGTGCGTGGCACAGGGCGTGCCGTTCGCCCGCGAGTACGGCGGACTGCTGGACAACCGGTCGTTCGGCGGCGCGCAGGTCTCCCGTACGTTCTATGCCCGCGGCCAGACCGGGCAGCAACTGCTGCTCGGTGCGTACCAAGCGATGGAGCGGCAGATCGCGGCCGGCACCATCACCATGTACGCCCGGCACGAGATGCTCGACCTTCTCGTTGCAGATGGGCGGGCCCGGGGCATCGTGGTGCGCGACCTGCTCACCGGCGCGGTGACCGCCGACGTCGCCGACGCTGTAGTGCTCGCGACCGGCGGCTACGGCAACGCGTACTTCCTGTCCACCAACGCCAAGGGTTGCAACGTCACCGCGACCTGGCGGGCGCACCGTCGGGGCGCGCTGTTCGCGAATCCGTGCTTCACGCAGATCCACCCGACCTGCATCCCGGAGTCGGGTCCGCATCAGTCGAAGCTCACGCTGATGAGCGAGTCGCTGCGCAACGACGGCCGGATGTGGGTGCCGCTGGTGGCCGGCGATCCCAGAGCGCCGGCCGACATCGGTGCGGACGACCGCGACTACTTCCTCGAGCGCCGCTATCCGGCGTACGGGAATCTGGTTCCTCGCGACATCGCCTCGCGCGCGGTGAAGAGCGTGTGCGACGCCGGCCGCGGCGTGGGCCCGGCTGGGCAGGGCGTCTACCTCGATTTCGCGGACGCCATCGCCCGGCTCGGTCGGCACGTCGTCGCCGAGCGGTACGGCAACCTCTTCGAGATGTACCAGCGGATCACCGGCGAAGACCCGTACGTCGTGCCGATGCGGCTCTATCCGGCGGTGCATTACACGATGGGCGGGTTGTGGGTGGACTACGACCTGCAGTCCACGATTCCGGGACTGTTCGTGATCGGTGAAGCGAACTTCTCCGACCAGGGCGCGAATCGGCTCGGGGCGAGCGCGCTCATGCAGGCGCTGGCCGATGGCTACTTTGTGTTGCCCAACACCATCACCGACTACCTCGCGACCGGACCGTTCTCCACTGTGGATCCACAACAACGGGATACAGCCGTCGATGTCGTGGAGGAGCGGCTCGCCCGGCTGCTGGCCGTCGGTGGCGACCGGACCGTCGACTCGTTCCACCGGCAGCTCGGCCGGATCCTGTGGGAGCACTGCGGCATGGAACGCAGCGAGGAGGGGCTCACCAAGGCGATCGCGCTGGTCCGGGATCTGCGCGACGAGTTCTGGCGGCGCGTCCGAGTGCCCGGCACCGGCACGGAGCTCAACCAGAACCTGGAGCGGGCCGGGCGGGTCGCCGACTTCCTCGAGCTGGCCGACCTGATGTGCGTCGACGCGCTGCACCGGCGGGAGTCGTGTGGCAGCCACTTCCGGACCGAGACCCGGACGCCCGGCGGTGAGGCCGAACGCCACGACGACGGGTTCGCCTACGTTGCCGCGTGGGAGCACGGCGACGTGCCGATCCTCCACAAAGAACAGCTCACGTTCGAGCACGTCCATCCGAGCACACGGAGCTACGCATGAATCTCACACTCCGCGTGTGGCGGCAGCGCGGTCCGTCCGCGAAGGGCCGCATGGTGTCGTACGCGGTGGAGGGCGTCTCCCCCGACGCGTCGTTCCTGGAGATGCTCGACCTGCTGAACGAGCGGCTGATCGCGGCCGGGGAGGACCCGATCGCGTTCGACTCGGACTGCCGCGAGGGCATCTGCGGCATGTGCGGCCTGATGATCAACGGGATGGCGCACGGGCCGGAGCGCGCGACCACCACGTGCCAGCTGCACATGCGGCACTTCGCCGACGGCGACACCATCGACGTCGAGCCGTGGCGGGCCGCCGCGTTCCCGGTCGTCAAGGACCTGGTGGTGGACCGGAACGCGTTCGACCGGATCATCCAGGCCGGCGGCTACATCACCGCGCCCACCGGCAGCGCGCCGGACGCGCACGCCCTGCCGGTGCCCAAGGCGGACGCGGACGCCGCGTTCGAGGCGGCCACCTGCATCGGCTGCGGCGCGTGCGTGGCCGGCT
>DATBGW010000084.1:0-5115 GCA_036557765.1 Actinoplanes sp.
GCT
Organism: Actinoplanes sp.; assembly: GCA_036557765.1. GTDB lineage: Bacteria > Actinomycetota > Actinomycetes > Mycobacteriales > Micromonosporaceae > Actinoplanes. The sequence goes on from DATBGW010000084.1 coordinate 4, forward strand.
GTCCACCTTCTTCGAGGTGGTGCAGCAGGACCCGGTGGTCGGCCAGGTCAAGCTGATCGCCGAGCCGTGGGACGTCGGTCCGGGTGGCTACCAGGTCGGCAACTTCCCGCCGAACTGGACGGAGTGGAACGGCAAATACCGCGACACGGTGCGCGACTTCTGGCGCGGCGAGCCGGCCACCCTTGCCGAGTTCGCCAGCCGGATCACCGGCTCGGCCGACCTCTACCAGGACGACGGCCGCAAGCCGTTCCATTCGATCAACTTCGTCACCGCGCACGACGGTTTCACGCTCGCGGACATGGTGTCGTACAACGACAAGCACAATGAGGCGAACGGTGAGGAGAACCGGGACGGGGAGAACCACAACCGGTCCTGGAACTGCGGCGTAGAGGGACCGACCGACGACCGGGCGGTGCTCGCCCTGCGGGCCCGGCAGCGGCGCAACTTCCTTGCCACGCTGCTGCTGTCCCAGGGCGTGCCGATGATCTCGCACGGCGACGAGTTGGGCCGCAGTCAGCTGGGCAACAACAACGCCTACTGCCAGGACAACGAGATCTCCTGGATCGATTGGGACTACGCCGACGAGACGCTTCTGGAGTTCACCCGCAAGCTCACCGCGTTCCGGCACCGGCACCAGGTGTTCCAGCGCCGCCGGTTCTTCACCGGCCTGCCGGTGACCGCGCGCGGCGGCGGTGATCCGCTACCCGACCTGGAGTGGTTCACTCCGGACGGCCGCCAGATGACCGGTGACGACTGGGGCAACGACTTCGGCCGCGCGGTCGCGCTGTTCGTCAACGGCGAGGGCATCCGCGAACGCGGCCAGTACGGCCAGCGCCATGTCGACAGCTCGTTCCTGCTGTGTTTCAACGCGCACGACGCGCCGATCGAGTTCGCCACACCTCCGCCGGAGTACGGGGAGAAGTGGGAGAAGGTCATCGAGACCGCTGACACGTCACCGGACCGGCCCGCGGTGGTCGAGGCCGGCTCGAAGATACTGGTGCCCGACCGCTCGCTCATCGTTCTGGACAGGACTGTCTGAATGCCACCGACGGGAACCTACCGCGTCCAGGTCCGCCCCGACTTTCCCCTCAAGGCCACCGCCGAACTCGCCGACTACCTGGCCGACCTCGGTGTCAGCCACCTCTACACGGCGCCGCTGCTCACCGCGGCGCCCGGCTCGCAGCACGGCTACGACGTGGTGGACCACAGCCGGGTCAGTCCCGAGCTGGGCGGCGAGGACGGCCGGCGCCAGCTGGTGGCGGCGCTGCAGGCGGCCGGGCTGGGCCTGGTCGTCGACATCGTTCCCAACCACGCCGGCGTGGCCGTCGCGTCGGCCAACCCGGCCTGGTGGGACGTGCTCAGGCGGGGCCGCGACTCGCCCTACGCCAGTTGGTTCGACATCGACTGGTCGCGCGGCCGGTTGCTGATCCCCGTGCTGGCCGACGATCCCGACGCGCTGTCATCGCTGCGGATCGAGGGAGACGAGCTGCACTACTTCGACAAGCGGTACCCGATCGCGGACGGCACCGGCGGCGGCACACCGCAGGAGGTGCACGACCGTCAGCACTACGAGCTGGTCAACTGGACGCGCGGCGACAGCGAGCTGAACTACCGCCGCTTCTTCGCGATCGTGGACCTGGCCGGCCTGCGGGTGGAGGACCCGCAGGTGTTCGAGGCCACCCACGCCGAGATCCTGCGCTGGTATCACGAGGGCGGCGTTCAGGGCATCCGGGTGGATCACCCGGACGGGCTCCGCGACCCCGGCGACTACCTGCGGCGACTGCACGAGGCCGCGCCGGACGCGTGGATCGTGGTGGAGAAGATCCTCGAGCCGGGCGAGCAGTTGCCGGACTGGCCGGTCGCAGGCACCACCGGATACGACGCGTTGGCCGAGGTCTGCGGCGTGTTCGTGGACACCAGCACCGAGGCGTTCTTCGACACGCTGGACCACCACCTCACCGGGCGGGAGACGTCCTGGCAGGACATGGTGCACCAGACCAAGTACGCGGTGGCCACCACGCTGCTCGCGGCCGAACTGGCCCGGATGGCCGCGCTCGTACCGGAGGTCGACGCCGCGCCCCGGGCGCTGGCCGAGCTGGCCGCCTGCTTTCCGGTCTACCGCTCGTACCTGCCGTTCGGGGCCCGGCACCTGGCGAAGGCGCGGTCCGAGGCGGGGCGGCGCCGGCCCGAGCTGATCCGGGTGCTGGACCAGCTCACCGGCCGGCTGCGCAACCCGTCCGACGAGCTGGCCGTACGGTTCCAGCAGTTCACCGGCGCGGTGATGGCGAAGGGCGTGGAGGACACCGCGTTCTACCGGTGGACCCGGTTCACCGCCCGCAACGAAGTAGGCAACGATCCGGCGAAGTTCGGCGTCGCGCCTGATGAGTTCCACGACACCGCCGAATCCCGGCAACTGCGGTGGCCCGCCGGGATGACCGCGCTGTCCACCCACGACACCAAGCGGAGCGAGGACGTGCGCGCCCGGCTCGCGGTGCTGGCCGAGCTGCCCGGCGACTGGACCGAGGTGGTCCGCCGGTGGGTGCGGATCGCGCCGCTGCCGGACCCGTCGTTCGCGCATCTGGTCTGGCAGGCCGCGGTGGGGGCATGGCCGATCGAACGGGAGCGGCTGCGGGCGTACGCGCTGAAGGCCGCCCGCGAGGCGGCGGTCGCTACAACGTGGCAGCAGCCCGACGACCGGTTCGAGACGGCGCTGTTCGAGATGGTGGACCGCATCTACGACGACCCGGTGCTGCACCGCGAGGTCGCCGATTTCGCCGCGGCGATCACACCGCCCGGATGGTCGAACGCGCTGGGCCAGAAGCTCGTGCAACTCACCATGCCCGGGGTCCCGGACGTGTACCAGGGCACCGAGCTGTGGGACCACTCGCTGGTCGACCCGGACAACCGGCGGCCCGTCGACTTCGGGGGGCGCCGGGAACTGCTCGCCCGCATCGACGACGGATGGCAGCCGCCGGTGGACGACACCGGCGCCGCCAAGCTGCTGGTGACCGCACGGACGCTGCGGTTGCGGCGGCACCGGCCGGAGCTGTTCACCGGCTACCGTCCCGCGTTCGCGGACGGCCGGGTCGCCGAACACGTCCTGGCGTTCGACCGCGGGGGAGCGGTCGCGGTGGCGACCCGCCTGCCGGTGGGGCTGTCCCGGCACGGCGGCTGGCACGACACCACGCTGCCGCTGGACGGCCACAGCTGGACGGAGGTGTTCACCAACACCAGTTACGGCGGCACCCGCCTGGCCGTGGCGGACGTGCTGCACACGTACCCGGTCGCGTTGCTGGTGAAGGAATGAGCCTCTTTGAGGTCTGGGCTCCCGAGAAGGAGACGGTCCGGCTGCGCGTCGACGGCCGGGACCTCGAGATGGAACGCGGCGGCGACGGCTGGTGGCGCCTCGACGTGTCCTCGGCCGGCGCCGGCACGGACTACGCCTTCCTGCTCCCGGAGTCCGACACCGCGCTGCCCGACCCGCGGTCGGCGTGGCAGCCCTCCGGTGTGCACGGGCCCAGCCGGGTGTACGACCATGGCGCCTTCGCGTGGTCGGACCGCGCCTGGACCGGGCGGCAACTGCCCGGTTCGGTGCTCTACGAGTTGCACATCGGCACGTTCACGCCGGACGGCACGTTCGACGCCGCGATCGAACGCCTCGACCACCTCGTCGACTTGGGCGTCGACCTCGTCGAGCTGCTTCCGGTGAACGCCGTGAACGGCCCGTACAACTGGGGGTACGACGGCGTCTGCTGGTACGCGCCGCACGAGCCGTACGGCGGCCCGGACGGGCTGAAGCGCTTCGTCGACGCCTGCCACGGCAAGGGCCTCGGCGTGGTGCTCGACGTGGTGTACAACCACTTCGGACCGTCCGGGGCGTACGCGCCGATGTTCGCGCCCTATCTCAGCGCGTCGGCGAGCAACCCCTGGGGCGCGTCGGTGAACCTCGACGGCGCGTACGCCGACGGCGTCCGGCGGTACATCATCGACAGCGCGCTGGCATGGCTGCGCGACTACCACGTCGACGGGCTGCGGCTGGACGCCGTGCACGCGTTCGTCGACAGCAACGCCGTGCACCTGCTGGAACAGCTCGCCGTCGAGGTGGAGAGCATGTCGACGCACCTGCGTCGGCCGCTCTCGCTGATCGCCGAGTCGGACCTCAACGACCCCCGGCTGATCACGGCGCGGGAGGCCGCCGGGTACGGCCTGCAGGCGCAGTGGGACGACGACGTGCACCATGCGCTGCACGCGCTGCTCACCGGCGAGCGGCGAGGTTACTACGGCGACTTCGGCTCACTTTCGTGCCTGGCCACCGTGCTGGAGGGCGCGTTCTACCACGCCGGCACCTGGTCCAGCTTCCGGCGGCGCAACCACGGCCGGCCGGTGGACCGCCGTACGGTACCGGGACATCGCTTCGTCGCGTACCTGCAGAACCACGACCAGATCGGCAATCGGGCCACCGGCGACCGGCTGTCCGCCACGCTTTCGCCGGGGCTGCTCGGAGTCGGTGCCACGCTGCTGCTCACTACTGCGTTCACGCCGATGCTGTTCATGGGCGAGGAGTGGGCGGCGGGCACGCCGTGGCAGTTCTTCACCAGCCATCCCGAGGCCGACCTGGCCGCATCGGTGCGGGACGGACGGCGCCGGGAGTTCGGGTCGCACGGCTGGGCCGAGGCGGACGTGCCGGACCCGCAGGACCCGGCCACGTTCGAACGCTCCAAACTGGACTGGTCGGAACCGGGCAAGCCCGGGCACGCCGAGATCCTGGATCTCCACCGGAGGCTGATCGCGCTGCGCCGCAGCCACGCCGACCTGTCCGACCCGTGGCTGGACCGGGTTTCCGTTTCGCCGGGTGACCATTCGGTGGTGATCCGGCGCGGCCGGTGCCTGGTCGCCGCGAACCTGGCGCCGGAACCGCGCACGGTCCCGCTGGGCGCCGAGCCCGCCAAGGTCCTGCTGGCTACCGCCGCCGGCGTGACCCTGGTCGGCTCCCAGGCGACGCTCCCGCCCGAGTCCGCCGCCGTTTTCTCGCTCTCGTCCTCGTCATAACTCCGCGATCTTGGAGTTGTGGTTGCCTTTATGCGGGTTGTCGCCCGATTCGTTCCAACCACA
>DATBGW010000085.1:0-4322 GCA_036557765.1 Actinoplanes sp.
CGCGCCGACGTGGGTCGTGCCGACCGCGTTCGCAGTAGTGATGGTCGCCGGCATCCTGTGGGCGCTCGCGCTGCGCGCCGGCCGCCCGCGGGTGTACGAGGGCATCGGATACGGCGCCCGCAGCGCGACGGCCGGCAACACTCCGCGCGGCGGCTTCGCGGCGGCGATGAACCCCGGCCAGGACCAGGACACGCGCTGGTGACCGACGTTGCCATCCGGCCCGCCACCGCTGCCGAATTCGCGGACGTCGGTGCGCTGATCGCGTTGGCCTTCCACCACCTGGGGCCGGACACCTACGTCGTTCCCGATCCGGCGGACCGGCCACGGGTGATGGGGCAGTTCTTCACGATGCTGGTCGAGCACGCGGACCGGTACGGCCGCGTCGACGTGGTCGACCGCGGCGGCGGACCTGAGGCCGCGGCGGTGTGGTTCGACCGCACCTGGGACGCTCCGGGGCTGGCGGACTTCCAGGACCGCGTCGCCGAGTTCGCCGGTCCGTACATCGGCAACTTCGCGTCCCTGGACCTGCTCGCCAAGCACGAGCCCGCGGAGCCGCACTGGCACCTGCACTTTATGGCCGTCCACCCGGACTCCCAGAACCAGGGGCTTGCCAGCGCCCTCATGCGGCGTACCCACGCGACGCTCGACGCCGCGGGCATCCCGCAGTACCTGGAAGCGACCAACGAGGAGAACATCCGGCTGTACCGGCGCCACGGCTACCAGCCGATGGACCCGTTCGACATCCGGCTGCCGGACGGCACCCCGTTCTACCGGATGTGGCGTCCGGCCGGCGGCTGACGGCACCCGCAGTCCTGGAGTCGTGGGCCGCTCCCCCTACTCCACGATCTTGGAGTTGTGGTTGGCACGAAGCGGGGCAAGCCACCCATAAAGGCAACCACAACTCCAAGATCGCGGGGAAGGGGTTGGTGGTCAGCCGGCGGAGAGGTTGAGTTCGAAGCTGTACCGGCTGGCCCGGTAGAGGTGGCTGCCGTACTCCAGCGCGCGGCCGCCGGCGTCCCACGCCGTGCGGGTCATGGTGAGCAGCGACGCGCCGCGCTTCTCCTGCAGGATCTTGGCCTCGGCCGGGGTCGCGGACCGGGCGCCGATCACCTGGGTGGCGATCCGGGGCACGAACCCGGCCCGGCGCAGCAGCTCGTAGAGGCCGTGCTCGGCGAGGTCCTGTTCGGCGAGCGACAGCAGGTCCACCGGGATCGCGTTGTGCATGATCGCGAGCGGCTCGCCGCCGGCGTACCGGAGCCGTTCGATCCACGTGACGTCGGTGCCGGGCGCCAGTTCCAGCGCGTCGGCCACCTCCTGCGTCGCCGGGATCACCCGGAGGTCGAGGACGTCGGTGCGGGGCCGGCGGTCCGCGTTGACCAGGTCGTCGTACAAGCTGGACAGCTCGACCGGCCGGCGCACCTTGGGATGGACCACCTGTGTGCCCACGCCACGCTTGCGCACCAGCATGCCGCGCTCCACGAGGTACTGGATGGCCCGCCGGGTGGTCGGCCGGGACACGCCGAGCCGTTCGGCGAGGTCGACTTCGTTCTCGATGCGAGCGCCCACGCCGATCTCACCGTTCTCGATCAGCTCCTGCAGCCGCGACGCGACCTGGAAATAGAGCGGCACGGGGCTGGTCCGGTCCACTTCCACCGGGCGGACGGGGCTTCGCGGCGCGGGTTGGGCGGTCATGGCTTCCCCAAGTGAGTTTTTCAGTTTGTCATGACAAAGTATTGACGTAGTAAGCCCTCATGCTATTACATCGACAACCAGCAACCTAGAGGGCCACCCGGGCCGTATACCGCACAGCCCACCGCGCCGGACACACGCCCACGTGGCTTACCGCCGCCCGCACGGAAAAGAGACGCGCATGCCCGCAGACGAGGTACTGACCATGGGACGGATCGGCGTGGACCTGTACCCGGAACAGGTCGGCGTGTCGTTGCGCGAAATCCAGTCGTTCGCCAAGTTCCTCGGCGGTAGCCCGTCCAACGTCGCGGTGGCAGCCGCCCGGTACGGCCGGCGCAGCGCGGTCATCACCCGCACCGGCGACGATCCGTTCGGCCTCTACATCCACGACGCGCTGCGCGGCTTCGGCGTCGACGACCGGTTCGTCACGCCGGTGCCGTCGCTGCCCACCCCCGTGACGTTCTGCGAGATCTTTCCCCCCGACGATTTCCCGCTGTACTTCTACCGGTATCCGAAGGCGCCGGATCTCGAGATCTACGAAAATGAGCTCGACCTGGACGCGATCCGGGCCGCGGACATCTTCTGGGTCACCGGCACCGGGCTGTGCCAGGAGCCGTCACGGACCGCGACCCTGGCGGCGCTGCGGGCCCGCGGCCGGTCCGGTATCACCGTCCTTGACCTGGACTATCGGCCGATGTTCTGGTCCTCCCGGGATGAGGCACGGTCCTGGTACCAGCAAGCGCTGCCGTACGTCACAGTGGCGGTCGGCAACCTCGACGAGGTCGACACCGCCGTGGGCGTCCGCGAGCCCCGCAAGGCCGCGGCCGCACTGCACGACGCCGGTGTCGGGCTGGCGGTGATCAAGCAGGGCCCGGCCGGCGTGCTGGCGTCGCGGAGTGGCGAGGAGGTTCAGGTGCCGCCCGTGCCGGTCGACGTGGTGAACGGCCTCGGCGCCGGGGACGCGTTCGGCGGCGCGTTGTGCCATGGACTGTTGTCCGGCTGGGACCTGGAAGGAATGATGCGGTTCTGCAACGCCGCCGGCGCGCTGGTCGCTGCACGATTGGCTTGCGCCGACGCGATGCCGACCGAGGCCGAGGTGCGCGACCTGCTGCGGGAGGCCGGACATGCGTGACATCGCCGAACTCGTGGCCACCCGCATCAACCGCCCGGAGGCGATCGCCGAGGCTGCCGCGGCCCGTCGTCGACCCACCTCCCTGCTCGGCGACCACGGCAAGCTGATGATCATCGCGGCGGATCACCCGGCCCGGGGCGCACTGCGGGCCGGGCCCGACCCGTTCGCCATGGGCAACCGGATGGACCTGCTGGACCGCATCCGTACGGCGCTGGGCCGGCCGGGCGTCAACGGCGTTCTCGGTACTCCCGACGTCCTCGAGGACCTGCTGTTGCTCGGCGCGCTCGACGACAAGGTCGTGATCGGCTCGATGAACCGCGGCGGCCTGGCTGGGACGGTCTTCGAAATGGACGACCGGTTCACCGCGTACGACGCGGACAGCATCGCCGCTGCGGGTTTCGAGGGCGGCAAGATGCTGCTGCGCATCGACCCCGACGATCACGGCACGGTGGCCACGCTGGAAAGCTGCGGAAGGGCGGTCAGCGACCTCGCCGGGCACGGGGTGATGGCGATGGTCGAACCGTTCATCTCGCACCGCGTCGACGGGCGGATCCGCAACGAGCTCACCGCCGAGGCGATGATCCGGGCCATGACGGTGTCCGCCGGCCTCGGCACCACGTCCGCCCACACCTGGCTCAAGGTGCCGATCGTCGACGAGATGGAACGGGTCATGGCGGCCACCACGCTGCCGGCGCTGATTCTGGGCGGCGAGGTCACCGCGGACTCCGACGCGGTGTACGCGCAGTGGAGCAAGGCGCTGGCGCTGCCCACCGTGCAGGGGCTGGTGATCGGCCGCACGCTGCTGTACCCGCCGGGTGGCGACGTGGCGACCGCGGTGGACCGGGCGGTGGGCCTGCTATGACCCAGCTGGTCAATCCCGTGCTGCCCCGCGGCACGTCCGCCGAGAAGCCGTTCGATCTGGTCATCACGCCGGAGACGGCGGGCTGGGGCTACAGCGGGCTGCGGGTGCTCGATCTGCCGGTGGGTGCCCGCGTCACGTTCACCACCGGCGAGGACGAGATGCTGGTGCTGCCGCTGTCCGGTGGCTGCGACGTCACATGCGACGACGAACGGGTCACGCTCACCGGCCGCGCGTCGGTGTTCAGCCGGGTGACCGACTTCGCGTACGTGCCGAGGGACGCCACTGTGACGCTGCGGGCGCCCGGCGGCGGGCGGTTCGCGCTCCCATCGGCGCGTGCTGATCGCCGGCTACCGTTCCGGTACGGCGCCGCCGAGGACGTGGCGGTCGAGCTGCGCGGCGCCGGGCAGACAAGCCGGCAGGTGAACAACTTCTGCACGCCCGACGCGTTCGAGTGTGACCGGCTGATCGCTTGCGAGATCCTCACGCCTGGCGGGAACTGGTCATCGTACCCGCCGCACAAGCACGATGAGATTGGCGAGGCTGAGTCGGTGCTCGAGGAGATCTACTACTTCGAGGTCGCGACCTCGCCGTCCGGCTCGCCGGGCACGGCCTTCCAGCGTGTGTACGGCCAGCCCGATC
>DATBGW010000086.1:0-3946 GCA_036557765.1 Actinoplanes sp.
TTGTGGTTGCCTCATGCCGGTTTCAGACTGATCTGTGCCAACCACAACTCCAAGATCGCGGGGACGGGGAGGGCGGGTTGGGACCTTTGTTCCAACCGCCAACCACAACTCCAAGATCGCCGGAGGCCAGGCGGGCCGGGACCTCGGCGGATGGTGGCTTCCGCGAGCAGCGGCCTCGCGCCAGCGGCCGGCGGGCGCCGGCGGTGAGCGGATCCGGCAGACTGGGGACATGCGCGTTCCCTGGATCGTCGGCGTCTCGGGTGCCTCCGGCACGCCGTACGCGCGCGCGGTGATCGGCGCGCTGCTCGACGCGGGCGTTCCGGTCGACCTGGTGATCTCGCGGGCCGCCCGGCTGACCTTGCTGGACGAGACCGGCGCCAGCGTGCGGGACGCGCACTGGAAGGACGACGTGGCCGCGTGGCTGGACCGCGATCTCGGTGATCTGACCTACTGGCCGGTCGGTGACCTCGCGGCCGGCCCGAGCAGCGGCTCGTACCCGGCCCACGGCATGATCGTCGTGCCGGCCAGCACTGCCGCGTGCGCGGGCATCGCCATCGGGCTCAGCAAGGACCTGCTACAGCGGGCGGCCGAGGTGAACCTGAAGGAGCGGCGGCCGACCGTCATCGTGCCGCGGGAGACACCGGTGAGCCGCAGCCACCTGGAACACCTGATCGCGCTGCACGACGCCGGTGCGGTGGTGCTGCCGGCCAGCCCCGGCTTCTACGGCGCGGGCGCGCAGGCCACCGCGGCACAGCTGATCGACTTCGTGGCGGGCAAAGTGCTGGATGCGATCGGCGTGCCGCACACGCTGTTCACCCGATGGACGGGCGAGCTGAACGCTCAGCGCAGCCCGTTGGGCGGCCCGTAGCTGGCGCCCGGGTTCGACGGACCGGCGTTGCGCGGACGGTTGGCGGCGTCGTCCTCGCGCATCTCCTCTACCACGTCGCCCTCGAGCAGTGCGCGGACCTCCGACTCGCGGAATCGGCGGTGTCCACCCGGAGTACGGATGCTGCCGATGCGTCCGGCTGCCGCCCACCGCGTGACCGTCTTCGGGTCGACGCGGAACAGCGCGGCCACCTCGCCCGGTGTCAGCAGACGATCTCCAGTGTCCACAACCCCCTCCTCGCGTCAATTCTTGGAGCGGCCGGTGGTCACGGTGAGTGTCGGCGAGCTCGATCGGGACGTAAGGCCATTAGAGCATCGCCTCAGAACCAAGTCCGTGAAATGCGGAAAAAGCCCCGATTGCGACAGTGATCATTATCCTGGCTCGCTCCAGCGCTCCCGGGCCACTACCGGGCGTGAGGTACGCAGCGCGACCGATTAGGGTCTGATGCCGTGGACGCCATCGACTTGCGCCTCATCGGCCTGCTGCGACGCAACGCCCGGTCGTCGTACGCCGAGCTGGCCCGGCAGGTCGGCCTTTCCGCGCCCGCGGTGCATGAACGGGTCGGCAAGCTGGAGGCCGCCGGTACGATCCGCGCGTACCGCGCGGAGGTGGAGCACGAGGCGATCGGCCTCGGCGTCACGGCGTTGATCGGCATAATCGAGGACTCCGGCGCCGACACCGACGACGTGCTCGAGGCGGTGCGGGACATGCCGGAGGTCGAGTCCTGTTACTTCATGGCCGGCGTGGAGTCGTACCAGCTCATCGTCCGGGTGGGCACGATCGCCGAGCTGGAGCAGTTGATCGTACGGATCAATCGTACGGCCGGAGTGGCCTCGACCCGTACGGCGATCGCGCTTTCCACGAAGTGGGAGAACCGCCCACAGAACGGCGCCAGATCATGATGGAACAGCTCGATCGCAGCGATGACGCCGCGCGTGAATGGACCCGCGAGGCGATCGCTCTCGTGGAGGCGGACGCGAACCGGTCGGCCGACACCCATCTGCTGCCGTTCCCGCTGCCGGGGTCCTGGGGAATCGATCTCTACCTCAAGGACGAGTCCTCGCACCCCACCGGCTCGCTCAAGCACCGCCTGGCCCGTTCCCTCTTCCTGTACGCGCTGTGCAACGGCTGGATCGGCCCGCACACCACCGTGGTCGAGGCATCTTCAGGGTCGACGGCGGTCAGTGAGGCATATTTCGCCCGGATGCTGGGGTTGCCGTTCATCGCGGTGATGCCGGAGCGGACGTCGCCAGAGAAGATCTCGCTGATCGAGTTCCAGGGCGCGAAATGCCACCTGGTCGCGGATCCGGCCGCTGTCGTCGCGACCGCCCGTCGGCTCGCCGCGGATCTGGACGGCCATTTCATGGACCAGTTCACCTACGCCGAGCGGGCCACCGACTGGCGCGGCAACAACAACATCGCCGAGTCGATCTACACCCAGCTCGCCCTGGAACGGCATCCGGTGCCCGCCTGGATCGTCGTCGGCGCGGGCACCGGCGGGACGAGCGCGACCATCGGGCGGTACGCCCGCTTTCGCCGGTACGCCACCAAGATCTGCGTCGTGGATCCGGAGAGTTCGGCGTTCTGGCCCGCGTACCAGTCCCAGGACTGGAGCACGGTCACCGGCCGGGGATCGCGCATCGAGGGGATCGGGCGGCCACGAGTGGAACCGTCATTCCAGCCGGCCGTCGTGGACCGGATGATCCTGGTACGGGACGCGGCGTCGCTTGCCGCGATGCGGGCCGGATCGGCGATCCTGGGCCGGCGGCTGGGCGGGTCGACCGGCACCAACCGGTGGGGCGCGTTCGGCCTGATCGCGGAGATGCGGGCGGCCGGCCGCCACGGTTCGGTCGTGACGCTGATCTGCGACGGCGGCGAGCGGTACGCCCATACGTACTACTCGGACGCGTGGCTCGCGGAACAGGGCCTGGACCTGACGCCGTACCTGTCCACGATCGAGGGCTTCCTGGCCGGCGCCCCCTGGCCCACCTGAGGTTCCATCTCTCTCGCGATCTTGGAGTTATGGTTGCCTTTTTGTCCGTTCCGCGATGAATCATGCCAACCACAACTCCAAGATCGCGGAGGAGGACGGCGGAGAGCACGGCGCGGTGGGGTGGTGTCAGCTTCGGCGGCGCGCCAGACCCGGGTAGTCGCGGACGAAGCCGTCGTCGTCGACCACCAGGTCGGCGCTGAACGTCTCGTTCGCGAAGCGGACCATACCCTCGTTCAGGGGGGTGTAGATCTGATCCGCCTGGACCACCTCGAGGCTCGGGACGATCACCCACGCCACGCTGATCCGGTGCGCCACGCCGGGCTGCGCCTTGAGCAGGTTGAGCCGCCGGATCGGCAGCGCGTTGGTCATGGGAGAGCCGGTCAGGTCGACGTCGAACGCGCCGTACAGCAGGTCCGGATCCTCCGTGCCCGGCATGCTCGCGGCGGCGTGGCCGGACGCGGTCAGGACCGCGTCCAGGTTGCCCTGCTCGGACGTCGTGACACGCCATCGACCAGCGGCCAGCTCCAGCCGGACCGTACGGGCCCAGCCGGCGCCCTCCGTACTCACGTCGAACCGGCTGGTCGCTCCGGACGGATCGGTCTGCAACTCGTACCGGCACGTGTACGCGATCGGGTCCACGGCGATCGCCGTGCCGCGGGCGTACAGACCGGAGCGCGCGTCGACGAGGACGTGCTCGCCGCCGCTGGTGTCCTGGCGTTCCCAGAACAGCGATTGGGGCAGGGTCGACATGCTGCGGACGTTACCGCCGACGGCTCGCCCCCGCACCGCCCCGCCGCCCGCCTCGCGCCCACACATCCCCCGCTATCTTGGAGTTGTGGTTGCATATTCGCGGCTTAGCGCCCGATTCGTGCCAACCACAACTCCAAGATCGCGGGAGGTTTGTCGGTGGCCACGCGAAGGGCCACCGCGCACCAAGGTCCGGACGGCTCGTGGACCTTGGTAGCAGACGGCCGTCCTGAGGGCCGTACAGCACCAAGGTCTCCCCGGCCGCCGGATCTTGGCGCCAATCGGCCCCTACGTTCGCCGAGCGGACGCGGCGTTATAGG
>DATBGW010000087.1:0-3276 GCA_036557765.1 Actinoplanes sp.
CCAGACCACCACCCGCCCCATGTCGACGCCGAGTTTGTCCGCCCGGGCGCCGATCCAGCGCAGCGCGTCGGTGACATCCTCAAGCTGCGCGGGGAACACCGCCTCGCCGCTGAGCCGGTACTCCGCGGAGGCGACCGCGAACCCGGCGGCCACGATCCGGGCGAACGGGGCCGGCTGCCAGTGCCGCCAGGTCGGGCAGAACACCGCGCGGGTGCCCAGCCTCCACCCGCCGCCGTGCAGGAACAGCACCACCGGATGGGGGCCGGCACCGGCGGGCCGGTACAGGTCGAGCTGCAGCGGCCGGAACCCGGGCCGGACCGCGTATGGAATGCCGCGCCGCACGCTGCCGCTCTCGCCCAGCGGTACGGCCGGCGGCAGCGGCTCGGTGACCGGATCGATCAAGCCCGGCGGTGCGGCCGGTACGGTCACGTGTCCAGCCGGTAGTCGCGCACGAACGTCGTGTCGAACCGCCGGCCCGCCTCGATGAACCGCTCCACCGGGGGCAGTCCGAGCGGCTGCTCCGGATACGTACTCGCGTCGGTGGGCTCGCCGAGCACGCTGAAGAACCGTTCGAAACCCGCAGTGCTGACGCCCAGCACCCGGGTGCGGTTCTCCTCGACGCGGTACGCGTGCACGATGCCGGCCGGCACGTACCCGAAGTCGCCGGGACCGAGCTCGCGCACCTGACGCTTGCCGTCGAAGTCGTCGAGGAACACGGTCACCCCGCCGCGTACGACGTAGAAGATCTCGTGGTGCGTGCCGTGCGAGTGCGGCGGAATCGCGTCGCCCTTCGGGCCGTCCATCGTGAAGACCCCGAACTGCCCTCCGGTCTCGTCCGCGCTCAGCAGGACGGTGAAGAGGCTGTCGATGACCACGGAGTGCTCGCCGTCGCCCTCCGACAGGAAGTACGGCACCTGCGCGCCGGGCAGCGGGCTGCCCTCCGGGCGGCGGACGAATTCGAACGTCATATCGGCCCCTTCTGTCGATCGAAGATCCTTCGACAGCATGCCGCCCGGCACGCGTCGAGGGAACGCGCCATGCCACTCAATGGCAGAACCGGCGCGCGGGAAAGCGGCGACACCCCATGCTCGTACGGTGACTGAAGCCACCTTTCCCGACGGTTTCCTCTGGGGCGCCGCCACCGCCGGCCATCAGGTCGAGGGCAACAACGTCAACAGCAACTACTGGGAGTGGGAGCACGCCCCGGACACACCGTTCGTGGAGCCGAGCGGCGACGCTGTCGACCACTACCACCGCTGGCGTGAGGATCTCGATCTGCTCGCCGGTGCCGGGCTCACGGCGTACCGGTTCAGCCTGGAGTGGAGCCGCATCGAGCCCGAGGAGGGTGAGGTGTCGCGGGCTTCGCTGGACCACTACCGCCGGATGCTGGACGGCTGCCGGGACCGCGGGCTCACCCCGATCGTCACGATCAACCACTTCACCGTGCCACGCTGGTTCGCCTCTGCCGGCGGCTGGCTGGACGCGTCGGCCGGCGACCGGTTCGCCCGGTTCACCGAGACCGTCCTGCCGGTCGTCCGCGACGCCGGCTACGTGGTCACGCTCAACGAGCCGAACCTGGCCGCGTGCCTGCCGGTGCTGGCCGCGATGGCCGCCCGCGGCGAGCAGGTGAACGGCCTGCCCCGGCCCGACCAGCGGATCAGCGAGGCGCTGATCGCCGCGCACCGGCGGGCCATGGAGGTGCTGAACGGCGCCGGCTCGCCGCCCGCCGGGGTGTCGCTGGTCGGCCAGGAGTGGATCGCCGAGGAGGCCGCCGATCAGGAGATGGCGGCGCATCGGGCCGCAATGGAGGACCAGTTCCTGGCCGGGACGGACGGAGACGGCTTCGTCGGCATGCAGATCTACAGCTGCGCGCGGATCGGGCCGAAGGGACCGGTCGCGCCGCCGGCGGACCGGACGACGCTGGCCCACGTGGAGTACCGGCCGCAGGCCGTCGGCGAGTCGGTCCGCCGGGTGTCGCAGGTACTGCCGGGCACGCCGATCGTGGTCACCGAGAACGGACTCGCCACCACCGACGACCGGGAGCGCATCGCGTTCACCACCGACGTGCTGCGCGGTGTGCACGCCGCGATCGGCGACGGTGTCGACGTGCGCGGCTACGTGCATTGGAGCCTGCTGGACAACTTCGAGTGGTTCGGTGGCTACGCCGCAACGTTCGGGCTGATCGCGGTCGACCGGACCACCTTCGTTCGTACGCCCAAGCCGAGCCTCGCGTGGCTGGGCGAGGTGGCCCGGCGCAACGGACTAGCCTGACCACTCATGACCTATCCGGTGGTCCCCGTCGGGGATGTCGGCGGACCGTCCGGCTACACGTACGCGGCCGTCGTGGTCCGGGTGGAGAAGCACACCCGCGACGACGTGCTCGCCGCGCTCCGCCAACTGCGCTTCAGCGGCTGGCTCGGGCAACCGGAGGACGGCTGGCTGTCCGCCGTGGTGTCCTCCGGCGCCGGGACGGTCGCGGCCGGCCGCCGCGGTGTCGTCGGCGTCGGCGAGTGGCTGGCCGAGCGGTTCGGCGCGACCGTCGTCGCGCTGCGGGTCGTTCGGGACCGCCAGCTGCTGGTCGTCGTCTGGGCCGACGGTGAGGAGGTGGGTCGTTACCTCAGCGACCCGTCGTACGGTCTCGGACCCGGTGACGACACACTGCCCGACGCGTACGGGGTGGAGTACGCCCCTGCCTTCGCCGTCGGCTGCGGTCACCCGGAGAACGCCGAGGATCTGGAAGAGCTGCTCGGCGAGGAGCTCGATCCGGACAGCGTGTTCGAATCCGAACGGCTCGCCGGCGTGCTCCGGCTGCTGGGGCTGCCGCGGTGGCTGGTGGCGGCGCCGTCGCTGCCGCGCGACGTACCCACCGGACCGCGGCGCAGCGACGTGACACGGTTGGGCGCCGGGCTACCGGGAGCGCTCGGCTGGCTCTCCGGGCGGGTGGTGAACGTCGTGCGCAAGCGCCGTCCACCGCCGCCCGCGGTGACGGACGCCCCGCGCGGCTCCTCCGGCATGGACCCTTGGCTGATGTAACCTCCAAACCCTGCGCCGATCTTGGAGTTGTGGTTGGAAGAAATCGGGCGGGAAGCCGCGAAAAGGCAACCACAACTCCAAGATCGCGGGGGATTTGGTTAGGAGCGGAAGGTGTGAGTGCCGGGAGTCGCGTGCTCGATGCGGCCGTTCGGCAGGACCACCTCCGCCGACGTGCCGGCCGGCACCTCCACCCGCAGCCCAAAGCCGTCGCCATCCAGGCGCCAGGACACCGCGATCCGGCCG
>DATBGW010000088.1:0-3989 GCA_036557765.1 Actinoplanes sp.
AACGCCGTAGATCCGGTTGGAGGCGCGGGTGAAGACGGCGACGTAGTTGGACGTGGACCACAGCGCGCCGAGCACGCCGAAGCCCAGCAGTACCTTCGCCGAGCTCTGCTGAACGATGATCGCGTCGAGGACGGCGGTGAAGTTCTTGTCCGCGACCACTGAGCCGGCACCGAGATCCTTGAGGATGCCGAGGATCGCGTTGACCGCGGTGCGCCCGTCTGCAACGAGGTTCACCAGCGCGACCACCACGATGGCGCCCGGAAACACGGCGAGCACGGCGTTGTATGTCAGGGCTCCGGCGAGGTCGCCGCAGTCGTCGTCCAGCCAGCCATTGACACTGCGCCATACCACGCCGCGCCAGGCCGACCAGGGCAGCTGGCGTAGGCTCCGGGGGCGTGCGCCGCGGGCGGCCATCCGGATCGTCATGCCGGCTCCTCGTTCGTCATGCCACATCCCCGTGTGCTACCAGAATGCGGCCGGTGCTCCGCCTTGCGCTGCGGGGTGAGGGCCCGGGGCGGGAGGCCTTCAGGCCCGAGCGTGCCCTAGACCAGGCGGTTGTGCTGCTCGATGTACTGCTTCACCACCTGGGTGGGTAGACCAAACACGTATGGCCCGTCCCGTGTGGATGTACTGCGATCAGGCCATGTCACCGGTATGATGTGATAATGCAGCTACGTTACAACTACCGCGTTTACCCGACGCCGAACCAGCAGCACGAGCTGGCCAAGGCGTTCGGCTGCGCGAGGGTGGTGTTCAACGACGGGTTGCGCACACGACAGACCGCGCGGGAGAACGGCGAGCCTTACATCTCGGACGGCGAGCTGTCCAAGCAGGTCATCACCCGAGCCAAGCGGACGCCCGAGCGGACGTGGCTGGGTGAGGTGTCCGCGGTGGTGCTCCAGCAGGCGCTGGCCGATCTGAACACCGCGTACCGCAACTTCTTCGCCTCGATATCGGGCAGGCGCAAGGGTCGCAGGGTCGCTCCGCCGAGGTTCCGGTCCCGCAAGGACAACCGGCAGGTGTTCCGGTTCACCGCCAACGCCCGCTTCCGCGTGCTGGACAACGGCCGGCTGCGCCTGCCTAAGATCGGCGACCTGGACGTGCGCTGGTCCCGCCATCTGCCCGCCGACCCGTCCTCCGTGACGATCATCAAGGATGCGGCAGGCCGGTACTTCGCCTCGTTCGTCGTGCAGACCACCGACCAGCCGCTCCCGGAGACGAACGCCGAGGTCGGCATCGACCTGGGGTTGGCCCACTTCGCCGTGCTCTCCAACGGCACGAAAGTAGCCGCGCCGAGATTCCTGCGTCGTGCCGCGCGGAAGCTCAAGCAGTTGCAGCAAGACCTGTCCCGCAAGCAGGGGGGCAGCAACAACAGGAAGAAGGCCGTCGTGAAGGTCGCCCGGGCGCACGCGCGGGTGGCCGACACCCGGCGGGACTGGCAGCACAAGCTCTCAACACGGATCATCCGCGACAATCAAGCGGTGTACGTCGAGGACCTGTGCGTCGCCGGTCTCGGCCGGACCCGGCTCGCCAAGTCCGTGCAGGACGCCGGATGGTCGTCGTTCACGGCGATGTTGGAGTACAAGGCCGCCCGGTACGGGCGCACGTTCGGCAAGATCGACCGGTTCGCGCCCACGTCGCAGACGTGTTCGGCGTGCGGGCGGCTCGACGGACCCAAGCCGCTCAACGTCCGATCATGGACCTGCCCGTGCGGCGCGGTCCATGACCGGGACGTCAACGCGGCGATCAATGTGCTCGCCCAGGGACGCTGGGAGAGCCTAAACGCCTGTGGAGCGCGGGTAAGACCGGCACTCGTGCCGGTACCGCGCCGGGAAGCAGGAATCCGCCCGGACGCCGCCTGTTCCAGGCGCGGCGTGGAGGGAATCTCCGTCCTTCAGGGCGGGGGGATCGTCAACCGGCGGGCGTTTGCCGCAAACGCGAGCGGGTAGGGGCCACGACGTGGAGCAAGCGGACGCGATCGTCATCGGCGCGGGACACAACGGCCTGGTGGCCGCGAATCTGCTGGCCGACGCCGGGTGGTCGGTGCTGGTGCTCGAGGCGACGCCGAATCCCGGCGGAGCGGTGCGGTCCGGCTACGTGACGGCGCCGGGCTACCTCAGCGACCTGTTCAGCGCGTTCTATCCTCTGGGATTCGCCTCGCCGGTCATGAAGTCGCTGCAGCTCGATCTACAGTGGACGCACTCGCCGGACGTGCTGACCCACCTGCTGCCCGACGGCCGGGCCGCGACGGTGAACCGCGACATCGCGACCACGATGGCGTCGATGGAGCAGTTCGCCGACGGCGACGGCGAGCGCTGGAAGCACGCGTACGACGACTGGCGTGCCGTCTCAGCGAAGATGCTCGACACGCTGTTCACCCCGTTCCCGCCGGTCCGCGCCGGTCTTCGGCTCGCACGGCAGCTGGGCGTGCGGGACGGCCTTCGGCTGGCCCGGCGGCTGGTGCTGTCGGTCCGTGAGCTCGGCCGCGAGATGTTCCGCGGCGAGGGCGCCACGCTGGCACTCGCCGGTTGCGCCCTGCACACCGACCTGTCGCCCGAGGAGGCCGGCGGCGGCGTGTACGGCTGGCTCTTGGCGATGCTCGGCCAGGAGCACGGCTGGCCGGTCCCGGTGGGCGGGGCACAGCAGATCACCTCGGCGCTGGTGTCGCGGCTCGAATCGCGTGGCGGGCGGGTGGTCTACGAGACGCCGGTCGCGCGCATCCTCGTCGCCCGCGGCCGTGCCGTCGGTGTCCGGACCGCCGACGGCGGCGACTGGCGGGCGCGCCGGGCGGTGCTCGCCGACGTCCCCGCGCCGGCGCTGTTCCTGGACATGGTCGGATCGCGGTGGCTGCCGCCACGGTTCGTCGAGGATCTCGCGCACTTCCGCTGGGACGGCGCCACCGTGAAGATCGACTGGGCCGTGTCGGCGAAGATGCCGTGGAAGAATCCGGCCGCGGCCGGAGCCGGCACCGTCCACCTGGGCGCCGACCTGGACGGCCTGACCCGGTACTCGGCGCACCTGGCCACGAACGAGGTGCCGCCGCACCCGTTCCTGCTGATGGGGCAGATGACCACCGCCGACCCGACACACTCGCCGCCGGACACCGAGGCGTTGTGGGCGTACACGCACCTGCCGCACCGGGAGTCCTGGACCGCTGAGGAGATCGACGAGCACGTCGGCCGGATGGAGGCGGTCGTCGAGGACTACGCGCCGGGATTCGGTCGGCTGGTCGTCGGCCGTAACGTGTTCTCCCCAGCCGATCTGGAACGCGAGAACCCGAGTCTGGTCGGCGGCGCTCTGGGCGGCGGGACCGCCGCGGCGTACCAGCAACTGTTCCTGCGCCCGATCCCGGGCCTGGGCCGGCCGGACACGCCGGTGGACCGGTTGTTCCTGGCCAGCGCGTCCGCGCATCCGGGCGGTGGGGTGCACGGCGCGCCGGGCGCGAACGCGGCGCGGGCCGCCCTGGCCCGCAACCGCGCGCTGACCGGCGACCTCTACCGGACCGTCATCGACACGGCGAACCGGGCCATCTACCGCTGAGCGGCCTTTTCGCGTTCGGCGATGTCGGCCAGGCGGCGCAGCGACTCGACGTTGCGGCGGTGCAGCACCAGGTCGTTGATCTTGTTGCGCACCCACAGCAGCGGTCCGGCATGGAAATCCTCGTGCATGATGACCCGGGTGGCGTTCGCACCGGCCGGCTCGAGCTCGAACTTGACCGTCCCCTCACCCAGCGGCCACAACCCCACCTTCGTGGTCATCGACCGGTTCGGCTCGCAGGCGACCACGGTGGACGAGTCCTGCAACGACAGCGGCCACGGACCAGCCTTGTGGTGCAGCTTCGACCCGGGTGCCGGCCAGCTCGGGTCCACGTCCCGGATGTGCGCGGTGCCGACCACCCAGTCGCTGTATGTCCACCCGTCGGCGAGCACGGCGAAGACGCGGTCGGGCGGGGCCTGGACGGTGCGCTGGACGATAGCCACGACGTCCCG
>DATBGW010000089.1:0-4195 GCA_036557765.1 Actinoplanes sp.
GGCCTGCTGGATGCCGTACGACCAGCTGCCGTGCACCATCATGGCGGCCTTGCCGGTGTAGAGCAGCGCCTGGTCGGCGTTCGAGTCCGCCGTGATCGAGGAGAAGCCCTTGACGAAGCCGTTCGCCTTGACCAGCTCGACCGTCTTGTTGAGCATGTCGGTCACCGCCGGGTCGGACCAGGAGTCCGGCTTGCCGTCGAACACGTTCTGGAAGACCTGGGGGCCGGCGATGCGGTCCAGCAGGAACTCCAGCCACATCATGTTCGTCCACCGCGACTGGCCGCCGAGCGAGAACGGCGCGATCTTCTGGGAGTTGAACTTGTCGACCAGGCTCATGATGTCGGCCCAGGACTGCGGCGGTTGGGCACCGACCTTGTCGAAGACCTTCTTGTTGTAGTACAGGATGATCGGCGTCACCGTCTCGGCCGGCAGCGCGTAGATCTTGCCGTTGACCGTCGCGGCCTGGAACGTCGCCGGGAACCGGCGGTCCTTCTGCTGCGGGTTCTGCTGGAACCACGAGGTGAGGTCCTCGACCTGGTTGGCCTCGACGTAGCTCTTCAGGCCGCCGCCACCCCAGCCCCAGATGATGGTCGGGCCCTGACCGGCGCCGAGCGCCGTCTTGATCTTCGTCTTGTACGCGTCGTTCTGGAACTCGGTAAACGAGATCTTGCCGTTCGGGTTGGCGGCGTTGAACCGCTTGACCGTGTCCTCACGGATGGCCTGCTGCGGCTGGCCGGTGAGGAACCAGTACGTCGCGGAGCCGGCACCGGCGTTGCCGCCGCTGGACCCGCCGCCGCTCGGTCCGGAGCTACCGCACGCCGCGAGCGCCGCGGCCGCTCCGGCGCCGACACCTAGGTTGAGGAAATTGCGCCGGGAAATCGTCATGCGATCCACGCTCATCTCCATACTCGAGAGCCGCGGGCTCCCGCGGCGATTCCGATCGTTGGTGACGATGGGCGCCGATCGCGTCCCGCCCCGACTGAGCAGGCAGAACGGCTGCAACTTTCGATCGGCGTCCGCAAATTCACGCGAGTTTTCGTTAACGTAGGATTTCAATTTGACCCTGTCAAGGGTCTTGATGAAGTCGTGTCGGTAGAGCGAGAGTGGACGACATCGCACCACGTCAGACGTATGGGCAAGGCAGCTCGAGGTCACGACTCGGTCTCGGCCGGATCTCGGAAGACCACCGAAAACTTTCGGACAAGTTTCGGCACCCGCTCGAAGGGAAGCATCGTGATGACGCGCTCGTGGCAGGACACCACGCTAGCGGTTAATGATCGCGTCGACCTGCTTCTCGCCGAGATGACACTCGAGGAGAAGGTGGCCCAGCTGGGCAGCCGGTGGGTCGGCAACGACATGCAGCACAATCCCCCGGACGAGGCGGGCGAAACCCACAACGTCGCCCCGATGCAGGATGTCTTCGCCGCCGGCACCGTGCCGCTGGAGAACGCGAGCCGGCACGGGCTGGGACACCTCACCCGGGTGTACGGCAGCGTCCCGGTCACGGCCGCGGAAGGTGCGGCCGAGCTGGTACGGCAGCAGCAGACCGTCCTCGCCGGCTCCCGCCTCGGCATTCCGGCGCTCGTACACGAGGAGTGCCTCACCGGATTCACCACCCTGGGCGCGACCGTGTACCCGGCGGCGATCGCCTGGGGCGCGACGTTCGACCCCGACCTGATCGAGCGGATGGCCGCCGCGATCGGACGGGACATGGCCGCGCTCGGTGTGCACCAGGGCCTCTCCCCCGTCGTGGACGTGGTTCGCGACTACCGGTGGGGCCGGGTCGAGGAGACCGTAGGCGAGGACCCGTACCTGGTGGCCCAGCTCGGCGCCGCGTACGTGCGGGGCCTGCAGGGCGCCGGCGTGACCGCCACGCTGAAGCACTTCGCCGGCTACTCCGCGTCCCGCGCGGCACGCAACCACGGGCCGGTGTCGATGGGCCGCCGCGAGCTTCTGGACGTCGTCCTGCCGCCCTTCGAGACGGCGGTCACCGGAGCGGGCGCCGGCTCGGTGATGAACTCCTACTCCGATGTGGACGGCGTGCCGGCCGGCGCGGACCCGTGGCTGCTCACCGAGGTGCTCCGCGACGGCTGGAGCTTCGCCGGCACCGTTGTCTCCGACTACTGGGCCGTCCCGTTCCTGGCCAGCATGCACCGGGTCGCCGCGGACAACGGCGCGGCCGGCGCGCTGGCGCTGGCCGCCGGCATCGACGTCGAGCTGCCCGACACGCTGGCCTTCGGCCCGTGTCTGGTGGACCGGGTACGCCGCGGTGAGCTGTCCGAGGATCTGATCGACCGCGCCGCGCGCCGTCTGCTGGTCCAGAAGACCCGCCTGGGACTCCTGGATCCGGAGTGGACGCCGGAACGGTCGGCCGCCGGCGCCGGCGGGACCGACCTGGACTCGCCGGCCAACCGCGCGCTGGCCCGGGAAATGGCGGAGCGCTCGATCATCCTGCTGGACGCGGGGACGGCACTGCCGCTGCGTTCCGGCCTGCGCCGGGTGGCTGTCGTCGGGCCGTGCGCCGGTGATCCACGCACGTTCATGGGCTGCTACTCCTTCCCCAACCACGTGCTCCCCCGCTACCCCGACCGCGGGCTCGGCATCGAGGTGCGGTCCGCTGTGGACGCGCTGCGCGCCGAATTGGACGGCACCGACGTCGTCCACGAGCCCGGCTGCGCGGTCCGCGGGAACGACCGGTCCGGCTTCGCCGCGGCGGTTGCCGTCGCGCGCGACGCCGACCTGTGCGTCGCGCTGGTCGGTGACCTCGCCGGACTGTTCGGCCACGGCACGTCCGGAGAGGGCTGCGACGCCGAGGACCTACGACTGCCGGGCGTTCAGGCGGACCTGCTGGACGAGTTGCTGGACACCGGCACGCCGGTGGTCGTGGTCGTGGTCTCCGGCCGCCCGTACGCGCTCGGCGACGTCCACGGCCGCGCCGCGGGACTGGTGCAGGCGTTCATGCCCGGCGAGGAAGGCGGTCCGGCGATCGCCGGCGTGCTGTCCGGCCGGGTGAACCCCGGTGGCAAGCTGCCGGTGCAGATCCCGCGATCGCCGGGCGGCCAGCCCAGTACCTACCTGCAGCCGACGCTGGGTGTGGAGGCACCCGGCATCAGCAGCCTCGACCCCACGCCGCTGTACCCGTTCGGGCACGGTTCCTCGTACACCACGTTCGCCGTGGACGACCTGCGGGTCAGCGACACCGAGGTGGCCACCGACGGGGAGTTCACCGTCGCGGTCCGGCTGCGCAACACCGGAAGCCGGGACGGCAGCGAAGTCGTTCAGCTGTACCTGCGTGACCCCGTCGCGCAGGTGACCCGGCCGGTACGCCAGCTCACCGGCTTCGCCCGGGTTCCGCTCCCGGCAGGCGGCGCCGCGGGCGTCCGGTTCCGGGTACACGCCGACCGCACCGCGTTCACCGGGCGCGATCTTCGGCGCATCGTCGAGCCCGGTGACATCGAAGTTCTCGTCGGCACCTCGGCCGCCGACCTGCCGCTCCGCGCCACGGTGCGGCTGACCGGCGGCGAACGGGAGGTGGGTCCCGACCGGCAGCTGGTCACGCCGGCGGAGATCGACCAGGGAGTGTGAAGGAGGACGCCGTGCCGGCCAAACAGGGGCGGACCACGCTGGCCACCGTGGCGGCGTCGGCCGGTGTGTCCGTGGCAACCGTGTCCAAAGTGGTAAACGGCCGGGCCGACGTCGGCGCGGCCACCCGCGCGCTCGTGGAGTCGGTGCTGCAGGAGCACGCGTATGTGGGACGCCGGCACCAGCCCGGCAACGGATCGGCCACCGCGAGCGTCGAGGTGATCTTCGCGGGCGAGCTGAATTCGTACTCCATCGAGCTCGTCCAGGGCCTGCTGGACACCGCCGCGGAACTCGGCGTCGCGCTCGGCGTCAGCGGCCGCGCCCGGGAGCCACGGCGGTCCGGCCTGGACCGGTTCAGCGCGTGGGTGCGCGAGCTGGCCGCCGCGGGGCGCCGGGCGGTCATCGCGGTGACCGACGACCTCACCGCCGCCGACGTGCGGGCGCTGGCCCGGGCCCATCTGCCGCTGGTGGTCATCGATCCACTCGACGCGCCGCACGTCGAGCTCACCAGCGTGGGGTCGACGAACTTCGCCGGCGGGCTGACCGCCACGCAGCACCTGCTGTCGCTGGGGCACCGGCGCATCGCCTACCTCGGCGGCCCGGCGACCGCGGC
>DATBGW010000090.1:0-2739 GCA_036557765.1 Actinoplanes sp.
GCGCCGACGGCGCCCACGACCTGCGTACCGAGCTCGCCTAGCGTTCTTTCCTCGCGATCTTGGAGTTGTGGTTGCCCTTATGCAGACTTCGTCCGCATTCGGGCCAACCACAACTCCAAGATCGCGGGGAGCGCGGGTGCCGGTCGGTTTGTCCGCGGGGATCGGGCGCGGGCGGGCCGTCCGTTGCGCCGTTGGCGGAGCGCGGGCGAGTGTCGCTCGACGCCGTTGGCGGACGCGGGCGAGTGTCGCTCGACGCCCTTCGCGGGATATCGGGGTCGGGTGCGTTCTACGCCCTTCGCGGGACCCGTGTCGTTGATCGACCCGATCGGGTGGAGGCGCGTTTGCCCTGCCGGGCCCCGGGTACGGATCGTCGAACTCGGACCACGATCGTCGGCCTGGGATCGTCGAACCCGGATGGAAATCTCGGGTGTGTAAGGAGAAGCGATGCGGACGCTGGGCGGGCGGTACGAGCTCGTGCAGCGCATCGGCATCGGTGGCATGTCGGAAGTGTGGCGAGGCCACGACCAGGTGCTGGACCGTCCGGTCGCTGTCAAGATCATGGCACCGGCGGTGGAGGGCACGCTCGGCTCGGTCAGCGGCGTCGAGCTGATTCAGACCGAGGCCCGATCCGCCGCCCGGCTCGCCCATCCCAACGTCGCGAACGTGCACGACTTCGGCACCGCGACCGCGCCGGACCGCGACGTCCCGTACATCGTCATGGAACTGGTCGAGGGCCAGACGCTCGGTGACCACTTGGCCGCCGGACCGATCGACTGGCGGATCGGCGTGCGGATCTGCGCCGAGGTGGCGGCCGCGCTCGCCGCGGCGCACGCCGAACACGTGGTGCACCGCGACATCAAACCAGCAAACATCATGCTGACGCCGTCCGGCGCGAAGGTGCTCGACTTCGGCATCGCGGCGGCCGCCGGCTCGCCGGATCCGGATCCGGACGGGCCGGTCATGGGCACCCCGGCCTACGTGGCGCCGGAACGGTTCGATGGGTTGCCGGCCACACCGGCGACCGACATGTTCGCGCTCGGGGTGCTGCTTTACCACTGCCTGGCCGGGCGTCTGCCCTGGCAGGCGGCCACTCACACCGAGCTCGTCGAGGCGCAGCAGCACGGCGAGCCGGACCCGTTGCCGCACATCGAGGGTCTGGCACCCGAGGTCGTCGACATGTGCTCGCGATGCCTGCACCACGATCCGCTGGAACGGCCGACGGCGCTCGTCGCCGCTCTGCTGCTCGCCGAGACGGTGGATGCGCGGGTGTACGTGCCGTTGATGGACGTGGAGGCGATCACGCCGCGCGCCACGATTTCACCGTGGACGCAACGCGCCGCCGAGGCGCCGACCTCGGTCGCCATGCCGTCCGCCACGGCCAACGACCACCCGACCGACCGCGTCGGCCGCCACCGCGCCGGCTGACCGGCGGCCGCCTCCGCGCCGACCAGCCGGCGGCCGACCGGGGTCAGCCGCTGCGGGGGACTACCACCAACGGGCGGCGGGCGCCGCGGACCAGGCGCGTGGACACACCGCCGAGCAGTACCCGCCGGCCCGGGCCGTATCCCCGGGACCCGCAGAACAGCACGTCCACGTCGTCCAGCTCGGACAGCGTCTCCACCACGTTCCCGGACCGGATCTCCCAGTCCACCTCGAGATCCGGCACCGACTCCGCGGCCCTGGCCAGCGACTCCTCGAACGTCTCCCGGGCCGTGTGCAGGAACGCGCGTTCGGCGTCGTCCCCGATCAGGAACGGCAGGGAGGCGTCGGCCTCGGCCACGACAGTGAACAGCCGGATCGGCGTGCCGGTGCGGCGGGCCAGCCGGACCGCCTCATCGAGTGCCGCCCGGCCGTCCGGTGTGTCGATGTACGCCACGCCGATCCGGCCCAGCGTGCCCGGTGGTGTCTCCATCTCGGCCGGAGCCACCGCGATCGGGCAAACGCTGCCCGCCAGCAGGCGTTCGGCGGTGCTGCCGGCGAACAGCCGCTGCTTCGCCGCGGCCCGCCCGGAACCCACCACGATCACCGCCGCGGACAGCTCCTCGGCCAGGTCGTGCAGGCCGTGTGCCGCCGACGACGACGCCACCATGCGGTACTCGACCGGCACCGAGGCGTCCTTCAGGAGCTCCCGGGTGCCGTCGAGCACCTGCTCGGCCGCGTGGTGCCGGTCGGCCACCCACTCGGCATCCACCCGGCCGGAGCTGATCGCGGTCGGGGCCGGATGCACCACCGCCACGACCAGCCGCACGCCGAGCACGTCGGCCGCCCACTGGCCGAGGACCAGCGCGTCCCGCCCGGCCTGGCCGCCGTCCGTGCCGGCGATGACCGGACCACCAGCCGGCTCGGTCATCGCTGGTCACCGCCTTCGTCACGGTCCTGATCGCGGGCCCAGCCGGGTGTGCCGTCCTCATCCGGCGGCAACGTGTGCCGGCGCAGCCGGGAGTTCCGGTAGCCGTACACGAAGTAGATGAGCAGGCCGATGGCCAGCCAGACGACGAACCGGACCCAGGTCGCCCACGGCAGGTCCGACATCAGGTAGATCGCGAACGCGACGCCGATGATCGGCAGCACCGGCGACCACGGAACGCGGTACGGCCGCGGCATGTCCGGGCGGGTCCGGCGCAGGATGATGACGCCGATGTTGACCAGCACGAACGCGAACAGCGTGCCGATGTTGACCAGCAGCGCGATGTCCTTCAGCGGCACGACCGCCGCGATCGCCGCGATGAACAGCGCGAA
>DATBGW010000091.1:0-9251 GCA_036557765.1 Actinoplanes sp.
TCAAGCTGCTCACCGAGATCCGCGACGCGCTGATCACCGGCCGCGCCGCCCCGGGCGCCGTCAACGACGTGGTGACCCGTAGCCAACAGCAGCAGGCGCCGCCACAGCACTGACGTCCGGTCTTCACTCATCTGTAAAAGATCACCGAGCGAGTTGCCGCTGCTTAGAACACATGTTCGATACAGTGCGGGAGTGGAACAGCGTAAGCACTGGTGGAACGGCCGTTGGGGACGGGCGGCGCGCAAGGACGTGTATCTGCGGACGAGCGGCGATCAGTGGTACGTCGAGCAGCGCGCCGGCGGCGCGGACGGGGCGTCACACTTCTTCGAGTACGACAGCGAGGATGCCGCGCTGGAAACGGTACGGGCGCTGTTGGTCGGCCCCGACGAGTGGCGGGAGCTCTCCGTCCACCCACCCCAGCGCTGACCCACTCCCTTCCCCGCGATCTTGGAGTTGTGGTTGGAGCAAAACGGGCACTATGTCGCGAATAGGCAACCACAACTCCAAGATCGCGGGGAAGGGAGGAGGCTTTATCAGGCGGCGCGCTTGCCGAGACGTTCGGCGGTCAACGGACCGGGCTGCCCAGGCACCAGCCGCAGCCGCGGCGGAGCCACCACCTCACCCTCATCCCCGGGCAACCGGACACGCCAGCCCCCGCCGCCGCCCACCCACGCACCGGGCGGCGCCGCCGTGCCGCCACCACCGACCCGTGACAGCGCCACGACGAGGACATATCCGAGTATCACGAAGCCATGACTGACCAGCCGCGTGCCGTCGACCCGGGCCGCCGTCAGGTCGTTGATCGACAGCAGCAGCAACATCCCGACGAACGCCGTCAGCATCGGCACGAGCCCGGTCGGGCGGCTGCGCCGTAGCGCCAGAAACAGATAGCCGGCGCCCACCGCCACGTTCCAGGCCGCGGACTCGTGCCACAGGTGGCCGGCGGTGGCGCCCAGCCCGCCATGCACATGTTCGCCGATGTCGCTGCCGCCCACCTGGGCCAGGCCGAGGATGAGCTGTACGGCGCCGACACCCGCGAGTGCCAGGAAGAGCGCGGTGCGCGACCGGCCGGTCCGGGCCGGTACCGCAGCCAGAACCGCCGTCGCCAGCTCGGGAGCCGGCGTGGCCACGCCCGTACGCATCAGGCGGTTGACCGTCGCCGCCCGGTCCAGCCACTGCCGGCAGCTGGCGCAGCCGGCCAGGTGTTCCTCAACCAGCGCCCGGTCGGCCGGGTCATCCTCGCCGTCCAACTGGGCCGACAGCATCTCGCGCCACCGCTCACACGCCATACCGGGTAGTCGCCCCGGCTCGGGCGCTGGTTCCGCCGGGTCAGGGCCGTATCGACTGGTCGCCGGTTCCGCCCATAAGCCTCCTGCGTTCCCGGAACGCCCGGAGGTTCGCGGTGTTGCCGCAGGTGCTGACGTCGTGCCAGACACCGCTGTTGTTACGTGAGGTGTCGAAGAACGCGGCTCGGCAGTCGATGTTGTGGCACAACTTCAACCGCTGCCACAGACCGGCCTGCTGGGCCAGGAGGGCCTCGGCCCAGAGCGCGGACGCCAGCCAGCGGGTGCCGCGGCCGGTCGGAACGATGCGGACCCAGCCGTCGGAGTCGGGAACCAGGCTGACCGGGACGTCGGCGGGTGGGAGAGCGCCGTCCGGTTCGGTGTTGCGGCCGCCGGCGAGGACCACGTTCTCGAACGTGGTGCGCAGCCGCCGCAGCGATCGAAGGTCGGTGGAGGAGAGCAGGAGCACGGGCGCCGGCAGTCCGGCCACGCGTGACCAGGTCATCAGCGCCTCGGTGAGCCAGCGCTGCGCGTCATCGGGCATCTCCAGCAGGTCCGGACCGTACGTCAGTGTGGCCCGTGTGTTCAGCAGATCCTGCACGAGAGCCAGGCCAGCAGGTGCTTCCCGCACCCCATGCCGCGCGCTCGCCCTCCATGACATAGTCAAAGCGTACTTGACTCTTTTGCAGGGACGGGTGCCGATCAACTGACCGGCGCAAACACCCATACCGGCGATCAGCTGTGCCGGTGCTGGACCGCCTTTTCGATCATGTCGACGGTCTCCTTGGGGTCGTCGACCTCGATCACGAGCCGAGCGTACTTCTCGTCGCCGAGCTCGATGACGATCGCCTTGTCACGGTCGCGTACATCCCAGAAGACCCGTTCGCCCTCGGTGTAGAAGGAGCCGGCCACAATGACGCCGGGAACGTGCGTGCCGGGCGATCGGACGCCCTTGGGCTCGCGCACGATGCCCGGATCCGCCGTCGCGCCGCGGACGTTGGCCAGCGGCACGGTGAGCCGGCTTTTCAGCGCCCACAGTTTGTCCAGGCCCTCGACTTCGACAATCAGGTCGTCACCGGCGATGCTGACGTGTGCCATGAGGATTCTCCCTCCCGCTGTTGTGGCATGGCGCCGGTGCCCCGCCGGCGCAGAAGCTGGCCGAGCGCGAGAGCGGTGAGGCCCTCTGCTCCGGTCGCGGCGTCGAGCAGTGCGAGCGCACGCGTGGTCTCGGCGGCGGCGGCGGGATCGACCGGCGCGCGCTCGACCATGGCGTGGAACAGCAGACCCAACCTCGGCCCGGCAGCGAGGACCAGCCCCACGGCCTGGGCCTGATCCTCGGCGCCGGCCACCGCCCGGGCCAACGCCGCCACGTCGTCGTCGACGTGCCGGTGCAGCGCCCGCAGATAGAGACCGCGCTTGCTGCCGAAGGTCTTGTAGAGGCTGCCGCGGTGCACCCCGAGGTGGTTCACCAGATCATCGACGGATGTGCCGTCGTAGCTGTGCAGCGCGAACAGCTCCGCCGCCGCGCCCACCACCTGCTCCTCGTCGAAACCCCTCGGTCTGCCCATACCTGACGACACTAGTGGTTTGAGAACAGTCAGTCAAGAACGACCGTTCCAGAATGCGTCAGATGTATCGCGTCGATCTTGGACTTGTGGTTGGACGAAACCGGGCGATAGACCGCAGAAAGCCAACCACAACTCCAAGATCGCGGGAGAAGTTCGGGCGCCTAGAAATCGTTTCTGACAGCCGCCTGACAGGCGGTGATAACGCCCGATTTTCACACTTGCGGGATGGCGCTAGCGTGCAAGCGGGCTTGACGCGACGGCGATCGCATTGAAGAGTTTCCGCGGTTGACCGAGGGAGGCGCGGTGCGGAAGACCCTGGCGGGTGCGGTGGCGGTCGCGGCCGCTCTCACGCTGGCGACCGCATGCGAGTCGGGCGGCACGCCGCAGGGTGCGCCGCCGGCGGCCGTACCGTCGTCGGCCGCTCCGTCCGCCTCCCCGTCCGCGTCGCCGTCCCCCAAACCGTCCGCATCGCGGCCACCATCGGCTCCCTCGAAGCCCGCGGCGCCGGCGATGCTCCGTGCCGGCGCCAAGGGCGCCGAGGTCAAAGCACTGCAGGAACGGCTGACGGCGCTCGGCTATTGGAACGGCAAGGCGGATGGCAGTTTCGGCTCGCTGACCCGGCAGGCGGTCTTCGCGCTGCAGAAGGCGGCGGGGCTCAGTCGCGACGGTGTGGTCGGGCCCAAGACGCGCAAGGCGCTCAGTCGTGGCGTGCGCCCGGGCGCGAAGAGCACATCCGGCCAGGTTGTTGAGATAAATCTGCGGAGGCAACTGCTTCTGTTCGTCGACGACGGCCAGGTCCGCACGATACTCAACACCGCGACCGGCTCGAACCAGTACTACGAGTACGAAGGCGAGCGGTACCTGGCGGTCACGCCACGCGGACGGTTCCGGGCGTCGCGGCAGATCGACGGCTGGCGGCACGGCCCACTGGGCGACCTGTGGCGACCGAAGTACTTCAACGGCGGCATCGCGGTGCACGGGGCGTTCAGCGTGCCGCCGTATCCGGCATCGCACGGCTGCGCACGCGTGTCGATCGCCGCCATGAACTGGATCTGGGCCAACGACAAGCTGCCGCTGAAGACCAGGGTCTGGGTGTATTAGCCGTCGATGTGGGTGATGTTGCGGATCTTGTTGCCCGCGTCGAGCGCCGCGACCTTGTAGGCCTCGGACAGCGTCGGATAGTTGAACACCGCGTCCACGAGGTAGTCCACAGTGCCGCCACATCCCATCACGGCTTGTCCGATGTGGACCATCTCGGTGGCGCTGGTGCCGAACACGTGCACGCCCAGCAGTTTCCCGTCGTCCGGTGACACGAGCAGCTTGAGCATGCCGTACGAGTCGCCGACGATCTGGCCGCGCGCCAGCTCCCGATACCGTGCGATGCCGACCTCGAACGGCGTCGACGCCTCGGTGAGCTGGTCCTCGGTCTGACCCACGTAGCTGATCTCGGGGATGGTGTAGATCCCGATCGGCTGGAGCTGGTGCATCTCGCGAACCGGCTCACCGCAGGCGTGATGGGCGGCCAGCCGGCCCTGTTCCATCGAGGTCGACGCCAGCGCCGGGAAGCCGATCACGTCACCCACCGCGTAGATACTGTCCACTTTGGTCCGGTAGTTGGCGTCCACCTCGATCCGGCCGCGCCGATCCGCCTCCAGCCCGGCCGCCTCCAGCGCCAGATCGTCCGTCTGTCCCTGCCGGCCCGCCGAGTACATCACCGTGTCGGCCACGATCTTCTTGCCGCTCTTGAGGATGCACAGCGCCGCGGTCTGGTGCCGCTCCACGGCCGCGACCTCCTCGCCGAAGCGGAACGTCACCGACAGATCCCGCAGGTGGTACTTCAGCGATTCGACGATTTCCTCATCGCAGAAGTCGAGCATCTTCGGGCGGCGTTCGACCACTGTCACCTTCGTGCCGAGCGCGGCGAACAGCGAGGCGTACTCCATGCCGATCACCCCGGCGCCGACCACGACCATCGACCGCGGCACCGCCTGCAAGTTGATCACACCATCGGAGTCCACGATCGTACGGTCATCGAAGTCCACGCTGTCCGGCCGCGCCGGTCGCGTACCGGCAGCGATGATGATCTTGTCCGCGGTGACCTTGCTCTCCCGGCCCGACCCGGCGTCCACCCAGATCGCGTGCGCGTCGGCGAACCGCCCCACGCCGGTGATCATCGCGACGTGGTTGCGCGACAGCTGGTTGCGAATGACGTCCGTCTGCCGGCTGATGACATGCTGCGTGCGGGCGGCGAGATCGCTCACCGTGATCTCGTTCTTGACGCGGTAACTGCTGCCGTAGAGGTCCCGCTGGCTCAACCCGGTGAGGTAGAGAACCGCCTCACGCAGCGTCTTCGACGGAACGGTACCGGTGTTGATGCACACCCCGCCGATCATGTCGCGGCGGTCGACGATACCTACCCGCTTGCCGAGCTTGGCCGCCGCGATCGCGGCCTTCTGCCCGCTGGGACCCGAGCCCAGGACCAACATGTCGTAGTCATACACAGGCTTCAGCGTCGCAAGTAATCCACCGCAGCGCTAGTCAGACCGAACACCAGCACTGCGCGACGCCGAATGATCCGGTGGCAGAGTAGGTGTATGGGACAGGCGATGACCGGCGATCACGTCCGACGGGTCGAGGTGCTCGCGGCGCTCTCGCTCGCCATCGACCTCGGCCTGGGCCAGCCGATGGATCACATGCTCCGGTCCGCGATGATCGCCACCAGCCTGGCCCGGCGGTTGGGCCTGTCCGAGCAGCGGCAGGCGGTTGCCTACTACGCGACGCTGCTGGCCTGGATCGGCTGCCACGCCGACTCGCATGAGTTGTCCGCGTGGTTCGGCGACGACATCACGTTCCGCGCCGACACGTACGCCGTGGACTGGGCCGGTCTGCCGTTCGTCTGGCTTCTGGCAAGCCATGTCGGGCGGGACCGGCCGGCACTGTCCCGGGCCGGACGCACCGTGGCGCTGTTCGGCCGTCTGAAAGGCAACCTGCGCGAACTGATGAGCTCGCATTGCCTGTCCGCCGGTGCGCTCGCCGAACGCGCGGGGCTCGGCGATGACGTCCGGGATGCGCTGGCGTACACGTTCGAACGGTGGGATGGCAGCGGGCTACCGTCCGGCGTGTCCGGCGCGGACATCCCGCCCGAGATGCACATCGCCCACGTCGCCGACGTCGCCGAGGTGCACCTGCGCCGGGTCGGTGTGGAGCACGCCAACCGCACGGTACGCGCGCGCAGCGGCACGCAGTTCGACCCCGCGGTTGCCGCCGCGTTCACCGCCGGCTCGGCCGAGATCGCCGCCGAGCTCGCGGTCGACGACGTGTGGAAGGCCGCGCTGGACCAGGCGCCGGACTGGGACCGGACCGTCACGGGCGACGACCTGGACCAGCTGCTGACCGCCGTCGGGGACTTCGCCGACCTCAAGTCCCCGGCGATGCTGGGCCATTCACGAGCGGTGGCCGCTCTCGCCGGAGACGCGGCCCGCCGGTACGGGCTGGCCGAGCCGCAGGTGCGCATGGTGCGCCGGGCGGCGCTGATGCACGACATCGGCCGGATGGGAGTGCCCAACTCGATCTGGGAGAAGCGCGGCCGGCTGTCGGACACCGAGTGGGAACGGGTGCGGCTGTATCCGTACCTGACCGGGCGGATTCTGAGCCGGATCGACGGGTTCGGCGAGATCGCCGCCGTGGCGGGAGCGCACCTCGAGCGGATGGACGGATCCGGCTATCCCCGCGGCCTGGCCGGCGCGGCGTTGTCCCCGGCGCAGCGTGTGCTCGCCGCCGCCGACGTGTACCGATCGCTGCGCGAGGACCGCCCGTACCGGCGCGCGCATACACCGCCGGAGGCCGCGCAGGTGCTGCGGGCCGAGGTGAGCGCCGGGCGGCTGGACGGTCCGGCGGTCGAGGCGGTGCTGGAGGCGGCCGGCGAGCCGGTGCGCCGACGCCGCACATGGCCCGCGGGCCTGACCGAGCGTGAGGTGGACGTGTTACGCCTGGTCGCCCGCGGCGAGTCAAACGGCGCGATCGCGGCGGCACTGCGGATCAGCGAGAAGACGGTACGCAATCACGTCGAGCACATCTACACCAAGATCGACGTGAACAACCGCACCGGTGCGAGCCTGTTCGCGACCCGGCACGGCATCGCCGACGATCCGCACCGGCACCTGCCCGAAACATGAGGCGCACGCCCCATGAACGATGGGGCCGGTCCGGCGACGATTCTCGGTGACCGTTCCGATCACCGAAAGGATCCGCCATGACCGCCAAGGCCGTCGTCAGCCTCTGCACCGGACTCGAGGACCCGGAGAAGGTGACAGTCGCGTTCCTGGTCGCCGTCGGCGCCGCCGAGCAGGGCCGCCCGACCCTGATGTTTCTCACCAAGGAAGCGGTGCGCCTGGCCACCGAGGGCGTCACGCACGGCACCGCGTGCGAGGGGTGCCCGCCGCTCACCGAGCTCACCGACCGATACCTCGCTGCGGGCGGCCGCTACCTGACCTGCCCGATCTGCTTCAACGCCCGCAAGCTCGACGAGACCAGCCTGGTGAAGAATGCGTCGCTGGGCGGCACCGTCCCGATGTGGCAGTGGATCGGCGACGAGCCGGCCGTGACGTTCAGCTACTGACATGAGCTACCTCGACGCGAGTGCCGGCCAGGCCGGTACACCCGATGCCCAGCGGCTGCGCGACGAAGACGCCGCAGCCTGGGGCTACGTGCCCAACTTCACCGGCACGTTCAGCCTGCGGCCGGCCGTGTACCGGGCATGGCGGCAGCTCAACGGTTCCATCCGGGACGGGATGGACGCCCGCCGGTACGAGCTGGTCACCACTGCTGCGGCGGCCGCGCTGCACTCCTCGTACTGCACGCTCGCGCACGGCCGCATCCTGGCGCGCGACCACATGCCGGCCGCCGAGGTGGCGGCGCTGGTGGCCGAGCCGGACACCGCCGACCTCCCGTCGGTCGACCGGGCGATCGTGGCGTTCGCGGCCCGGGTCGCCGGCGGCGCCGACCGGATCGACGAGACGGACATCGAGAAGCTGCGCGCGCACGGACTTGCCGATGACGAGATCTTCGATGTGGTGCTCGCGGCCGCGGCCCGGTGCTTCTTCTCGACCTGCCTGGAGGCGACCGGTACTCCACCGGACGCGGCGTTCGCAGCACTTCCTGCGCAGTTGCGCGAGGCGCTTACCGTAGGCCGCCCCATCGAAGGCGCCTGAGACACTTGCCTCGGGCCGCCGCGCCTTGCAGGCTCGGGCCATGGAGCCGCCCGAGATCATCAACGCCGGTGCATTGGTCCTGAGACGGTGGACACCGGCATACGCGGCGACGGCCGCCCAGGCGGTCCGGGACTCGCTGCCGGAGCTCCAGCCGTTCATGCCGTGGGCTCACGACTCGTACGACGTCGAGACGGCCCAGTCGTTCGTCGAGACGTCGGCGAACGAATGGGCGGAAGGCACCGCGTTCAACTACGCGGTGTTCACGGCGGCCGGCGAACTGGTGGGGGCGTGCGGACTGATGACCCGGATAGGCCCGGGCGCGCTGGAGATCGGCTACTGGATCTCCAGCAAGCACACCGGACGGGGTTATGCGACCGCCGCGGCGACCGCACTGACCCGCGTCGGCCTGGCCATGCCGGGTGTCAAACGGATCGTCATCAGACACGACGCGGCCAATCCAGCCTCCGGCGCGGTCGCCGCGAAGGCGGGATTCGAGGAGGTCGAGCGCCGACACCGGGACCCGGAGGCGCCCGGGGAGACCGGCGTCGACGTGGTCTGGGAAGCCCGCGGCTGATCGGAAGCGGCCTCTAGTCGATCCATCGTGGTCTCCTTCAGCACGGAATCGTTGCTGTGTAGACCCGGCGTCCGCGGACCGACTCATCGGCTCGCGCCGACATGGACCAGACTGACGGTCGTGACTGACGCCTTTGACTTCAGCGCCTACCAGCGGGCCGCCGCACGCACCGGCGCGCCGATAGCAACCGATCATCCCATCGTCTATCCCACCTTGGGGCTGACCAACGAGGCCGGAGAAGTCGCCGGGAAGGTGAAGAAGATCTTCCGGGACCGGCAAGGGGTGATCACCGATGCGGACCGGGAAGCGCTGACCATGGAACTGGGCGATGTCCTGTGGTACGTGTCCGAGCTTTGCACCAGACTCGGGATCCGGCTTGAAGACGTCGCCGCGCGCAACCTCACCAAGCTCGCCGACAGGGCGTCCCGGGGCGTCCTCCGCGGCGACGGCGACCTGCGGTGAGATGTATGACCGACCGTCTACAGGAGTGGACAGCGGATGTACGTCCACACCGGATCGGGTACCAACTTCAAGCCGAACACTCAGCACGTCTATTGGAAGTCCGGCAACTACATCTGGAACAACACCGGCGACACAGCGACGCTCAGGAGCTCGT
>DATBGW010000092.1:0-5923 GCA_036557765.1 Actinoplanes sp.
CCACCGCCACGCTCGCGCCGAGCGTCGCGGCGCCGGCCGGGGCGTCGACCGGCGGCGTGACGGTCCAGGTGATCACCGCCGGGTCGCCCGGCGCGACCTGAGCGGTGGTCGCGTCGGTGTGAGCCGTCCAGTCCGCCGGCACCGCCAGCTCGGGCGACGTGTAGGTGACCGGGTCGGCCGTGGTGTTGTAGAACGTCGCCGTGACGGTGAACGCGACGCACGCGTGGACCGAGGCCGGGGCGCTCGTGCTGAGTACCGGCTCGTGGCGCAGCCGGACGTCGACCGCCGCCGCGTGGGCCCGCAGCGCCGGATAGGCCTCGAGCATCTCGACCGCGTACCAGCTGGCGTGCTCCTGGTTGCCCGGATCGGTGATCCGCAGCGAGCCGTCCGAGTCGAGGATCCAGCCTTCGGAGATCGGCTCGGACGCGTCCGGGTAGTAGTGGCTCAGGAACTGGTCGAGCACGTCGAGCCGCGCCTGGTTGCCGTGCTCCTGGTCAAAGCGCCACTCCCAGGCCAGGCCCTTGGTGAGCACCCAGTCGTTGTGGCCGGAGAAACCGTAGTTCTGCATCGACGACAGCATCTGCTCGCCGGACCAGTCGCGGCTGGCGTGCGCGAGGTAGGCCTGCAGCGTATTGGCCATGACGCCGGCGTCCAGGCCGTACCAGTCGACCGCCATCGGCGAGAGGTTGACGAACGAGTAGCCGGCGTGGAACGCGTTGCCCTGCTCGACCTCGTATTTCTCGCCGTAGATCCGCTGACCGTCGACGGTCGTGACGAGGTTGGCGTCGATGCCGTCGCGCACCTGCTCCGCTACCGCCGACCACCTCTGCGCGTCGACCGGATCGCCGAGCCGCTGGGCCAGCGGCGCCAGTTCGCGCAGGCTCTGCGAGACGAACACGTTGGTCAGCAGGTCGTAGGTGTTGTGGTAGCCCTCGTCGTCCAGGATCGGATTGCGGACGAGGTTCAGCGTGCCGTTCAGGTAGCCGGGCGTGTCGAGGTAGTAGTTCGCATAGCGCTGCACGTAGGGCCACGTCTCGGCGACGAACGCCTGATCGTTCGGGTTGGCCCGGACGTAGCGCGCCCACACGAGCAGCACGCTGTACGCCTGGTCGGTCTCGTCGTACATGTCGTAGCCGCTGATGTGGAAGTCGGTCACCCGCTCGCGGTAGGCCAGCGTCCCGTCGGCGGCGCCCCAGGCGGTGACCGATCCGGGCGGCGTGTCGTCCGTACTCAGCCGTACGGTGTAGCCGGCCGGTGGCGTGTCGAACAGCGGTGGCAGGAACCGCGCCGTGACCCAGCCGCCGCCCAGCGGTATCTGGGCGACGCGGATGCTCGTGGTGTCGACGACCTGCGCCTGCGGGCCCGTACCGGCGAGCAGCGTTGCCCGCACGCTGCCGCGGGCCTGCGCGGTACGCGAGAGCCAGAGGTCGGTTGCCGTGACCAGTCCGGGCGCCGGCATCACCAGCCTTGCTGCCTCGGGCGACAGCGACAACGGGGTGGACGTGTCGGTCTGCTGGCCGGACGGGGCCGGCGTGTCCGACTCCTCGTAGATGCGGTGCGGCATCCGCGGCGCGCCGGCCGCCGCGCTGTACCGGAAGATGTAGCGCAGGATCGCGCGGGCGTCGGTGTCGTCACCGCCGAGCAGCAACGCGAGGGCATTCACCGACGAGTCGCGCGTGTACATCGCGCCGTAGTAGCCGGTCAGCGACGTCGGGGCGTAGCCGCGATCGGTAACCCGCTCGACCAGGCTCTGGTACGTGCTGTCGAACAGCGCGCTCTCGTGACGGGGCGGTTGCGCCGCCGGCTCGGGCGCCGCGACTGCCGCGGGGATGCCGACCGCCGCGCTGGCCAGGGCCGTGAGAGCAGCCACCATACGCCGGCGTACCGTCCGCCGTGGTCGCCGGCCGGTCGGGCGGTCCGGGCGAGCGGGCACGGCGGCGGCGTCCAGCATGGCGGCTCCATCGGGTGACTCGGTGGCTGGCCGGGGCGCCGGTGCAGCACGACCGTCCGACCCCAAATCGGTCTAGACCACTTCGTTCGAAGGTGTCAAGAATCGTGCCGATATCGGTCACGCGCGTAAGCGCGTTGGGTTTCGGTCGGGCATTTTCGCGGACGACGGTTCCGCCGAAATTGACCGGTCGTCGGACACGCCGTTAGGGAGCCGAGGTGCCCCAGCGGGGGGAATCCGGAGCACCCCGACTCAACGAGGACGCCAGGGGTCCCCGCCCACAAGCGCGCGGCCAACAAATTAGGACGCGCGGCCGATCCGTACCGCCGGCAACCGCGCGCTCAGGGTGCAACTTCGGCGCCGCGGCAGCCAAGCCGATCCACACGTTCCCACACCTGCGCGCGCGTCAACAAGACGTTACTCTCCGTCCATTGTGGACGGTCGGGACGTCGAGGTCTCAGCCCGGCTCGAATGCGGCAGGCACGCGGTCGTCGGCGATTGCGGCTCGCGTGTACGCCATCTACAACGGCTACCCACGGCACTGGATCCCGGGCGGCGCGCTCGGCACGGTGTTCGAGTCGACCGACGGCGGCCCGGCCAGGGCCAGGCGCCGGCTGAGCCGTGCCAGCCCGTTGCGGACCATCGCCGCGTAGCCGTCGTCCGGCAGCGCGTCGATGCTGGCCCGGCCGGCATCCAGTTGCTGCTGCGCGTCGTCGATTCGCCCCTGACGTAGATATCCGCGCGCCCCGGTCGGGCCCCAGCGCTGCGGCCACGGCGGCCAGGATGTCGCCCCAGTCGGTCACGGCGGCAAGCTATCGGCCGGCACCGACACACCGAGGTTTCGGCGGGCTGCGTGTCACGTGCGGCCCCGTGCCGATCGTCTTGTAGAGGAGGGCAGCTAGCCCAGCTGCGAGAAGGGCGGAGACGCGCCGTGCCGGACGAGGACAAGAAGCGAGCAGCGCATCGCGTGCTGAACGGGGAGGGCGGGGCATCGGCGGACCAGCGCGCGCGTGCCTCCCGCAACGAGGGCCTTTCCCCGCCGTTGGACACGCTGATCGGCAAGGTCGCCGAGCGGCCGACGCAGGTCACCGATGCCGACTTCGCCGCGGCCTGAGCGGCGGGCTGCACTGAGGATGAGATCTTCGAGCTGGTGATCTGCGCTGCGGTCGGCCGGTCCGCCCGGCTGTACGACGCCGGAGTGACCGCCCTGGCCGAGGCGAATCATGCGCCTTGACATCCTCAACCGCGGTTACCGTCCGCGGACCAAGCTGCTGTTCGCGCTTGTCCGGCTGTTCTCGGGGCACCCGGTGCCGGACGCCGCCAAGCTGGTCTTCTACCGGCCCGACTTCTACGGTGCCCGGGCCAAGCAGTTCACCGTCCGCCTGGTCGGTGGGCGACCGGGAGCTGATGGCGGCTTACGTGTCCAAGGTGAACGAGTCCGCGTTCTGCATCAGCGCGCACACCGCGACTGCACGGCAGGCCTACCAGGACGGCCCACGGGTCGCCGCGGTGCTAACCGACCTGGAGTCGGCGCCGATCGCCGAGCCGCTGCGGGCAACGCTGCGGATGCTCGGCCGGCTGACGCGGGAGGGAGAGGTCGGCGCCGCCTTCAACACCACCGATCGGCTCGGCGACGCGTTCGGGTTCGAACTGCTCAGCCCCGAGGGGTTCGAGGTTGGGGGCCAAATATCTGCTCAGGCGGGGCTACCGGTAGCCCCGCACTCGGCCCAGTTCGGTGCCGCCGAGCTCAGCGAGACGCTCGTCGACGACGGCGCTTCACCGCCTGCGGCCGATGCACAGCCGCCGCACGATCGACGTTCCCGCGACACCCTGAGCCGGCCGAGCCGGATTGACGACTCGACCGGAAGGTCTGAGGCGACGGATGCGGGTCTTGCGTCGGGCTGGTTCCCCGCGCCTCGTAAGCACAGCTGCCCTGGATTTCGTGGACGGTATAGCTAGCGTGGGCCACAATGCACACGGGCGCAGACCACGCGATTACGGTGCGTGTGCGGTGGCGGAAGCTGCGTGGCGTCGGAGCCCGCAGCACCGTTCGAGTCGCGACGAACATGGGGGGAGCAATCGTGGCGACAGCACCGGAACAGGCCGAGGCACTGCGCGAGCTTGCCGATCGGCTCGACCCGAAGGTGCGCCAGAAGCCGTTGGCCGATATGCCGG
Source organism: Actinoplanes sp. (assembly GCA_036557765.1). Lineage (GTDB taxonomy): Bacteria > Actinomycetota > Actinomycetes > Mycobacteriales > Micromonosporaceae > Actinoplanes. The sequence goes on from DATBGW010000092.1 coordinate 4,124, forward strand.
ATACGGACGCATCGGCGGCCGCTACGGAGCTGCGCGAGGTCGCCGTCCTGCTCGACCGGATCTGGGCCGGCGGCAACCCCGAGGCAGCCGAGGCGAACGCGCCGTGACCTCGACGTTCTGGCCCGACCTGTCCAACCACGACCGGACCCGGCTGGGCCACGCGATCCCCATCCAGTCCCTCCGCCGGGCCGGGGCGATTGGGATGACGTGCAAGCTCAGCGAGGGAACCTGGACCGACCCGTTCTTCGCGGAGACGTTCAGCCAGGCCCGCACCGCGACCCCGACGTTCGCGTTCGCCGGTCCGTACCACGTGCTGTGGCCCGGACAGGGCGGCCAGGCCGCGTTCGTGTGGCGGCGGATCCACGATCTCTGCCCGTGGCTGCTGAACCCTCCGGACGGGCTGGTCCCGATCATGATGGGCGACTTCGAAATCTTCGAGGAGTTCGATCCGAATCGCGCGCCGACGCTGGCCGAGTGTCACCAGTTCCTCGACGAGTTCAAGGCGCTTTCCGGCTGGCACACCAACCAGCTGTGGGCGTACATGCCGGAATGGCTATACGGAATGGACACGATCAGGCGCCTGCGATACCCGTGGATCTCTTCGAACTACGGCGCCAATCCGTGTGGTGACTACCGGGCGATCTACCCGGGCGACACGTCCTCGCGCTGGGCCGGCAGCGAGCTGGGGTTGCAGTACGGCTCGTGTGCCACCTATGACGGACTGCACGCCTGCGACACCAACGCGTCGTTGCTCACCGTCTCAGCGTTACAGACCTTTCTTTTAGGAGGAGCCGACATGAGCCAGGCGGACGTCAACGCCGTTAACGCGCACACCGACCAGATGTTGAGGTACCTGTGGGGCGCGATCGGCGGACACGACAACAGCACGTTCTCCGGCGGCACGACGGCGAGGGACGCACAGGCGGCGATCTTCCAGCGCCTGGACTACATGTGGGGCGCGCTGAGTGGCTCTGACAACAGTGTCTATTCCGGCGGCGTTACGGCCGCTGACGTGGCCGGACAGGTCGGTGCGTTGCAGGTGGCCGTCGAACAACTGCCGTCCGCCGACGAGATTGCCGACGCGGTGATCGCGAAGCTGGGTTCGGGTACGGGTGGGCAGGTCACCAAGGCGGATGTCGTAGACGCGGTTCGCTCGGTGATCACCGGCACGTTCCTCACCCCGCCGGCTCCGCCGCCCGCCTAGGGCTGGTGCGGCCGCCGGCGATGATCATGCTTCCGGCCCTGAGCGGCGCGAAACGCGAACCTGGACACCATCCGAAGATGACCTGATCAGGCCTAGGATGGCGCGCCTGAGGAGGGAGCGTCGTGCTGCTCAAGAGCGCTCGCGAGAGCGTCACCGCGCCAGTGGCCACGCCGAATGAGCCCGGGCGGCGCGCGCTGTGGCCCGCGAGGCACCTGATACCGCCAGCCGTGGCGCTGCTGGCGAGTTGGGCGATGTTCGCGGTGCGCTCCGGCTACCGATTCGGTCGGCTGTTCGACCCCGCCGTGTGGGCGCGGTGGGACTCCGGGGAGTACCTGCTGCTGGCCCGGCACGGGTACTTCGCGGTCTGGCACTGCGGGCCGCCCCGGGTCTCTGTCCACATGCCGCCCGGCAACTACCTCTGTGGCACGGTCCAGTGGTTTCCGGGTACCCGCTGCCGATCCGGGCGGTAGCCCGCGGCGCGAGCCCGCGAACCGGCGCGCTGACGCTGATCCGTACCCGCCTGGACCCGCTCGACGCCGCTGCGCTGACCGTGGCGATCGGCGCGTGGCTCTCGGCCTACGCCGCCGGCGACCGCA
>DATBGW010000093.1:0-1980 GCA_036557765.1 Actinoplanes sp.
GACCCGGCGCTGCTCGACAGCTACGAGCCCGAGCGGCGCCCGATCGGCACCCGCAACGTGCTGCGTTCGCTGCGGCGTGAGCCCCAAACGCCGGGCAGCGGACTCGGGGACGATCTGTTCGTGTCCTACCTCGACGGGTCCAGTACTCCCGACACCGCGCAGCCCGGGCAGCGGGCACCGCACGCCTGGATCGAACGATCCGGCCGGCGGATCAGCACGCTCGACTGCTTCGGCAGCGGGCTCACGCTCGTCGCCGCACGGCACGACACCGGCTGGCGGCGCGCCGCCGCGGAGATCGCCGCCACCGGCCTGCCGCTGCACTGCCTTACGCTCGCCCACGACCGGGCCGGCGCCGAGGCGGCGGCGCGCTACCGCGTCGCCGACGGAACTGCGGTGCTCGTCCGCCCGGACGGCTACGTCGCGGCACGACTCAACGCCGGTGCCGATCACCACGCCGTACTGCGCGCCGCTATCGCCGCCACCGTCGGACGCCCTGCCGGCATCGAGCTGCCGATGGCCGGGTGATCCGCGCGGTCAACCAGCCGTGTTCGTCGCCGGTCAGCGGCGGGCCGAGCGGGTTCTGCTGCGCGGGGAGGTTCGCTTCCGGGAGCTGCTCGCTGGGATCGGTGCGGGAGGAAGCTCCGCGCGTAGCTGGCTGTTCTCGTCCTGCAGGTCCATGACCATCGCGATGCCGGCCAGGTTGAGCCCGGCCTCAAGCAGGTCGCCGATGCGGCGCAGCCGGTCCAGATCGTTCGCGCTGTAGCGGCGGGTGCCGCCCTCGGTGCGTTCCGGCTCGAGCAGACCGCGCGCCTCATAGGCGCGCAGGTTCTGCACGCCGGTGCCCACCAACTCGGCGGCGACCGAGATGCCGTACACGCCACGCGCCGCGTCCGGTTCTGTCCCGGCCACCACACCACGTCCCTTCCTCACAACTTCGCTGCAGTTCCCTCTTGCCACAGCATGCCACACGTGCTATATGAAATCTATAGCGCATGCCACAGATCCATGGCGGGTCTGCGGCCCCATACGGAGCATCCGAGAGAACAGGAGTGATGGAGGTGGACACGATGCTGATGCGCACCGACCCGTTCCGCGAGCTGGACCGGCTCACCCAGCAGGTCTTCGGCACCAACGGCACCCTCGCGCGCCCGTCGGTGATGCCGATGGACGCCTGGCGAGACGGCGACACCTTCCATGTCGAGTTCGACCTGCCCGGCGTCGCCCCGGACTCGATCGACCTCGACGTCGAACGCAACGTGGTCACCGTCAAGGCCGAACGCCCCAACCGGGCCAGCGACGCCGAGTTGATCGCCGCCGAGCGGCCGCGCGGGATCTTCAGCCGGCAGTTGATCCTCGGCGACAACCTCGACACCGAGCACATCAGCGCCAGCTACGACGCCGGTGTGCTCACCCTGCAGATTCCGGTCGCCGAGCAGGCCAAGCCGCGCAAGATCGCCGTGACCAGCAAGGGTGAGGACCGGCACGCCATCAACGCCTGACCCGGCGCGGACCGGCCATGCCCACCCCACCCGCCACCGGTAACACGACCGCGCGGACCGTCGATGATCAGTTCCTCGACCTGATCTGCAGCGACGCGGACCTGCTCGCGGCCGAGTTCGACGCGATCATCGCCGCGGAATGGCGCGAGCCGCCGGCCGACCGGCCTGGTCGCGGCGCGGCCGGCGAGCACCCCGGCAGCGGCGCAGCCCGCCGCGCAGCCGAACCGGTCCGCGGCCCGGTCCCCCGCCACGGCACCCCGGCATCGGCGGATGGGCACGGCAGCGCTCACCCCCGTCCGGCACCCGACGCACGACAGGCAGAAGGCAGGTGATCGCCACACGTGAACCAGACCTCACGAGGTGACTGCTCGCCCCGCCCGCACGCACTACCCCCGAGCGTCTGACGCAGACCGCGCGACGCCAGCGCCCGAACGGCGCCCTCCCCCGCGGGCCCAGGCGAGCATTCCTCGCGGTCGTGGGG
>DATBGW010000094.1:0-4521 GCA_036557765.1 Actinoplanes sp.
TTGCGCCTGCCGGCGCAGTCGACGCAAGCAGATCGCCGACACGCCCGAGCATCGCCTCCCTAGGCGCATCGCCGGCTCGACCGCCGTGCTGGGAGATCGGCCGGGTGATGGGACCTGAAGCACACCGGCGGGATCGACGCCGTCCGCCGCACTAGGCTCGTCGCACCCGCGAAAGCCGACCGGAACGGAACGTGATGATCGACCACGCCAAGGTGCGCGTCCTGCTGCTGGAGAGCATCCATCCCGATGCGGTGTCCCGGCTCGAGTCGGAGGGCTACGCGGTCGAGTCCCACCGCAGCGCGCTGGACGAAGCGGAGCTGATCGACCGGCTCACCGGCGTACACCTGTTGGGCATCCGCTCCAAGACCCAGGTCACCGCGAAGGTCATCGACGCCGCGCCGAGTCTGGTCGCGATCGGCGCGTTCTGCATCGGCACCGACCAGATCGACTTGGCCGCGGCATCCGGAGCGGGCATCGCGGTGTTCAACGCACCGTTCTCCAACACCCGTTCGGTGGTGGAGCTGGCACTGGCCGAGATCATCGCGCTCACCCGCCGGCTGACCGAGAAGAATGCGGCGATGCACGCCGGCGTCTGGGACAAGGCCGCCGACGGCAGCCACGAGGTCCGCGGCCGTACGCTCGGCATCGTCGGGTACGGAAACATCGGTACGCAGCTCTCCGTGCTCGCCGAGAACCTCGGCATGCACGTGTACTTCTACGACACCGCCGACAAGCTGGCCCTCGGCAACGCCCGCCGCTGTGAGTCGCTGGACGAGTTGCTGGACCACGCCGACATCGTGACGCTGCACGTCGACGGCCGGCCGGGCAATGCGGGGTTCTTCGGTGCCGAGCAGTTCGCCCGGATGCGCCGGCGCGCGATCTTCCTCAACCTCTCCCGCGGCATTGTCGTCGACCACGCCGCGCTGCGCGAGGCGCTGAACGGTGGTCACCTCGCGGGAGCCGCGGTCGACGTGTTCCCGCACGAGCCGAAGGGCCGCGGCGACGAGTTCGTCTCCGAGCTGCGCGGCCTCCCCAACGTCATCCTCACCCCGCACATCGGTGGATCCACCGAGGAGGCGCAGTCGGACATCGGCGACTTCGTCGCGGGCAAGCTCGCCAACTTCGTCCGCGAGGGCAACACCACGCTGAGCGCCAACCTGCCGGCCATCGCGCTGCCGGAGCAGCCCGGCATGAGCCGGATCGTGCACGTCCACGTCAACACGCCCGGCGTGCTGGCCCAGGTGAACAGCATCCTGGCCGACCACCAGGTGAACGTCGAGGGCCAGCTGCTCAACACCCGCGGCGAGTACGGCTACCTGATCACCGACATCAGCGGCGACTACAGCGACGAGGTGCTCGACCAGTTGCGCGCGATGGATCAGACCATCCGGCTGCGTGTGCTGTCGTGAGTGATCTCGTGGATGTGCTCGCCGGCATCGTCGGCGAACGGCACGTACTGGTCGACCCGGATCTCAAGTCGGCGTACGAGACGGACTGGACCCGGCGGTTCACCGGCGAGGCCCGCTGCGTGGTCCGGCCGGCGGACACCGCCGAGGTCGCCGCGGTCGTCCGCGCGTGTGCGGAGGCCGGTGTGGCCCTCACGCTCCAGGGCGGCAACACCGGTCTGGTCGGTGGCGCCGTGCCGGCCGGCGGGGACGTTCTGCTCAACCTCGGCCGGCTCACCGACCTGGCCCCGGTGGACACGCTGGAGGCGCAGGTCACCGTTGGCGCCGGGGTCACGCTGGAGAAGCTGCAGCAGCACTGCCGCCCGCACGGGCTCGACGTCGGCGTCGACCTGGCCGCTCGCTCGGCCGCCACCGTGGGTGGCCTGGTCGCGACGAACGCCGGCGGCCTCCGCGTGGTCCGTTACGGGAGCATGCGCGAACAGGTGGCCGGTATCGAGGCCGTTCTGGCGGACGGCAGCGTCGTGCGCCGGCTGGTCGGCCTCGCCAAGGACAACACCGGGTACGACCTCGCGCAGTTGCTCGCCGGCAGCGAGGGAACGCTGGCGATCATCACAGCGGTACGGCTGCGTCTCGTGCCGCTGCTGCCCGCGCGGGCGGTGGCGCTGGTGGCGGTGGACGGCGTACCCGCGGCACTCGACGTGCTCGCCGCCGCACGGGCCGGGTTGCCGTCGCTGTCCGCGGCCGAGCTGTTCCTGGCCGATGGCTTGGACCTGGTACGGGCGTACGGCCGACTGCCGGCGCCGTTCCCGGAGAGCTACCCGGCGTACGTCGTCCTGGAATGCGCGGCCCGCACCGATCCGACCGACGAACTGCTCGAGGTGCTCGGCGAGTCGACGGCGGTGCTGGATGCGACGGTCGCGTCCGACGTGACGGGGGTGGCCCGGCTCTGGGCGTACCGGGAAACGCACACCGAGGCGATCAGCGCGGCCGGCGTGCCGGTGAAGCTGGACGTCAGCGTGCCGCTGCGCGAGGTGGCCGGGCTGCTGGACGAGCTGCCGGCCACCGTCGCGACGGCCGCGCCGGGGGCGCGGACGATCGTGTTCGGTCATCTGGGGGAAGGCAACCTGCACGTCAATGTGCTCAATGCCGGTGGTGACGCCGAACTGGTGACCGAGGCCGTGCTGCGGCTGGTGGCGGATCGCGCCGGCAGCATCAGCTCCGAGCACGGCGTGGGCCGCGCGAAGGCGCGATGGTTGTCGCTGTCCCGCTCGCCGGAGGAGATCGCGGCGATGCTGCGGATCAAGAACGCGCTGGACCCGGCCGGCATCCTGAACCCCGGCGTCCTCCTCCCCCGCTCTTAGATCCTCCGCGATCCCTCCGCGCGACGCCTCCGCGTCGCCGACGCCTCCGCGATCTTGGAGTTGTGGTTGCCCTTACGCGTTCTATATCCCGGTTTGCTCCAACCACAACTCCAAGATCGCGGAGGGTCTGAACCGGGTGGGAACGGGGCGCGGACGGTTATCGGGCGGCGACCGAAAGCAGGGTGATTCGGGATTCGGCGTGGACGTCGTAGCGGTTCCGCGTTTGCCAATCCTGGGGCGTCAGCGTTGACCCGGGTTCGAGGTCACGCAGCGTCCGTTCGCCTGCCGCGACCGTCTTCGCGCCGCTGTCCAGCCGTACGCGGACCGGGCTGTCCCGTGGCGCCGTGATCGACAGATCCTCGACGGCACCGGTGAGGCGCACCGGCACGGTGCCGGACGGCGTGGGGAGCGCCAGTTGAAGGCGGCGTGCGGCGCCCAGCACGTCGACGGACGCGATCCGTCCGCCCCGGAGGTCGACGGCCTGCTCGTCGGCGCCACCGACGAAACGCAGCGTCCACTTCACCTTGCTGGACAGCAGCACGGTCACCTTGCCGGTAGCGCCGGTGCCTTCGGGCGTGAGGTGAAGCTGGACGCGGTTCTTGGCGAGGACCGGACTCGGAACGGTACCGGAGTTCTCCGCCGACGTGATCCGGTACAGGTCACCGCCGAGGTCCTGCGCCTTGACGGTCACTCTCGTGGTGGCTGCGAGCAGCTCGAAGCTGGCGGCGGTCCGTCCGCCGAGCGCGGCCGTCACGGTTCGTTCCCCGGCGCCTCCGCCCAACCCGAGCACGGAGTCGAGACTGCGGGCGGAGCCGGAGAACAGCATGACGCCGGCCGTCGCGCCGGCCACCAGCACGATGGCGGTGAGCGCGATGGTCGCGATCATGGCGGTACGGGAACGGCGGGCCGGGCGCGCTGCCGGCGGTGGGGTCCGGGGCGGTGGCGCATCGTGCGGCGGGCGGCGGGTGGCGCGATGGGGTCGGATCTCGTGGCTGGGCCCGACGACGAACTCGCCGAAATCCGGTCCCGGCCGAGCGGGAGACATCGGAACGCCTGCCAGGAATGCCGGAGCACCTGTCGGGGACCCGGGAGCGCTCGCCGGAAAGGCGGGTGAACCGGGAAACGCCGGAGCACCCGCCGGGGAGCCGGGAGCCTCCGCCAGATACGCCGGAGCATCCGCCAGATACGCCGGGGAGTTGGGAGCGCCCGCCGGGGACGTCGGAGCGCTCGCCTCGTGGGTCCCGGACATCGGTGCGCTCGCGTTGTAGGCCGCGGACATCGGCACGTTCGCCTGACGGGCCGGGGATCTCGGCGCGTCGGCGAGGCGGCCGGACGGCGAGATCGGGCCGGCCGTGACGCCGAACGACGTACGCCCGGGCGGAGCCGGTGGCGCCGGACCATATGCGGGCGCCGGCCGTTCCGATTCGAGCGGCTCGTCGGGCCCGCCGTCGTCGCGGCCGGCGACGGTATCGAACCAGCCCCGATCGTCCGGCGCCTCCGTGGACTCGGGCGGGAACGCGGCAGCGGACGGCTGCGGCGGGGCGTCGTCATCGGGGAACGAGTTCACCGCCGGCGGCCGCCGGAACGGGGTCTGCCCGACCGGCCGCCGGTAGATCGCGTCATTGTCGCGATTGGCCCAGTGCGCGCCGGAGGTGGACGGCGGGTCGATCAGAACCACGTCGTCATCAGCAGATATCCGGTCCACGTGAGGCCCTCCACTGCGCCCGCGCTCCATCATGTCCCCGAAGCGCTCC
>DATBGW010000095.1:0-4925 GCA_036557765.1 Actinoplanes sp.
CCAGTACCACCGCCGCCGCTCCGGACAGCGGTAGTCAGTGCCCTGGAGGATGTTGGTCCACAGTGGTCCACCGCGAGGATTCAGTTCGGGTGGTCGCCGAGGAGTCGGGTGGCGAGTACCGCCGCCTGGGTGCGTCGTTCCAGGCCGAGCTTGGCGAGCAGGCTGGACACGTAGTTCTTCACCGTCTTCTCGGCGAGGAACATCCGGCCGGCGATCTCACGGTTGGTCAACCCCTCAGCGACGTACTCCAGGATCCGCCGTTCCTGATCGGTCAACGCGGCCAACTCCCGGGGCTGCTCCACGCCATTACGGATCCGCTCCAGCACGCGCTGGGTGATCGCCGGGTCCAGCAACGACTGACCGGCCGCGACCCGGCGCACCGCGTCCACCAGATCCGTGCCGCGGATCTGCTTGAGCACATAGCCGGACGCGCCGGCCATGATGGCGGCGAACAACGCCTCGTCGTCCTCGTACGACGTCAGGATCAGGCCCTTGATCGTCGAGTCGATGGCCCGCACGTCTCGGCACACGTCGATGCCGTTGCCGTCCGGCAGCCGCGCGTCCAGCACGGCGACGTCCGGGCGCAGTGCCGGTATGCGCCGCGCGGCCTCCTTCGCGGAGCCGGACTCGCCGACCACCTCGATGTCACCGGCGGCGTGCAGCAGGTCGGCCAGGCCGCGCCGGACTACTTCGTGGTCGTCGAGCAGGAACACACGGATCATGTCCCATTTCTACCGTGCCGATGATCCGATCCCCTAGGGCCCAAGGTCCCGCCGACGCTACCCGTCCAGCCCCCGCTCCCGGCCCGCGCTCTCTCTCCGCGATCTTGGAGTTGTGGTTGGCACGAGCACGGAGGAAACAGGCATAAGGGCAACCACAACTCCAAGATCGCGAAGGATCATCGGTACGCTGACGGGATGGTCGACCCGACCGGCAGCGACCGCCCGGAACCGCCGTCGCTCGGCCTCACGCCGCTGTCCCGGGTCCGCCTCGACGAGCTGCTGCAGGAGATGCTCGATCGGGTCGGCGAGGTGGTCACGAGTCGGGAGCGGCTGCGCGCCCTGCTGGACGCGGTCGTCGGCATCGGCAGCGACCTGGACCTGCGCAGCACGCTGCGGCGCATCGTCGAAGCGGCGTGCGCGCTGGTGGGCGCCCGCTACGGCGCGCTCGGCGTGATCGGACCGGACCGGCTGCTGTCCGACTTCGTGATCCACGGCATCGACCCGGAAACCCATGCCAAGATCGGCGACCTGCCGCACGGCCGGGGCGTGCTCGGCCTGCTGATCAGTGATCCCCGGCCGCTGCGCGTACGGGACATCACCAAGCACCCCCGGTCGTACGGGTTTCCGCCGCACCATCCGCCGATGCACAGCTTCCTGGGCGTTCCGGTGCGGACCCGGGACCAGATCTTCGGCAACCTGTATCTCGCCGAGAAGCGGGATGCCGCCGAGTTCAGTGACGACGACGAGGAGATCGTGGTGGCGCTGGCCGCCGCGGCCGGCGCCGCCATCGACAACGCGCGGCTGTTCGCGCTGGCGCAACGCCGGGAACGCTGGCTCGCCGCCGCGGCGGAGATCACCGGCGTGCTGCTCGGCACTGTTCGCCGCATGGAGGCGCTGCGGCTGATCGCCCGCCGCGCCCGCGAGGTGGCCGGCGCCGACCTTGTGCTGGTCCTGCTGTACGACGAGCAGAACGCCCGCTACACGATCGAGGTGGCCGACGGCGCCGACCCGCACACGGCGGAGCTCACCGGCCGGCGGGTGCCGGTCGACGCCGAGCAGGCCGAGCTGTTCGGCGGCGAGAAGTACGGGATCATCGAGAATCTGCGCGACGCCGCCGAGTGGCCCGGGCCGGTGCCGGACGGCCCAGCCATCGCCGCTCCCCTGGCCGGCTCCAACACCCTGCACGGCGTGCTGATCGTCGCGCAGGGCGACGGCACAGACGAGGACGCCGGCCTCCTGTCGCTGTTCGCCGGTCAGGCATCCCTTGCTCTGGAACGCGCCCGCGCCCAGGAGGAACGCGAGCTGCTGGCGGTCCTGGAGGACCGCGAGCGCATCGCCCGTGACCTGCACGACGTCGTCATCCAGCGACTGTTCGCCACCGGGATGCAGCTGCAGTCGGTCGCGATCCAGACGGGACGCCCGGAGACGGCCAAGCGGCTCAACGCCGCGGTGGACGACCTCGACGCCACGATCCGGGACATCCGGCGGTCGATCTTCGAGCTGCGCGCCCCGGTCGGCACGACACTGCGCACCGAGCTGCGCGACGCGGTCGACGCTGCGTCCGAGACACTCGGCTTCCAACCCACTCTGGACGTGTCCGGACCGGTGGACAGCGCCGTGCCGGACGACATCATCCCCGAGCTGCTGGCCGTTCTCCGCGAGGCGCTGTCGAACGCGGCGCGGCACGCCGCGGCCCGGGCGGTGCGGGTGTCGGTCCGCGCGGCGGCCGGCGAGGTGGTCCTTCAGGTCGAGGACGACGGTGTCGGCATCGACGCCAGCCTGGCCCGCGGCGGCCTGGTCAACATGGGCGAACGCGCGCATGATCTCGGCGGCACGTTCGAGGTGGGGCCCGGACCCGACGGCGGTACGGTGGTGATCTGGCGGGTGCCGATTGCCGGTTGACCGGCCGAGACGGGTCTTTCGGCCCTGAACGGGCGCCGTGGGCGAGCGGCACCGTGATGGGCAACGACATCGGAGGTCCCACCATGACCGACCCTGCGGCGAGCCCCGACAGCACTGCCGTGCTGGCCGACGCCGCGCGCGCGTCCCTGCTCGCGCCATCGATCTTCAACACCCAGCCGTGGCGCTGGCGCATCGCGGGCGAAACAATGGAGCTGTCCGCGGACCCCGATCGCCGGCTCGACGCTACCGACCCGGAGGGGCGGCTGCTGCTGCTCAGCTGCGGCACCGCGCTGCACCACGCGCGCACCGCGCTGGCCGCCGGCGGGTGGACCGCGACTGTCGACCGGGTGCCCGACGAGGGACGCCCCGAGCTGCTGGCGCGGGTCCGGCTGGGTGCCGCCGGGTCGCCCGACCCGCGGGCCCGGGCGCTGGTCGACGCGATGCCGCGGCGGCGCACCGACCGCCGGCCGTTCGGGGACCGGACCGTCCCGGACGCCGTGCTGACCGAGCTGCGCCTCGCCGTCGAGGACGAGGGCGCCTACCTGCACGTGGTACGGCCGGACCAGGTTCCGTTGCTGGCGATCAGCGCGGCGCGGGCGGCCGACGCCGAGCTCAGCGACCCGGCGTACCGGGAAGAACTGGACCGGTGGACCCACCGGCCGGAGGGCAGTGGTGACGGCGTGCCACCGGCCACCGCGGTGGAGCAGTCGCTGCGGCGGGTGCCGGTGCGCGACTTCGCACCCGATGCCACGGCCGGCCTGGAGGCCGGTGCCGACGTGGACCGCGGCGCCGCGTACGTGGTGATCTTCGGCATGACCGACCGGCCGGCCGATCTGCTCCGCGGCGGCGAGGCGATGTCCGCGTTGCTGCTGGGCGGAACCGCCGACGGCCTGGCTACCGCTCCCTTCACCGACGCGGTCGAAGTCGGCTGGCCGCGCCGGTTGGTGGAGGACCTGCTGTCCGGCGTCGGCGAACCGTACGCCGTGGTGCGGCTGGGTTACGTCGAGTCGGATGAGCCGTTGCCCGCGGCGCCGCGCCGCGAACCGGCCGACGTGATAACCATCGAGAGCTGAGGCCGAAGGACACCGCCATGAACGTGTACGACGACTCCGACCTGCGGCGTGCCGCTGAGGCGGCGATCCGCGCCCCCTCGCTGCACAACAGCCAGCCGTGGCGGTTCCGGTTACGCGACGGTGGTATCGAGGTGGTGGCCGACCCGCAGCGCCAGCTCACGATCGCCGACAGCGGCGGCTGGGCGGTGCGGATCGCCTGCGGCGCGGCCACCTTCAACGCCCGGCTCGCGCTCGCCGTGCACGGCACACCCGCCGAGGTCGTCATCCGGCCGGACCGCCGGGAGCCCGACGTCGTCGCGCGGCTGACCCGCGGGCCGGACCGCCCGGCGACCTATGCCGAGCGGGACCTGTTCGCGGCGATTCCGCGCCGGTACAGCAACCGGCAGCCGTTCTGGCCGGACCCGGTGCCGGCCGAGGCCCGCGCGCGCCTGATCGACGCTGCCCGGGTGGAGGGCGCGTGGCTCGAACTGCTGGTCGGGATGACCGCGCTGGCGGGCTTCGCGGAGATCGCCAACAGCGCCGACCGGGTGCTGCGCCGCGACGCCCGGTACCAGAGCGAGTTGTTCGGCTGGGTACACGCCGACGCCGCTGCCGACGGCGTACCGGTGTCGGCGGGCGCGCCGCTCGTCGAACCGCAGGATCTGCTGCCGCAGCGTTCGTTCGGGGAGCGCCGCCGGGCGCCGGGCCGGGACTTCGAACCCGAGCCGCTGGTGGCGATCCTGGGCTCGGCCGGCGATGGCCCGGCCGACCAGATCAGCGCTGGGCAGGCGCTGCAACGTACGCTCCTGACCGCCACCGACGCGGGCCTGGCCAGCTCGATGATCTCCCAGCCGATCGAAGTGCTGGCCGCCCGGGATCAGCTGCGCCGATCCCTCGGCCGGACCGGTGTACCGCAGATGGCACTGCGCATCGGATACGGCCACCCGGGCCGCCCGACCCCCCGGCGCGATCTCGCGGACGTGCTCGAGGCGTAGCAGCCACACATCGACGAAGGGGATCAATTCTGTGTCCGTGGTCGCCGACCCGACGCTCGCCCAACCGACTGCCGAGGAGATCGAGCAACTGGACGCCTGGTGGCGGGCGAACAACTACCTGACCATCGGCCAGATCTACGACTGGGCACAGCAGGGGTGACCGGCTTCGGGTGGTTCGGGACCAACGGCCCTGACACCGTCCTGCGCGCGGCGCGATGCTGGCGGGACGGTTCGTACCTCGACAGGGAGGCATG
>DATBGW010000096.1:0-15021 GCA_036557765.1 Actinoplanes sp.
AATCGGGCGTAAAGCCGCGTAAGGGCAACCACAACTCCAAGATCGCGGGTAAGAAAAGAGGGACCCCGGCGGCCCGGTGGGCAGGCGACGCCCGCCGGGCCGCCGGCCCTTACCGGTACGGAGGGAACCGGCCGGACATCGTGCTCTCCGCCGGGACGCCGGGATCCAGCAGATCCACGTACGCGTCCGGGTCGGTCACCACCCGCCAGGTGTGAAAGTCGTGCCGCCCCTGCGCGAACGCGGCCTTGTACGCGAACAGGGAGTCGTGCGCGCCGCCGAGGCCGCCGCCCAGGTGGAACACCGCGTTGCCCTGGTCCCGGCCCCACCGCCGCACCTCGTCGTAGAGCAGCTTGTCGGCGTAGTGCCGCTGCCCGTCACGGGTGGCCTGCAGGTAGGTGTGCATGAAACCGCGGTACTCGAAGAACAGATTCCCGCCGAGCAGCTCGCCGTCCAGGACCGCGACCGCCAGATGCGTACGGTCGCCCAGCGTGCGGCGCAACGTCTTGAAGTGCGACGGCGGAAAGAAGTAGTAGTCCGACGCGCCCACGCGGCGCATGTTGTCGTGATAGACGCCGATCCACTCGTCGAAGTGGCTCCAGTCGTCGACGATGATGTCGACGCCGGCGCGGCGCGCCTTGTTGATCTGGTTGCGGTGGGTCCGGTGCGTCTGCCGCCACATCTCTTCGGCGGACAGCGACAGGTCCACGGACACGGTCTGACCATGGTGGACCATCGTGCCGACGCTCGAGAGCGCGTCGGCGGGCGCCGGCAGCAACGGGTGCAACCGCACGAACGCAGTAACGATGCCCTCCTTGCGGAGCAGCTCGACGACGGCACGGCAGGCCCGGCTCCAGAAGCCGGAATCGTCCGGGCGTGCGTTGCTGACCGGACCCGGATACCCGTACGGCGACGCCGCGTCGCGCAGGCCGGAATCCGGGATCGGGCGCACCACGAGCGGCAGGAGCAGCACCCGGCCCGGCTCGTCGTACCGGACCGCCGCCGGCGTCCCACCGGACAAGGGCGCGTCCATCACGACGTATTCCGGCAGGTGGTACACATCGTGTGCCGCCCGCGTCAACGCCTCGCTCCAGTCGGCGGCGTCCGGCCCCAGCAGGGTGGCCTCACCGGTCACGTCGTCGTCCCCGTCATGGTCCAATTGTGCTCGATCTTGACGCGATCAGCGAGCAGAAGTCGCCATCCGCCGTCGAACTCTCGTCCATTTCCGTGCCGACAGCGCCCAGCGCAGCCCCGCTCGCAGTGGCCGGGGCTGGGTGGCGACGTGCAGCGCGTACCGCCAGGCCGGGAAATCGCCGCGCCGGTCGAACAGCGCGAACGCGAATTGGGACGCCGGCCGGTCGATGTACTCGGGCAGCCGCTCGAACCATTCGCTGCTGGCCTTCGCCGCCCGCTGCAGCGGTGCCATCTCGGTCTTGCGGCGATGCTCGTACGCGGCAAGCGCCGCCGGCATCGGATCACCGGTCGCGAGCGCCTCGGACAGGGCGATGGCGTCCTGCATCGCCAGCTTCGTTCCCGACCCGATGGCGAAGTGGGTGGTGTGCGCGGCATCGCCCATCAGCACGACGCTGCCATGATGCCACCGCTCGTTTGTGAGCCGGCGGAAGTTGAGCCAGCCGGTGCTGCCCACCGAGGCGCGATGGTCGACCAGCGGTTGCCCGTCGAGGTGTTTGGCGAAGATGTCCGCGAGGCGGGCACAGCCTTCCTGTGCGTCGGCGCGATCCAGCCCGAGCGCAGCCCAGGTCGCGGGCTGACACTCCACGATGAACGTGCTGGTGTCGTGGGTGAACGGGTACGCGTGGAACCAGATCCAGCCGGCCTCGGTGCGCTCGAACCCGAACGTGAACGTGTCGAAGACGTGCGGCGTGCCAAGCCAGATGTACTTGTTCCGGCCGGTGTCCACACGGGTGCCGAAGTGGTCGGTGTGCGGCTCCCGGAGCCGGCTGCGCGCGCCGTCACAGGCGACGATCAGGTCGGCGTCGCCGAACTCGGAGTCCTCGGTCAGCTCCACTTCGTACCGGATGTCGACGCCGAGGTCGGTGGCGCGCCGGGCCAGGATCTCCAGCAGGCCGCGGCGGCCCATGCTGAAGCCGTAGCCGCCCACATGGGTGGTGGGCTTGCCGGAGACCCGGACCTCGTACTCGTCCCACTTCCAGGCGGCGTCCCAGATCATCCGCGCGCTGACCGGATCGCACCGGTACAGGTCGTCGAGCAGGTCGTCCCAGAAGACCACGCCCCAGCCGTACGTGACGCCGGCCGGATTGCGTTCCAGCACGGTGATCTCGTGTGCGGGGTTCGCCAGCTTCGCGAGCACCGCGAAGTACAGGCCGGCCGGTCCGCCGCCGGCGCAGACGATGCGCATGCGGTTTCTCCTAACGGTAGGGCGGGAAGGTGCCGGACATGTCGTCCGGGTCGGCCGTCGGGTTGCGTTCGGCGACGAGCAGCCGGTACGCGTCCGGATCGGTGACCACGCGCCACGTGTGGAACGGGTGCCGGCCCGGCGAGAAGCCGGCCTTGTACTCGAACAGCGAGTCGTTGCGACCACCCTTGCCACCACCGAGATGGAAGATGGTGTCACCGCGGTTCTTGCAGAACCGGCGCACCTCGTCGTACAGCAACTCGTCGGCGTAGCGGTTGCGGGCGCGGCGGGTGGACGACACGTATCCGGTGGCGATCCCGTCGTGCTCGAAGAATGTGTTGCCGCCGACCACCTCGTCATCCTGCACCGCCACGGCGAGGTGCATGCGGTCGCCGACCGCGTCGTGCAGCGCGCGCAGGTGGTCGCACGGGAAGAAGTAGTAGTCCGCCGCGCCGACCCGGCGCATGTTGTCGTGGTAGACCTGCACCCACTCGCTCAGCCGGCTCCAGTCGTCGAACACCACGTGGGTGCCGTCGCGCCGGGCCCGGTTGATGTGGTTGCGGTGGTCGCTGCGGGTCTGCCGCCACATCTCCTCGACGCTGACCGTCAGGTCCATCGACACGGTCTCCCCGTGGCGCACGACCGTGCCGAATCGGGCCAGCGTGTCAAGCGGGGTGGACAGCAGCGGGTGCAACCGCACGAACAGCGTCACGATCCGGTGAGCCCGCAATGTGTCCACCATGGACCGGCAGGCGCGTTCCCAGAACGCCGGTTCGCCGTCCGGCGCGTCGCTGATCGGCGCCGGATATCCGTACGGCGACACGGCGTCACGCAGATCGGAGTCCGGGATGTCCCGCACGATCAGCGGCAGCAGCAGCTGCCGGTCGTCCTCGCCGTACCAGAACGCAGTAGCCGTGCCGCCGGTCAGCCGGGCGTCCAACGCGACGTACTCCGGTACGTGGTACATGTCGTGCGCGGTCCGTCGCAGCGCCTCTTTCCATTGCGTGGCTGCCGGTTCCAGCAGCACAGGTTCACCAGTCACCTCGTCCACTCCTTACCTCACGCCACCGCCCCGGGGCGTCGTTTCACGACAGCAATTTGGCGTTCAGTGCCATGTTCGCGGCGAACTGATCGTTTACTACCTGATGTTCGTCGAGCCGCCGTTGCACGGCGGCGTCGTAGCGGCCCAGTTTCACGAAACCATCCGAATACCACCCGTTGTCGGTGCCGGTGCCGTCCACGAATCCGCGGTAGGTCCGGCCGCCCGGCCAGACCACCTTGGTCAGCAGGGACGAGAACGCCGCCACGTCGGCGTCCGTCCACCGACCTCCGTTGTCATGTGCCTCCACGACGTACGCGAGGACGCCGTTGCCGTGCCCGACGTCCTGGCCGGGTCGGCGGGACGAGCCCCAGACGTCACTCCAGAAGTACGCGGTCGGCTCGGCCGGATTGCGCCGCAGCTGCCGGCGCAGTCCTGAGTCCACATTGGGCAGATGCAGGTCGATGTTGTCCACCACCTGGTGGTACCGGTCCCGCCGAGCCGCGTCCGTGGTGACCACTGATAGGTTCAGCGCGATCTGCGCCCAGTGCGCGGCCATGTGGGTCCGGCTGCGGTAGATGTTGTCGTCGGCGCCCCGGGTGAACCACTTCTCGAAAACGTTCGCCTCGGCGAACGTCAGCACGCGGTCGTAGCGCGCCCGATACCGCGCGTCGGCGTAGACGGCCGGCGCCTGCCGCATGGCCGGCAGCAGCGCGGTGGCGTACCGCCAGAAGTAGCTCTCGTAGAGCGGGACCTCGGTGCCGGACTCCTGCTGGGACACCCAGCCGCGGTAACGGTCGTGGTACTGGCTGCTGCGCAGCGTCGCCGAGACGGCCGACGCCGCCATCACGTTCTCCACCCACTCCAGGGCCCGGTCCAGGTACCGGCGTTCGCCGGTGGCTCGGAACATCGCGATGTTGGCGTCGACCGAATAGGACAGGCTGTAGTGGTCCCAGCTGTCCTGCGACCGGCTCTGCGGCTGGATGTTCTCCGCCTGGTAGTCCCAGCTCTGCTGGTACACGCCGGCCCAGTAGTTCAGCGGCCGGATCCGGACGATGCCGCGCCGCACCGGCGGCTGGACCGGTAGCGGTCGCATGATCGGCGGCACGTCGGTGTACGGGCCGGCGCTGGCCGCGGTCAGCGACGCCGCGGCCAGGATCAGCAGCGAGCGGCGGGTGACTCCGGCGGCCGTCATCTGGGCACCCGCTCGCGCTCGGTCAGCGGCGCGGCGGCCGCATCGGGGGTGACCGGAGCGACAGAGCCCGGCGTCACGGCGGCGGCCGCCGCGATCGCGGCGAACAGCCAGGCGAGCCGGGCGTCGTAGTAGTCGCCGGAGAAGAGGCTGCTCAGCGCCACGAACACTGCGGCGGCCACGGCCAGCGCGACCTCCTGGGGATGGTTATCGCCGCGCCGGATCGTCCGGATCAGCAGCAGGACCGCGGCGGCCAGCAGGCCGAGGCCGACGAGACCACCTTCGGCGGCGACGCCGAGGACGTAGTTGTGCGGGTACTCGGTGCCCTGATTGCGGCCGATCAGGCCGTAGAAGCCGTCCAGGCCGGTCCCGATCACGGGATGTTCGACTGCGAGCCGTGCGGCCGCCACCCAGATGTCGGTGCGGCCGGACACGTACCGCTGCTCGACGGTCTGCTGGACGAACCGATCCTCGAAGAGGCTGGTGAAGGCCGGTGGAGCGAGGGCCACGATGACACCGGCGGCCACCGCGAGCAGGCCGACCGCGGCCACCGCGTGTCCGGTGCGCAGTCGCCGCCGCATCCGCCACAGCGCGGGGGCGCCCACGGCCATCCCGGCGAGCAGGCCGGCCCGCGACCCGGACAGCACCGCGGCGAGCAGGAAGAGGGGAATCGCGAGTAGTGGCAGCAGCCGGCGATGGAACAGGTAGAGGGCCACCGCGCTGATCACGCCGAGGATCTGGATCCGGACGAACACGTTCGGCCCGCCGCCGAACGCGGAGTACCGGCCCTGCTCGCCCGGACCGCCGAGCAGCGCGCCGATCGCGAACACGATCCCGGCCACGTAGAACAGCAGGAACGTGGTGCGGACAACCCGGGCCGGGTCGCCGAGCGTGTAGAGGTAGAGCGCGATCGTCAGCGCCGCCATCAGGACGATGTCCAGGGTCTTCTCGCCGAGCCGGGACCCGGGCGGAGCCCACAGGCCGGACGCGATCTGGAACAGGAAGAACAGGGTGGCGACCACGAGCCAGCCCTCGGGGCGGGGCACCCGGTGAGCCGGCGGCCGCCGTGCCATGTCCACCACGAGCACCACGAACGCGACGAGCAGGCCGACCACGCGGAGATCCACCCAGCCGAGCGTGCTGAACCCGGCCCGGTCGAGCGTGTACCGGCCGCCGATCGCCACCAGGACCAGTACCAGGCCCGGAGCCAGGAACACGCTGGGGAACCGGAACCGGCTCACGGCGCCTGTCCCGCCTCGACCGGGTCGGCGGCCCGCCGGCCGGCCAGGCGACCGGCCAGCACCGCGAAGAGCAGACAGGCGCCGTATCCCAGGAGTGATCCGTACGCCGCGCCGGAGATGCCGTACCGGGGGATCAGCGTGAGGTAGGCCACCAGGCTCACCGCGAACCCGCAGATCTCCGCGGCGGAGACCAGCGTGCCGTGTCCGCGGGCGACCAGCAGCCCGAGGCTCACCCGGGACACCGCGTACATGCCCGCGGCGGCGACCAGCGGCACGACGACGACGCGGGCCGGTGCGTACTGCTCGCCCAGCACCGGCACGATCAGCAGATACAGGCCGCCGGCGAGCAGTGGGGCGACCACCACCGCGTAGACCGTGGCGGCGAGGATCAACGGACGGGCCCGCAGCCCGCCGCCACGGTGTTTCGCCCGCCAGTGGCCGAGCCGCGAGTCGGCGAACGCGCGCAGCGGCCACGCCAGCAGCTCGGTCATCGTGGCGACGCTCGCGTACAGGCCAAGGGCGGCGGTGGAGGACAACGCGGGCAGCGCCAGCCGGTCGACGCGCAGCATCCCCATGTTGGCGACCGCGGCCGGGAACAGCGTCAGGCCCTCGCGGCGGATCAGCCGGCGCTGCGCCACGGTGATCGCGGGTGTCGCGGGCGCACGCAGCCATCGCACGACGTACGCCACCATGGGCAGCGTGCCGGCGATGAGATAGGCGCCGATCCACGCGCCGGGATGGGCGACATGCGCGCCGTACAGCAGGGCCATGACGCCCAGGGTGAGCACGGACTCCACGACCCGGCAGCGCAGGAAGTCGCTCATCCGGTCGGCCACGACCGCGATCGCCTGGGTGGCCAGCATCGCCACCTCGACGACCACGTAGCAGAACACCAGTCCGGTGAGCCCGACACCGGGATTGAGGCCGTCCGGTGCCAGCGCCGCGAAGGCGATGGCGAGCGCGAGACCGATCGAGCACGGGATCACGAGAATCCGCGCATACGCGCGGACCGCGGCCGCCGGGGTCACCCCCTGGCATTCGGCAGTGAAACTGCGCTCGGTGCCGAGCAGCAGTCCCTGGGCGGCGAGGTAGGCGATCTGCAGCATCAGGGCCACCTCGCCGCGCCCGGTGGGCGAGAGCGCGCGGGCCATCATGACGTTGGCGACGAACGCGACACCGCCGGCCAGCAGTTGCGTCGCAAGGAGCTGGACGTACGGTTCGCGCAGGCGGCCGAACAGCCAGCCGAGCGGGTCGGTACGACGCGGGGGAGCGGGCTGCTCCGCCGGCGTCAGCCGCTCGGCCTGCAGTTCACTCACCGGGCTGCCGCTCCTCGGGATCCCGCTGGGCCGGCACGCTCGGCGCGGCCGTTCCGGTGCCGTCGGCCGGTGGGTGCGCGTCGGTGATGATGACGACCCGGGCCTGTCCGCGCGCGGATGGCCGGGACCCCCCGGCCTGGTCGGGTTCGCCGTCGCCGGGCTCGTCCTGGTCCGCCGCGATGGTGCCGTTGATCACCTGGGCCCGGCCGCGTGCGGTCAGGCTGGTGGGGACGGCTGCCCGGCCCCGCGCGTCCACGCCGGTCTCCTCGTCGGGCGTGCCGGCCGGCTCGCCGCCGCGGGGGAGCCCGGCGATCTGCTCGCCGCGGTTCCACGCCGGTCCGGTGGGCAGCTTGCGCGGCAGCGCGTTGAGGACCGCGCCGGCGAGTGTGGCGCCGACGCGTTCCAGCAGGTCCGCCGAGCGCTGGACGTCGGCGACGGAGGTGCGCCCGGCGCGGACCACGAGCAGCGCGCTGTCGGTGACCTTGCTCAGCACGGCGGCGTCCGCGACGGCGTGCAGCGGCGGCGAATCCACCAGCACGACGTCGAACTGCTCGGTCAGCTCGCGGACCGTCTCGCCCAGCGCGGGCGAGGCCAGCATCTCGCCCGGGTCGACCGGGTGGTGACCGGCGGGCAGGACGGTGAGCCGGCCGTCCAGCGAGTCCCGCAGCACCTCCGGCACGTCGATCGCGCCGGCGAGCACGTCGGCCAGGCCCGGCGTGGTGTCCAGCGCCAGGTATCGGCTCACGCCGGGCGAACGCAGGTTGGCGTCGACAAGGGCGACCTTCGCCCCGGTCTCGGCCATCGCGATGGCCAGGCCGCAGGCCACCGCGGTGGTGCCCTCCTCCCGATTGGAGCCGGTGAGCAGGAACGAGGTGCCGCGGCCACCGTCGGACGCGGAGCCGGAGACGTCCGGCAGCATGCTGCGCAGCCGGCGGAACGCCTCGGCGAGCGCCGCGTCCGGGGATCCGAGCCCGGCCCGGCCGGCCCGGCCGCCGAGCGAGATGACGCCCACCGTGCCCAGACCTAGCCGGCGCAGGTCGTCCTCGTCGGTGACGGTCTTGCGGGTCGCTTCGCGCAGCGCGACGGCGGCCGCGCCGACCAGCAGGCCGAGGGCGGCCGAGAAGCCGAGATTGCGGACCAGGTTGCTGGGCTGCCGGGTGGTGATCGGATCCTGCGCGATGGTGATCGACGGTTGCGGTGCGTCGGTCGTCGTGGTGCTGGGCGGATCGAGCTCGCGGGTCAGGCTCACCAGGGCCGAGGTGGCGGCGGCGACCATCGCCCGGCTGCGCTCCGCGGACGAGCCGGTGGCCGACACTTCGAGCAGGTCGGTGCCGTCCTGCACCTGCGCGGTGATGCTGTCCTGCACCTGTTTGCGGCTGAGCGGCAGGTTGAGCTGCGATTTGACGCTGTCGGCCACCCGCGGTCCGGTGAGCAGCGCGATGTACGAGTTGAGCCGGCTCGCCTTGGCGTCCGGATCGCTGGCGCCGGTGGTGACGAACAGAACCGTCGTGGACTGGTAGGCAGGCGCCCCAGCAAGCGACACGCCGGCCGCGATGCCGATGGCAGCAAGCACCGGCAGCAGGAGCCAGGGCCATCGGCGGCGGCAGGCCCGGACGTACTCGCGCAGTTCCACGTTCGTTCTCCCGATCGTCACGACGGCTCGGACTGGGCCGCGCGGGGGGCCGCCGACCGGTTCAACACGGCTTCGAAGCGTTCGAAAAGCAGATCCCGCGAGAACTGCTCCACCGCGAGCCGGTACGCCGCCTCGCGAGCTTCCTTCAGCCATAGCTCATCGCGTACGTGTCCCGCCAGAGTGATCGCCCCGGAGTCCGCGTCGGACGGGTCGAGAACGAGGCCGGCGCCGTACTCGCGCAGCGCGTCGGCCTGCCAGCCGCCGTAGTTGATGGCGATCGGGCGCCCGGCGGCCAGGGCGTCGAAGAACTTGTTTGCAGAGTTGTCCCAGAGCGCGCGGATCGGCCGGACCAGGCTGGTGGACAGCGTCGACGCGCCGAGGATGACCGGAAGCTCCGCCTTCGGCACCTTCTCCCACATGTGGAAGGTGTCGTCGAGCAGCCCGTACTCGGCGGCGAGCCGGGCCGTGTCGTCCCACTCCTTGCCGTGCCCGACGACGAGGAACTGCACGTCGGGATCGAGGTCGCGCATCCGGCGCGCGGCGCGGACCAGGTAGTCGACGCCGTTGACCGCCCCCAGCGCGCCGGTGTAGACGATCAGCGGCCGGTCGCCGAGCCAGCGGTGCTTGGCCCGGAACCGGCGCACCGCGTCCGGCGCCACGTCGAACAGCTCCAGGTCGGCGGCGTTCGGGATGACGGTGGTGCGGGTGCCCGGGCGGCGGGCCGTCACGCCGGCCGCCATGCCCGGGGACAGCGCGATGACCTCCTCGGCGTTGCGGTAGGCGAACGACGCGAGCGCGCCGGCGAGCCGGCGGGCGGCCGGGTGGCGCAGCGCGCCCATCTCGATCGGCACCTCGGGCCACAGGTCGCGGACCTCGAAGACGAACGGCACCCGGCGCAGCTTGGCCGCGATGACTCCAGGAACCGCGACGGTGAGCGGCGTGCTGGTGGCGAACACGAGGTCGGCGCCGAGCCGGGTCGCCTTCGCTGCAGCGAGCACCATGAATTCGGCGAACGCCCGGATCCGCCGGGCGTAGGACATGTTGTTGGAGTACGGCACCGAGAACCAGTGCACGTTCACGCCGTCCTCGACGGTGCGGCGCCAGCCCAGCGACCGCTTGTCCGGCGCGATGTCGGCGGTGATGACGTGCACGGTGTGCCCGCGGGCGACCAGCCGCCGCGCGTGCTCGTACGCCCGGATGCCGCCGGCCATCTGCGGGTTGCAGTAGTACTGGTAGATGTAGACGATCCGCATCGGAGTCGTGGCCCAACCTTTGTTCGCGACTGCGGGGCTCGCAGGCTTCGCGTGCTCTCTCCTCGCGCTCACGGCCGCCCCACCGCGCGCACCGCGTCCACCACGCGCCGCCGGTCGTCATCGGTGAGCGCCGATCCGCTGGGCAGGCACAATCCTCGCCGGAACAGGTCGGCGCTCACCGCGCCGCCGCGCATCACACAGTCCTGGTACACCGGCTGCAGGTGCATCGGTTTCCACGCCGGCCGCGCCTCGATGTTCCGCCGGTCCAGCTCGGCGAGGATCTGGTCGCGCCCGGCGCCGAACCGAACGGGGTCGACCAGGGCGCAGGTGAGCCACCAGTTGGGCGTGCCGTAGTCGGCGATCGGCTGAAATTCCAGTCCGGGCAGGTCGCCCAGCGCCGCGCGGTAGTAGCGGTTGGTCTCGCGGCGGGCGGCGATCAGGTCGTCGAGCCGCTGCACCTGCCCGCGGCCGACCGCGGCGAGCAGGTTCGACATCCGGTAGTTGTAACCGACGCTGCGGTGCTCGTAATGCGGCACCGGCTCGCGGGCCTGTGTCGCGAGGTACCGGGCCTGCGTGGCGACCCGGCCGTCGTCGGTCACCAGCATGCCGCCGCCGCCGGTGGTGACGATCTTGTTGCCGTTGAAGGAAAGCACCCCGGCCACGCCGAACGATCCGGCCGCCCGACCGCGGTAGCTCGCGCCCAGCGCTTCAGCGGCGTCGGAGATCAGCGGAACGCCGTACCGGTCGCAGGCGGTGAGGAGGGCGTCGTAATCGGCACACTGCCCGTACATGTCGACGGCGATCACGGCCCGTGGCAACTGGCCACGGATGGCGCGGTTCCGCAGCTCCTCGACGACCAGCGCCGGATCGACGTTCCAGGTGTCCGGCGTGCTGTCCAGAAAGATCGGCCGGGCGCCCAGGTACACCACCGCGTTCGCGCTCGCGGCGAACGTGAACGACGGGACCAGCACGGTGTCGCCGCGGCGCACGCCGGCGGCGATCAGCGCCAGGTGCAACGCCGCGGTGCCGCTGGACAGCGCCACCGCGTGCCGTACCCCGACCAGGTCGGCGAGCTGAGCCTCGAACGCGTCGAGGTCCGGGCCGACCGGGGCGACCCAGTTGGAGTCGAAAGCCTCGATCAGCAGCTTCCGTTCGAGGTCGCCGACGTCCGGCGGGGAGAGGTAGATGCGAGCGTCAGTCATGGACGCGGGTCCTCACCGCCCACAGCGGCCACGCCGGATGCAGCCCCTGCCGTTGGATCCACATCGGAGTGTCGCCGCTGTGCATCGCTGCGCGCAGTGTGGTCGCGAAGCTGCGGTAGCCGGCCTCCTGCACCAGGCGCACGTCCCGGTCCAGGAAGTCGACGCCGGGCTGCCCGTACGGCGCGGCGAAGTCGCGGATCTCGACGCCGAGCTTGTCCTCGATGTCGGCCTTGGAACCGCGGATCTCCCGGATCGCGTCCACATCGTCCAGATCGGACAGTCGCCGATGCGTGCAGGTGTGCGAGCCGAACGCGAAGCCGGCCGCGGCGATGTCGCGGCAGTCCTGCCACGAGAGGTTGCCCGGGCCTACCATGCCCGAGGTGAGGAAGAACGTGGCGGGCACGCCCAACTCCCGCAGGGTCGGTACCACGACGTCGCGCCAGCTCGGGTGGCAGTCGTCGAAGGAGAGGCAGAACGTCGGACCGGTCAGCTCCCGCCGGCCGGCCAGGACGTCCAGCGCCTCGTCCCAGGAGATCATCGGGCCCAGGCCGCGGAACGTGTCCAGGTGGCGGCGCAGGTCCTTGGCGTAGCGCGGCAGCACGTCGTGGTAGAAGGGGAAGTACAGCCCGGTCGTGGTGGGCAGCCGGCGGTGGATCCCGGCCGGCGCCAGCACCAGGCCCTGCAGCCGGGGGTGGGCGCGCAGCCGGCTGCGCAGCCGGGACTCGTTCAGGCGCCGCTTCACCCGGATCCCCAAGCGGTCCGGGTCCCGCGGCTGCGGCCGGCTCGCCGTAGCGGTGTCCGTCCGATTCATGCTCGGCTCCCCTCGCGTCGCCGACGTCGGTTGCGTCCGGCCACGGCGAAACGTGGCCGGACGGCCTCGACTCAGCCTTGCAAAAGGCCCCTGGGCTGCGGCAGTAGCAATTGTCACGGGGAATGCGAGCTATTCTCATATCGGCTGAACGGTCCTTGCGGACCGGACCCGAGCCGGGCATCATCGGGCCCATTCCCGGCAGCTGATGAGGAGTCCCTTCGTGCTGCGCATAGAACGGGCCGAGCCGACCGCGGCGCTGTGGGCGGACCGGGCCACCTACGCCGATCGCCTGATCTTCCACACCCCGGGCTGGTTGCGGTTCGTGGCGGAGGCGCAGCGCGCCGAACCGGTGCTGGCCACCGTCGCCGACGGCGGCACGCGGGTCGGCCACTTCACCGGGTTGCTGACCAGGCGGTACGGGCTGCGCATCCTGGGCAGCCCGATGGCCGGTTGGACCACGTCCTACATGGGGTTCAACCTCGGCCCGGCGACTCCGCGCCGCGCTGCGCTGGAGGCGCTGCTGCCGTTCGCGTTCCGGGAGTTGGGCTGCGCGCACGTGGAGATCCGCGACCGCGCGTTCGTGACCGGGGACCTGGAGGGACTCGGCATGCGCTGGGCCGATGCCCCGACCGCGGTGATCGATGTGACCCCCGACGAGGACGCGCTGTTCGGCCGGATGGCCAGCGCCTGCCGGCGGAACATCCGCAAGGCGGACAAGTCCGGAGTGGTCATCGAGGAGGCGGACCCGGACGACGCGTTCGCGGCGGAGTTCTACGACCAGCTGCGGGACGTGTTCGCCAAGCAGGGGCTGGTGCCCACCTATCCGGTCGAGCGGGTCCGGTCGTTGCTGCGCCACCTCGGGCCGGCCGGCGACCTGCTCCTGCTGCGGGCCCGGGACCCCGACGGTCGCTGCATCGCCACCGCGGTCCTGCCGTGGCACCACGAGACGATGTACTTCTGGGGCGGCGCGAGCTATCGGCAGCACCAGCACCTGCGCCCCAACGAGGCGCTGATCTGGTACGCCCTGCGCTACGCGAAGAGCCGTGGCGTGACCGAGTTCGACTTCGTCGGCGGCAACGCGTACAAGGCCAAGTACGGCACCACCGAGGTGCCGGTGCCGTGGGCGCGCCGGTCCCGCTCGCCGCTCGTGGCCGGCCTGCGGGACGCCGCCAAGGAGGCGTTCGCGCTGAAACAACGGCTCACCGCGCGCCTGACAGGCGTCCGCGGCTGACCCCCGCCTCCTCCCTTCCCGCCGCCCCCCTTCCCACCGCCCCCCCTCCCCGCCGATCTTGGAGTTGTGGTTGCCCTTATGCCCTTTTCATAGGGGTTTGTGCCAACCACAACTCCAAGATCGGCGAGGTCTTCGCGGTCGAGGAGGGCGCCTGAGAAGTCACCGCCACGGCGGCCCGGCGCGGTCCCGCGGCGGAGTCGACGCCACCGGCTGCGCCGGCTCCGCGTCGTCCTCCGACGGCGCCGCCGTCGGTGCGGGTGACCGCGGTTCGGCGGTCTCCGGCGGCGCGGGCCGCTCCGGCGCGGCCGGCAGCGCCGGCGGTGCCGGGCCCGGACCGATCGCGTACGGTACCGCCGCCCGTCCGCGCGCGATCGCGATCGACATGAAGTCGGGATGTGCCGTGATGGCCAGCGGTACGGACGCCCGCCCCCGCGCGATCGCGGACGGCTCGGGATGCGCCACGATGGCCCTGATCGGCGGCGCCGGCCGCGGTCGGCGCCGCAGCACCAGGGCGGCGGCGACCAGGGTCAGCAGACCCGCGAGGATCACCGCGACGAGAACTGCTACCCGGGTGCCGGGCCACCGGCTCGCGGTGCCGGTCGGCGCTGCCGCCTCGTCCGGGATCACCGTCTCGCCGGTCATGGTGAGCTCCGGCGCGTCAACCCGGACCTGTGCCCGCGCCGGTAGCGGGGTCGGCGTGGCGAACTGCACCAGATACCGGCCACGCAGGGCGGTGTCCACCTGATCGAGCGCCGGTACCGCCGCCGCGGTGCCGACCGGTGCGAAGAAGCCGCCGGTCTGCCGCGCCGCCTCGGTCCAGTACGCCGTGTCGCGCGTGGTGCCGACCGCCACCAGGATCGCCCCCGCCTGCCGGAACCGGGCGCCGAGCGCCGCCGCCGACTCGCCACCGGCGTTGGCCGCGGTGGTGTACAGCACTACTACGCGCCGCCCGACCGGAGTATCCGGGAACTGGCGGACCGCCAGCGTCAACGCGTCCGAGGTGCTGCGCCGGCCGCCGGCGCGAACGTCGCTGAGCGCGCGCACCATGCCGATCGGCCCCAGCTGCGATGGAGTGATCAGCTTCGGCGGTGTGGCGTCGGCGATCGCAACCGCCCGGGTCCCGGCCGGGGCTTCCAGGACGAAGCGCGTCGCGGCGCTCAGCCAGCTCGACAGGGACGCGCGGCCGGCGTCGGAGGTGTCGATGACGAACGCCGTGCTCATCAGGTCCGATGCGACCGGTTGCAGCTGAGCCGGTATCTGGGTGCCGTCGACGGTCACGGTGGCCGCCGAGCGGGCCACCGGTCCGGCGATCGCGCTCAGGTCGACGACGAGCGTGGTCTGCCCGGCGCCGGGAAGGGCCGCGATGACCGGCAACGGCACCGGCACCGGCGCCGCCATCGCGGGCGTTGCCACGCCGGCGACCAGCGCCGCCAGCATCAGCAGCGCCGCCACCCGTGGCGCACGCCGGTCAGTCCGCGTAGACGATGACATTGTCCCGGTAGCTCCCTCGGGCCGAATCGAAGCTGCCGCCGCAGGTCACCAGCCGCAGGGTGGATTGCAGGGTGGGCGTGTAGACGAGGTCGGTGGGAAATCGGGTTTTCGCCACCCGTGACACCTCGGTGACCCGGAACGTCACTGTGCTGCCGTCGGCGCGGTCCACCAGGACGGCCGCGCCGCGCTTGAGCCGGTACAGGTTGAAGAAGATTCCCGGACCGGTCTTCCGCGAGTC
>DATBGW010000097.1:0-3256 GCA_036557765.1 Actinoplanes sp.
AGACCTGGTATGCCGGTGAGACCCTCCAGCGCCCGGGCGACGAGCTGTGTGTTCCACCTCCGGACGCGGTCCATGGCGTCGCGTACGGTGGCGGCTTCCAGCGGTTTGGCCGTCCCGAAGTACGTCCCGCGATCGGGTGCCAGCGCCAGATCCAGGACCATCCGCAACGCTTGAGCGGAGACGATCGTCCCCAGAATGTTGGGCGTACCGGCCGCGTACTTCCACGGCAGCGCGTTGTACTCGACGCGGTCGGGGAACACGCGCCCTTGGGCGATCATGTCGCCGCCGTACAGGAACGGCAGCGAGGACGCGAGCAGATGTTCCTTGCCGTACAGGACGCCGACGCCGAACGGCGCCAGCAGCTTGTGGAACGAGAACGCGAGATAGTCCACGTCGAGCGCTTGCACGTCGACGAACGAACCGGGCACCAGCTGGGCGCCGTCCACGAGCAGGTAGGACCGTCGCTCGCCGGTCGGTTGCCGGTATCGACTCGCGTCGGCCAGCGCGCGAATGGTGCCGAGTGGCGGTCTCGTGCCGAGGAAGTTCGAGGCGCCGGTGCAGCAGACCAGCTTGGTGCGCCGGTCGATGAGCGACGCCAGGTGCTTCAGGTCCAGCTCACCGGTGGCGGGGTCGAACCGGGCGAGCCGGCATTCCACCCGACGGCCCAGTCGCGGGAGTATCTGCCGGCACAGCGCGTGCCATGGAACGTAGTTGGAGTTGTGCTCCAGCGTCGTCGTGACGACGTTGTCACCGTTCCGGAACTCGGTGAGCAGCGAGTACATGACCGCGTTGATGGCCTCGGTGGTGTTGCGGAACAGCGCGATACAGGCGCGGCTGGGCGCGCCGAGAAATTGCGCGATCGGATCGTACGCCGCTTCGAACAGCTCGGTCATCCGGAGCGAGGCGCTGGACTGGCCACGGTGGACGTTCTCGTACTCCGGAGCGAGTGACCGGTACAGCGATATGAGCTCATCCGGTGGCTGGGTGCTCGCGGCGTTGTTCGTGACGATCCGTCCGAGCGCCGGGAACGTGAAGTGGCGGCGGATCGCCCAGACATCCAGCAGTTGATCGTCCATGATGGATCTACGACGTCGGTCGGACGGTCCACGCTCCGGTCATCGGCGGCCCGATGACGCAGCCGTCCTCCGCGAGCACTTCGGCCAGCAGCCGATCGGCGAGCGTGGGCGGATCCACGTCACCACGCGTGGCGACGCCGAGCCGTTCCATCAGCGGAACGGCAGCCGACACCACGTTCGCCCATCCCCAGGACGGTGCGTCCGGGCCGCCGCCGGCGAACGTCTCGACGAGCACGCGCGGCGCGGGCAATCCGGCGGCCCGGAAGGCGGTGAACAGGGACGGACCCATCCGCCGCTCGATGCCCGCCTTCTCCAGGGCCGTCAGGAAGAACTCGCGGATCTGCTGCCAGGTCGCCGTTTCGGGGCTCGCCCACACGTACTCCAGGTCGGTCTCGTGCATGCAGATCAGACCGCCGGGGCGTACCCGCTCGGCGGCTCGCCGGAGCGCGGTCACCGGATCGGTCAGGTACATGAGGACAAGCCGGCCCACGACGGCGTCGAAGCCGCCCTCGATCCCGTCCAGGCTCTGCACGTCGCCGACCCGGAACTCGACGTTGGCGGCGTCCGCCCGCCGGCGGGCGAGCTCCACCGCGGCCGGATCCCGCTCGACGCCGACCACGGTGCCGTGCGGTCCCACCAGATCAGCGACGAGCCGGGTCACGTTGCCGGCGCCGCTGCCCAGGTCGAGCACCCGCATGCCGGGAGCCAGCCCGGCCTCGCACAGCAGCCGGTGGGTCAGCGGGTCGAACAGCCGTCCCTGGGCAACGAGGCGTTCGTCCTCGGCGACCCGGTCGGAAAACGGATAACTCATACCACCAGCGTGGGCATCGCGCGGTCGGCTGTCGCCGGCCTACAGCGCAGAGGGTTTCACAACGCGTGCAGAGCTGCGGTACGCCGCCGGCGGCAACCCGTGCACGGCACGGAACGCCCGGCTGAAGTCCGCGCCGCTGGAGAATCCCCACCTCGCCGCGATGACCGCGACGGAACGGGAGGACAACGCCGGATCGGCAAGGTCGCGACGGCAGCGCTCCAGACGCTGGCGGCGGATCCAGCCCGCCACCGTCAACCCCTCGTCGTGGAACAGCTGGTGCAGGGAGCGCAGCGAGATGTGGTGCGCGGCGGCGACGGTCGCCGGCGACAGTTCGGCATCGGCGAGCCGTTGCTGGACGAACGCCTGAATCGTGGTGAGCAGGGCATGCCGCCGGGCCTCGGATGTGCCCCAGTCGCCGGCGTCGAGTTCGCGGGCGAGCCGCGTCGCCAGGACCTCGAGTGCCGCGGTGGACAGCCGGGCCGCCTCCGCCGGGCTGTAGTGGTCGACGTCGTCGGCGAGCCGCAGGAGGAACTGCGATGTCAGATCACCCAGCCCGGCCGTGGCAGGTATCCGTACCGCGGTCAGCTGCCGGACACCGTTGCGGGACAACGGCAGTAGAGGCGGCGGGAACATGAACGTCAGGACGCGCGTGGGCCGGCCGTCCACGCCGCAGGCCACCACGTACGGGCGGCGGGTGTCGTACACGGCGAATTCACCGGCCGACAGCCGCGCCTGCTGGCCGTCCTGGACCACGACCGAGGGTCCGCCGTCGCAGACGAGGAAGAGCTTCAGCAGGTCGGGATCCGCCTGAGAGATCAACTCGGGCGTGCGCCGCACCGTGATGGGCTCGATGTCGAGCACGGCCACCTGCATCGGTCCCAGCCCGCTGGCGCGGATCTCCGCCCGGTAGTCGCCCCGATAGTCGGTGCGACATTCCATCGGCACCCACGTCGTCGCGGTGATCTGCTGGATGTAGTCGACGCGGTCGGCAGGTGCCACCACGTCCGTGCGGATCAACGTGCTCATCTGCACCACTCCACGCCGAGGCGATGCGGCGTGCGCACAGTCTACTCAGATCAGCTCTCCGCCCCCTATCGGATTCACGTCGGTGCAACCTACCGATCCACCGCTGGCAGGACGTGATCTCATGCTCGGGTACGTCGTTGTTTCGCTATTCGGCTAGTTGCGCTCTAGATTCCCAGCGAAGCCGCGCAGCCGTCCAGGTGCGGCCGGTTGCGGTGCCCAGGATTACCGGATCAGCGAACCCGCGGATCGCCGTGATGACTACGTCGAATTCGTTCGGGAGGTGGTCCTCAAGACGCTGCTTGTGAAGCCATATTGCCCAGCGCCGCTGGGACTGCGCCGGGTA
>DATBGW010000098.1:0-3409 GCA_036557765.1 Actinoplanes sp.
ATCTGCCGCCACCGCTCGAGCAGGGTGGACTTGCCGACCCCGCCCTCGCCGTGCACGTTGAACACGTACGCGCGGCGGTCCGGCGGCAGGCCGTGGTTCTCCCGGAACTGGGCGAGCTGCCCGTCACGCCCGACGAACGCGGCTCCGCGGCGCTGCCGCAGGACATCCTGAATGGACCCGAACTCCCCCACACGGACAGCCTAATGACCGGTAGCGGTCCGGCCGGGTGCCGGCCGGACCGCTGGGCCGGTGTTACTGGTCGGCCACGAACGCGGAGACCCGGGACAGGGCCGCGTTCCAGTTGATCGCTTCCTCGTTGGTGGACCAGGACTGGATGTCGTCGATGTAGCAGAACTGCGCCACGCAGCCGGTGAGCTTGCTCTGCGCGTACGGGTCCTGGATCGACGAGTTGGCACCGCCGGACAGCGTGCCGGCCGGCGGGTGCGGCAGCGCCGGGTCCAGCTCGTGCGCGTACCAGCGGCTGTGCTCGTTCTGCGAGCTGACCTCGCCGTAGCCGGTCACGTACGACTGGTTCAGGGCGTTGCGGCCCAGCACGTAGTCGAAACCGGTCAGGGCGGCGTTGCGGTACTTGTCCTTACCGGTCAGCTCGTAGGCGGACGCCAGCACCACGATGTTGTTCAGGATGATGCTGTTCGAGCCCCAGTCCCACATGTTGTTCGCGGGGGCATAGGGCACGCCGTACGCCTGGGCACGCTGCGTCGCGAGGTACTTCTCGGCACCCGCGACCACCGAGGCCCGCACCGCGGCCCGGCCGGGCAGATGGTTCGGCACCAGCGCGAGGTCCAGGCGGCCGGCCGCGGCCGTGGCGGCCCAGTCGAAGGCGCCGGCGCCGAAAACGTCTGCGGTGTGCTCCGGCGAAGCCAGCACGTCGGAGGCGTACTGCTTCTCCCCCGTGGTGAGGAACAGCTCCGCGGCCGCCCAGTAGAACTCGTCGGTCACCTTGCTGTCGTTGTACGCACCGCCGCCGTTGCCGTCGGACTCCGGCGCGTACAAGGCGGGATTGGCCTTGGCGGCGGTGTACGCGGTTCGCGCGGCGGCCAGCGCA
Organism: Actinoplanes sp.; assembly: GCA_036557765.1. Classification (GTDB taxonomy): domain Bacteria; phylum Actinomycetota; class Actinomycetes; order Mycobacteriales; family Micromonosporaceae; genus Actinoplanes. The sequence continues at coordinate 1,067 of DATBGW010000098.1, forward strand.
CGCTTGGCGAAGGCCGCGTCGTAGGGCCGGTAGATCCGCGCCGCCTGGGCGGCCACCGCGGCCAGGTTGAGCGTCGCGGCGGTGGACACCGGGTGCAGCTCGCGCTGCTGCGGGTCCTGCGACGGCAGCAGCGGCAGTCCGGTCCAGTTCGCGTCGTGGATCTTGTGGTGGACCATGCCGGCGTCCGGGTGCCCGGCCGGCACCTGCATGCTGAGCAGGAAGTTCAGCTCCCAGCGGGCCTCGTCGAGGATGTCCGGCACCTTGTTGCCGCTCTCCGGGATGGCCAGCGACACCTGGCGGACGCTGTGGCTCTGCTCGTACTCGCTGAGCAGCTCCCAGGTGGAGATGCCGCCGTTGACCACGTACTTGCCGTGGTCGCCCGCGTCGTACCAGCCGCCGCGCACGTCCAGCGTGTAGTCGCAGACGCCGGGCTGGCAGGGCACGTTGCCGTCACCGAGGTTGGGCGCCACGTCGACGTGCCCGGCGGGGCGGGCGTACCCCGGCCGCAGCGCGTCGAGGATTTCGATGCCGGAGCGCTGGGTGTAGTAGAACTTCAGGGCATCGGCGCGCAGTTTCGCGTACGCGGAGGAATCGATGTCGAACGGGCGGCTGGTCTCGCCGTCGGCCGTGATGGTGTAGCCGGTGCCGCGGCGGCTGTACCGGCCGAAGTCGATGGTCTGCACGTTCTGCCCGGACGACACGTCGACGCCGCGCGGCGCGCTCGTGCCGGTCGCGACGACCTTGCCGGCCGCGTTCCGCAGCTGCCAGGGCAGCGGGGTGGTCGCGTCGGTGACCACGGTCGCGGTCTTGGGACCGTCCGGCAGGTAGGCCACCTGGTTGACCCGCACCCGCGGGCCGGTGTCCGGCACGTACACCTCGGGCGGCACGCCGCCGACCAGCGAGACGTTGTCCACGCAGAAGTGCCACGGGTCGGCGCTGCCGCCCACCTGGAACGCGACCTGGCCGGCGGCGGTGTCGGCGGTCTGCGTGAAGGTGAACTCGTAGTGCTGCAGGTCGCCGAGGACCGGCGAGGACTCGAAGTAGGTGGTGTACGGGTCGACGCCGAGCCCCACGATGGCCCGGACCACGTGGCCGGCGTCGCCGGAGGCGTCGAAGCTGTATCGATAGGTCTCGCCGGCGACGAGCGGAATGTCGTTCTGCCCGATCGCCGCGTCCCACCGGTTGGTGGTGCCGCCGGGCACGTCCACGCAGGCCTGCCCGTCGGTGAGCGTCATCGGCATGCCGGCGGTGGACCAGAAGGGGTCGGTGGTGCCGTCGAAGCCGCCGTTCTTCACCTGCTCGACCTCGTCGGCCCTGGCCGGAGCGGCGGCGACCGCGGTCAGCAGGATGGAGGCAGCCACGACGGCAAGGCTGCGGGAGCGCTCCCATAAAGACATTGAGACAGTTTGATAGGGGCCGTCACATGGTGTCAACGGCCCCTTCACCGACCGAGGTCAGTTCGTGAAGACGGCCGGGCTGCCCTCGACCGTGGTGTCCAGGACCGGTCCGTAGGACGCGTTGAAGAAGCCGCTGGCCGGGCAGAGGATCGAACCCGACGACTTGGTGAACGGCTGGCTCGTGAACGTGATCGAGTTGCCGGTGTTCGACGCGACGCCGCTGATCGAGCCGTTCGTCGCCGCGTAGACGCAGTTGATCGAGCCGAGCAGGGTGCTGAGCGCGATCGTGGTCTGTACCGGCGCGTCGGCGCTGCCGACCGTGACGGCACCCGTGCTGTCCACCGTGGTGGCCATCGGCGTGCTGTTGACGGTCACGCCGTTCACGCCGGTGACCCCGGTGATGTTGGCGGTGCAACCGGAGAACTGCTGGTCCGTGGTGGACTCCGTGGCCGTGCCGGGCGCGACGGGGTTGCCGGTCACCGTGGCGGTGAACGACGACGCGGTGCAGGTGACCCCGGTCGTGCCGGACTCCGAGTTGGCGAAGAACGCCGTCGTGCCGGTCACCAGCGACGCGTTCACCACATCGCCGGCGGCCACGTTCGCGCCGTCGGTGCCGGCGGCACCGGTGGTCAGCACCGCCGGGGTTTCGTCGGCTACCGCCGGTACGACGGCGACGAGGACCGCGGACAGGACCGCCGCGGCGACGAGGGGCACGGTGAGGGACGCACGCATGAGTTGATCCTCCTTGCTGGGGGTGCGGGAGGCTCCGGGCCGCGGCCGCGCGGAGGATCCGCCAGCCTCGCGGCCGCGGCCCGGAAGTACCGATGAGCGCCGGGTGGGCCGATCGAGCGCACAACAAGCGCAGTAATCGATCGATGACAATGCGTTGAACCGACAACGACATCCGGCGCTGTCGATGTATAGCCCCATTCACGGCAGTGCGTCA
>DATBGW010000099.1:0-2875 GCA_036557765.1 Actinoplanes sp.
ACCGTGATGGGCACCGGTGCCCAGCGCAGTAGGGCTGGGATGGCCACCGTGATGGGCACCGGTGCCCAGCGCAGTAGGGCTGGGATCAGGCCACGATCGTCAACGCGACCGGCTCGCTGACCTTTGTGCCCAGGCGCCCGCGGATCTCGAACTGGCCGGGCGGCGGGGCCGGGCCGGCGGCCTGACCGCCCACGCACTTGCTGGACTGGCGGCCGTTCCAGGTCACGCTGTACTGCCGCTCGGCGCCCGGGGCGAACTGGCGCACGTCGGAGCTGCGAGCCGTGCTGCAGGTGTCCGACGACCAGTACTTCCGTGTGCCCTGGTCGATGTAGATCTCCTGCGGGTCGGCCCCGACATCCCGGCTGCACGTACGTGCGGAAATGTTCTTGATCGTCAGGCGGATGATGACCGGAGTGCCGCGCCGGACCGTCGTCGCCGCCGGCGCCGGAACCACCGACATCTCGTTGTCCGCGCACGTCGCACCGGCCGGGGCGGTCACGTTCGCGTTCGTACCGGCTTGGTTCTGGCCGTTCGGCGCGCCGGACGCTCCATTACCGTTCGCGGTGCCGTCACCCAACGTAGGTTGCAGGTCCCCGGGGGCCGGCAGGGAGGGCCCACCGCCCGGCTTGGCGTCGGAGAACGACGGTTCATCCTCCGGCGTCGAGCTCGACGGCGCCGGGATCGGCGACTGCGACGACGTGTTCTGCCCCCGATTGGTGTTCTTGTCGTTTTGGCCGGAGCAGGTCACGAACAGCAGGATGACGGCGAGCAGCAGTGCACCCAGCACCACGGCTCGACGCCGCCAGTACACGGCGGGAGGAAGGGGACCAACCGTCGTACGCATGATGGGCCTCACCGTACGCCCGGGCCCTCGATCCACCGGGCGCGACGCGCCGGAGACGCGACACCGACTCGGCTACCGATCGTTAGAGATAGACCTTGCGTGAATAGATGGCGTGCGCTCCGGCCACCTTGTCGAGGAACAGCTTGCCCGCGCAGTGGTCGATCTCGTGCTGCAGCGCCCGGGCCTCGAACGCGTCGGTGACGAGCCGCACCGGCTCGCCCGTTCCGGGAAGGACGCCTTCGACCGCGACGCGGCTGGCACGCTTGACGTCGCCGGTCAGGTCCGGCACCGACATGCAACCCTCCCGGCCGAGCCGCCACCGGCTGGCCTCGATGAGCTTCGCGTTGCAGAGCACGAACGTGCCGTGCGTGATCGCCGCCTTGGGGTGCGCGGTGACGTCGACGCAGAAGACCTGCGCGGCGACGCCGATCTGCGGGGCGGCGAGCCCGACACATCCCGGCGAGACCCGCATGGTCGCGACCAGATCCGCTGCCAGCCGTACGACATCGGGGTCGCCGGGATCGACCTCAGCGCCGACCACGCTCAACATGTGGTCCGGCGCCGCGACCACCGGCCGAACGCGACCGTCGACGCCGAGCAGCTCAGGCTTCCAGTCCGCCAGCGCGACGTCGCTCACAGGATCTCCGACTCGGCGCGCCGGAGTGAGACGTCGACGCCGAGCTGTCGACCGGCTTCGGCCAGGCGGGTGGCGAGATCCTCGGCCGCACCCCGGGGCAGGTCCACCTCGGCGATGAGCACGTAGAGCGGGCCGGTCAGGCGGGTGGTGAGGTCGGTGATGTTGCCGCCCGCGGCGGCGACCACCCGGGTGACGGCCGCGACGATGCCGAGCCGGTCCGCGCCGTGCACGCTCACCAGATATGGCTCGCCGGTGGCGTCCGTGTCCGCTTCCGGCTCCACCGCCCGTACGGTCGCCAGCAAGCGTCCATCCGCCCCGATCGGCGCCAACGCCTTCTCGACCGCCTCGGCGGTCGCGCCGGTACAGATCAGGGTCATCGCGAAGTGGCCGCGCAACCGGGTCATCGTCGAGTCGGACAAGTTCGCGCCGACACCTGCAAGCGCTTCCGAGACGTCCGCGACGATGCCGGTCCGGTCCGGGCCGATCACTGTGATGGCGAGCTCATGCACAGGCCATACAGTAGGACCCGCTATGACGCTCGCCGACAACGCCATCGCCTGGTACGACGCGAACGCCCGTGACCTGGCCTGGCGGAAACCCGGCACCAGTGCGTGGGGCGTACTGGTCAGCGAGGTGATGCTGCAGCAGACGCCGGTCGTCCGGGTGGAACCGGCCTGGCGGTCGTGGATGATCCGCTGGCCCACACCGGCCGCGCTGGCGGCGGACCCGCCGGCCGAGGCCATCCGCATGTGGGGGCGGCTCGGCTACCCGCGGCGGGCGATGCGGCTGCACCAGTGCGCGGGCGTGATCGTCGCGCGGCACGGCGGGCGCGTTCCGGACGACGTCGAGCAATTGCTGGCGCTGCCGGGCATCGGTGCGTACACGGCACGGGCGGTGGCGGCGTTCGCGTACGGGCAGCGTCACCCGGTCGTGGATACGAACGTGCGCCGGGTGGTGGCCCGGGCGGTCGGCGGGGCGCCGGACGCAGGCCCGGCGACCACGGTCGCGGACTTCGCCGCGATGGCGGAACTGCTGCCGGACGAGCCGGCTCGGGCGGCGCGGGCAAGTATCGCGTTCATGGAGATCGGCGCGGTGGTGTGCAGCGCGCGGTCACCACGGTGTACGGACTGTCCGTTCCATAACGTGTGCGCGTGGCGGCTCGGCGGTGCGCCGCCGCTGGCCGGGCCGAGCCGGAAGCGGCAGACGTACACCGGCACCGACCGGCACGTGCGTGGGCTGTTGATGTCGGTGTTGCGGGAGGCCACCGGCCCGGTACCGCGGCAACGGCTGGATGTGGTCTGGATCGACGACGTCCGGCGGACCAGGGCGCTCGCCGGCCTGGTGGCGGACGGGCTGGTCGAGCCCTACGGCGCCGACCACTTCACGCTCCCCGG
>DATBGW010000100.1:0-6560 GCA_036557765.1 Actinoplanes sp.
GGGAACACCTTGAACCGGGTGCCGGAGTTCCCGAACGCCCAGGAGGGGGTCTCGATGCGCTGGGCGGCGAGCGCCCGCTTGACGGCGGCCAGGTCAGGCATGTGGATCACTTCTCTTCGGGTAGATGGAACACCTCGGTGAGCAGGAGGAAGCCCTCGTCGGGCGGCCGGCCGTCGATGCCGGTGAAGAACTCCGCCATCTCGGCCTGCCAGCGGGCATTGACCTCAGTCTTCGCCATGGCCGCCTGGGACGCCACGAGGTCGTCGGATTCGACGTAGCCGATCAGCAGCCCGTCGTCGCGGAGGAAGAGGGAGTAGTTGCGCCAGCCGGTCTCCCGCAGCGCGTCCAGCATCTCCGGCCAGACCGTGCGGTGCCGCTCCACGTATTCGGCCATCCGGTCCGGGCGCACCTGGAGCTGGAAGCAGTAACGGTTCAGCGCGGCCTCCAGAGCGTTGAAATGTTTCAGAATGACCGTAGGTGTGGACTACCGCCCTGTCAAGAAGCGATGGCGTACCATCCCCTTCAACGTTTCAAGCTGGGAGATCAGCAGGTGGCGCAGCAACCGCTCACCGGACGGACGCCGTCGGTCAAGGACGTCGCGGCGGCCGCCGGCGTCTCGCTGGGCACTGTTTCGAACGTGATGAACCGTCCGGAAATGGTCGCGGCCGGCACCAAGGAGCGGGTCGAGCGCGCCATGAGCGAGCTCGGTTTCGTCCGCAACGAATCGGCCCGTCAGCTGCGCGCCGGCACCAGCCGTACGCTCGCGTACGTCATGCTCGACGGCACCAACCCGTTCTTCCACGACGTTGCCGCGGGCATCGAGCTGGCCGCCGAGGACGCCGATCTCTCGTTGTTCATCTGCAACAGCGACAGTCGTGCCGAACGTGAGGAGGTGCATCTCGACCGGCTGATGCAGCAGCGGGTCCAGGGCATCCTCATCACGCCGGTCAACCCGGACTCCCCGATGCTGGACGAGGTGAGCCGGCGGGGCATCCCGGTCGTGATCGTGGACCGGATCCGGGCGGGCGGCGGGTTCTGCTCGGTCGCCGTCGACGACGTGTTCGGCGGTCGCATCGCGGTCGAGCACCTCCTCGACAAGGGGCACCGGCGCGTCGCGTTCGTCGGTGGCCCGGAGTCGATCGGCCAGGTCCGCGAGCGCTTGCAGGGCGCACGGGAAGCGTGGGCCGAGGCCGGGATGCCGGCCGACGACCTGGTGCATCTGCCGACCGCCGCGCTCACCGTCAGCGAGGGCCGGTCGGCCGGCGAACGTCTCTCCGGCCTGCCCGCCCGCCGTCGGCCCACCGCGGCGTTCTGCGCCAACGATCTGCTCGCGCTGGGCCTGCTGCAGCAGACGATCGGCTCCGGCCAGCGGGTGCCGGACGACCTCGCGATCGTGGGTTTCGACGACATCGACTTCGCGGCCGCCGCCGCCGTGCCGCTGACGTCGGTGCGCCAGCCGCGGCAGGAGCTGGGCCGGACCGGGGCGCGGCTGTTGCTGGACGAGGCCACGAATCCTGATCACGTGCACGAGCAGGCGACGTTCATCCCCGAGCTGGTCGCCCGAGCGTCAACCGCCGCCCGCTGACCCCCCACATTCCTCCGCCGATCTTGGAGTTGTGGTTGCCCTTTCGTCCGTTCCGTAGGGGTTCGCGCCAACCACAACTCCAAGATCGCGGGGGAGGAAGCGGGTGGCGGATTTCGGGGCGGGAGGGTTGACCGCGTGCGGGCGTGCGCGTAACGTGAGCACAACGTCTGAAACGTTTCACGAGCCGAGGAGCCCATGACGAACGCCGCCGCCAATCCCGCCGTACGCGACCTGCTCAGCCGCAGCAACCGCCTCGGCGCCGACCCGCGGAACACCAACTACGCCGGCGGCAACACCTCGGCCAAGGGCACCGAGACCGACCCGGTTACCGGAGCGTCCACCGAGCTGGTCTGGGTCAAGGGCTCCGGCGGCGACCTCGGCACGCTCAAGGAGACCGGCCTCGCCGTCCTGCGCCTCGACCGGCTCCGCGCGCTTCCGTCCGTCTACCCCGGTGTCGAGCGCGAGGACGAGATGGTCGCGGCGTTCGACTACTGCCTGCACGGCCGCGGCGGCGCCGCGCCGTCCATCGACACCGCCATGCACGGCCTCGTCGACGTGCCCCACGTCGACCACCTACACCCCGACTCCGGCATCGCGATCGCCACCGCGGCGGACGGGCCGGCGCTGACCAAGGAGATCTTCGGCGACCGCGTCCTCTGGGTGCCGTGGCGCCGCCCCGGCTTCCAGCTCGGCCTCGACATCGCCGCCGTGCAGCGCGCCAACCCACAGGCCATCGGCGTCGTCCTGGGCGGCCACGGCATCACCGCGTGGGGCGCCACCAGCGAGGAGTCCGAGGCGAACTCCCTGGAGATCATCCAGACCGCCGCGGCCTATCTGGCCGAGCACGGCCGCAGCGACCCGTTCGGCGCGGTCGTCCACCAGACCCTTCCCGAGGATGTACGCCGGGAGCGGGCGGCCCAGCTGTTCCCGATCCTCCGGGGTCTCGCGTCGACGGACCGTCCCCAGGTCGGGCACTACACCGACTCCGACGGCGTGCTCGATTTCGTCGGCCGGGAGCGGATGCCCGCGCTTGCCGCGCTCGGCACCTCCTGCCCGGACCACTTCCTGCGGACCAAGGTGAAGCCGCTGGTGGTCGACACCGCGCCGGACGCGCCGCTGGAGGAGGTCGAGGCGCGCCTGCGGGAGCTGCACGCCGCCTACCGCGACGACTACCGCGGCTACTACGAGCGGAACGCGACACCGGACAGCCCGCCGATGCGCGGCGCCGACCCAGCAATCGTGCTGGTGCCCGGCGTGGGCATGTTCAGCTTCGGCGCGAACAAGCAGACCGCGCGGGTGGCCGGCGAGTTCTACGTCAATGCCATCAACGTGATGCGCGGCGCCGAGTCGGTGTCGACGTACGCGCCGATCGACGAGTCGGAGAAGTTCCGGATCGAGTACTGGGCGCTGGAAGAGGCGAAGCTGCAGCGGATGCCGAAGCCGGCGCCGCTGGCCACCCGGATCGCGTTCATCACCGGCGGCGGGTCCGGCATCGGCCGGGCCACCGCGCTGCGGCTGGCCGCCGAGGGCGCCTGTGTGGTCGTCGCGGACCGCAACGGAGAGTCGGCCGCAGAGGTGGCGGCCGAGATCGGTGGTCCGGACAAGGCCGTGTCGGTCGAGGCCGACGTCACCTCCCCGGCCGCGATCGCGGTCGCGATGCGCGACGCCGTGCTGGCGTTCGGCGGCGTCGACCTGATCGTCAACAACGCCGGACTGTCCATTTCGAAGCCGCTGCTGGAAACCACCGAGGCGGACTGGGACCTACAACACGACGTGATGGCCAAGGGCTCCTTCCTGGTGTCCAAAGAGGCCGCCCGGGTGATGCTCGCGCAGGGCATGGGCGGTGACATCGTCTACATCTCCAGCAAGAACTCGCTGTTCGCCGGCCCGAACAACGTCGCGTACGGCGCCACCAAGGCCGACCAGGCGCACCAGGTCCGGCTGCTCGCCGCCGAGCTGGGCGAGCAGGGCATCCGGGTCAACGGCATCAACCCCGACGGCGTGGTCCGCGGCTCCGGCATCTTCTCCGGCGGCTGGGGCGCCAAGCGGGCCGCCGTGTACGGCGTGCCGGAGGAGAAGCTCGGCGAGTACTACGCCCAGCGCACCCTGCTCAAGCGCGAGGTGCTGCCGGAACACGTCGCGGACGCGGTGTTCGTGCTGACCGGCGGTGAGCTGTCGCGCACCACCGGGCTGCACATCCCGGTGGACGCGGGCGTCGCGGCGGCGTTTCTCCGGTGACCGCATTCGCGGCGGTCGACCTCGGCGCGTCCAGCGGACGCGTCATGGTCGGCCGGGTCGAGCCCGGCTCGCTGGCCCTCGAGCAGGTGAACAGGTTCGTCAACGAGCCGGTCCGGGTCGGCGGCACGCTGCACTGGGACATCCTGGCGCTGTACCGCGGCGTGCTCGAGGGGCTGCGCGCCGCCGGGCCGGTGCGCAGCATCGGCATCGACTCGTGGGCGGTGGACTACGGTCTGCTGGACGCCACCGGCGCGTTGCTCGGTAACCCGGTGCACTACCGCGACGCGCGCACCGACGGCGTCCCGGAACGGGTGGCCAAGCTCATTCCGGAGGACCGGCTCTACGCGACCACCGGCCTGCAGAAGCAGCCGTTCAACACCGTCTACCAGCTGGTGGCGGCGGCCGGGACGCCGGCAATGGAGGTTGCCCAGCGGCTGCTGCTGATCCCCGACCTGCTCGCGTACTGGCTCACCGGTGAGGCCGGCGCCGAAGTGACGAACGCGTCCACCACGCAGCTGCTGGACCTGTCCACCGGCGACTGGGCGCAGGCGCTGATGACCGAGCTCGGCATCCGGCCGGCGCTGTTCCCGGCGCTGCGCAGTCCCGGCTCGACGATCGGTCCGGTGCTGCCCGGCGTGCTCACCGACACCCCGAACGTGGTGGCGGTGGGCTCGCACGACACCGCGTCCGCCGTGGTCGGGGTGCCGGCCTCCGGCAGCGCGTTCGCGTACATCTCCTGTGGCACGTGGTCGCTGGTCGGCGTCGAGCTGGACCGGCCGGTGCTGACCGAGGAGTCGCGGCGCGCCAACTTCACCAACGAGGGCGGCGTCGACGGCACCGTCCGCTACCTGCGTAACGTCATGGGCCTGTGGCCGCTGCAGGAGTCAATGCGGGCGTGGGGCCGGACCGACGTGGCGTCGCTGTTGGCCGACGCGGCGCAGGAGCCGGCGTTCGCGTCGGTCATCGATCTGGACGATCCGGCGTTCCTGCCGCCCGGCGACATGCCGGCCCGGATCACCGCCGCCTGCCGCGCCACCGGGCAGCCGGTTCCGGAGTCCCCCGCCGCCTTCGTGCGGTGCATCATGGACAGTCTCGCGCTGGCCCATCGCCGCGCGATCCGGGCCGCGCAGGACCTGTCCGGCCGGCACGTGGACGCGGTGCACGTCGTCGGCGGCGGCGCGCGCAACGAGCTGCTATGCCAGCTCACTGCGGACGCGTGTGGCCTGCCGGTGCTGGCCGGCCCGGTGGAGGCCACCGCGCTGGGCAACATCCTCGTCCAGGCCCGTACGGCGGGGGTGGTGAACGGCGGACTGGACGCGATGCGCGCGCTGCTGCGGGACACTGCGAAGATCGTGCGGTACGAGCCGGGCGGCGACCCGGCCGCATGGCGTTCCGCGGAGCGACGGCTGGAGGGGTAGATGCGCATCGCGTTGTTCGCGACGTGCCTGGCCGACACGTTGTTCCCGGCGGCGGCTAAGGCGACCGTCGCGCTGTTGGAGCGACTCGGTCACGAGGTCGTCTTCCCGGTGAACCAGACGTGCTGCGGCCAGATGCACATCAACACCGGTTATCAGAAGGACGCGGTCCCGCTGGTCCGGCGGTTCGCCCGGATCTTCGAGCCGTACGACGTGGTCGTGGCGCCGAGCGGCTCGTGCGTGGGATCGGTGCGGCACCAGCACGCCATGGTGGCCCGCGCCGCCGGCGACGACCGCCTCGCGGCCCGGGCGCAGGACGTGGCGACCCGCACGTACGAGCTGTCCGAGCTGCTGGTGGACGTGCTCGGCGTGGAGGACGTGGGCGCGTACTACCCGCACCGGGTCACCTACCACCCGACCTGCCACTCGCTGCGGGTGCTCCGGGTGGGCGACAAGCCGCTGCGGCTGCTGCGGAACGTCCGGGGCCTGGATCTGGTCGAGCTGCCGGCCGCCGAGCAGTGCTGCGGGTTCGGCGGGACGTTCGCGGTGAAGAACGCCGACACGTCCACCGCGATGCTTGCTGACAAGATGCGGCACGTGCTGGACACCGGCGCGGAGTTCGTGACCGCCGGCGACAACTCCTGCCTGATGCACATCGGCGGCGGGCTGCGCCACGCGCGCGCGGGCGTGCGCGTCATGCACATGGCGGAGATCCTCGCGAGCGAGGACGCATGAAGGACGGCTTCCCCGCTGCCGCGCGTGAGGCGCTGGCGAACAGCCAGCTGCGCCGCAACCTCGGCCACGCGACGTCGACGATCCGCGCCAAGCGCGCGCGGGTGGTCGGCGAGGTGCCCGATTGGGAGGCGCTGCGCGAGGCCGGCGCCGAGATCAAGGACCGCGCGCTGCGCCCCCTCGACGTGCACCTCGAACGCCTGGAGGAGGCGGTCACGCGGGCGGGCGGCACCGTGCACTGGGCGCGCGACGGCGCCGAGGCGTGTGCGGCCGTCGCGGAGGTCGCGCGCGCCCAGGGCTCGGACGAGGTCATCAAGGTCAAGTCGCTGGCCTCCGACGAGATCGGGCTCAACGAGGCGCTCGAGCGCGCCGGCGTGCACGCGATCGAGACCGACCTGGCCGAGCTCATCATCCAGCTCGCCGATCACGACTCGCAGTCGCACATCCTCGTGCCTGCGATCCATCGCAACCGGGCCGAGATCGCGCAGATCTTCCATCGCGAGCTGGGCGTCGACGTGTCCGACGTGCCCGCCGAGCTGACCGCCGCGGCCCGCGAGCACCTGCGCGCGAAGTTCCTCTCCGTCAAGGTC
>DATBGW010000101.1:0-5899 GCA_036557765.1 Actinoplanes sp.
TGTTCTACCTGCCGTCGATGCTGGGCGCGTCGGTAGCGATCGCGCTGTTGTGGCGGCAGATCTTCGGCACCGACGGTCTGGTGAACCAGATCCTGCGGGTCTTCGGCATCGACGCGCACACCGGTTGGATCTCCGACCCGAGGTACGCGCTGGGCACGATCATTCTCTTGCACGTGTGGACGTTCGGCTCCCCGATGGTGATTTTCCTGGCCGGACTGCGGCAGATCCCCACGATGTACCACGAGGCCGCCTCGATGGACGGAGCGGGCAAGTGGCGCCGGTTCGTGCACATCACCTTGCCGCTGTTGTCTCCGATCATCTTCTTCAATCTGGTGCTGCAGATCATCAACGCCTTCCAGTCGTTCACTCAGGCGTTCGTGGTGTCCAACGGCACCGGTGGTCCGTCGGACTCCACGATGTTCTACACGCTGTACCTCTACCAGCGCGGGTTCGGGCAATTCGAGATGGGCTACGCGGCCGCGATGGCCTGGCTGCTGGTGGTTATCGTCGGTGCGTTGACGGCGATCAATTTCTGGGCCTCCAAGTATTGGGTGTTCTACGATGACTGATCTGACCGCACGTACCGAGCTGTCCGAAGCCGCAGTTCCGCTTCCGCAGACCAGTACGCCGCCGACGCGGCCCCGCCGGCTGGGCCGCTCGGTGATCAAGCACCTGCTCCTTATCGCTGCCAGCCTGGTGATGATCTACCCGGTGCTGTGGATGCTGGTGAGTTCGTTCCGGCCCACCGACGTCATCTTCCGCGAGCCCGGCCTGTGGTTGAACAACCTCATCATCACCAACTACACCGAGGGCTGGAACGCGCTGACCAGCCCGTTCGGGCATTACATGATCAACTCGGCCATCGTGGTGATCGGCGCCATCGCCGGCAACCTCTTGTCGTGTTCGTTGGCGGCGTACGCGTTCGCGCGGCTGCAGTTCCGATTGAAGGCCCTATGGTTCTCGATCATGCTGGTAACGATCATGCTGCCGATCCACGTCGTGCTGGTGCCGCAGTACATCATCTTCAACTATCTGGGGTGGGTCGACACGTTCATCCCGCTCATCCTGCCCAAGTTCCTGGCCACCGACGCGTTCTTCGTGTTCCTGATGGTGCAGTTCATCCGGGGCATCCCGAAGGAACTGGACGAGGCGGCCCGCATCGACGGGTGCGGGCACTGGCAGATCTTCAGTCGGATGATGATCCCGTTGATGACCCCGGCGCTGGCCACTACGGCGATCTTCACGTTCATCTGGACCTGGAGTGACTTCTTCACCCCGCTGATCTACCTGACGTCCCCGGAGTCCTACACGGTGCCGGTCGCGCTGCGCTCGTTCCTGGACTCCACCAGCGGCAGCAACTGGGGGGCGATGTTCGCGATGTCAATCATCTCCCTGGTCCCGATCTTCCTGGCGTTCCTGTTCGGCCAGCGCTACCTGGTCAAGGGCATCGCCACCACCGGAGGTAAGTGAGTGACCCCGAAACGACGGTATGTCGTGATCGGCACCGGCCATCGTGTCCGGATGTATCTCGACGCGATAGCCGGTGACCATCGCGATGTCGCGGAGCTGGTCGCACTGATCGAGCCCAATCCCGGCCGGTTGGCGGTGCATGTCAACCGGCTGGCCCAGGCCGGTCTGGACACCGAAGGCGTGCTCACCGGACACCCCGACGAGTTGGAACGGGTGATTGCCGAGTCCCGGGCGGACCGGGCGATCATCACGTCCCCGGACTTGACGCACGCCGAGTTGATCGTCCGATGTCTCGATACCGGCCTCGACGTGGTGGTCGAGAAGCCGTTGACCATCGATCCGCCCAGCACCCGGTCGATCGCCCAGGCGGTCGACCGAACCGGGCGGCAGGTGGTCGTGACCCACAACTACCGTTACTCGCCGCGCAACTCCGGGATGAAAGAGCTCGTCAAATCGGGCGCGATCGGCAGGCCGCTGTCGGTCACGTTCGAATGGGTGCTCGACACCGCACACGGCGCGGACTACTTCCGCCGCTGGCATCGGGACAAGACGAACTCCGGTGGCCTGTTGATCCACAAGGCGTCCCATCACTTCGATCTCGTCAACTGGATGCTCGCGGACTACCCCGTTTCGGTGTACGCCCGGGGCGGGGTGCGGTTCTACGGCGCCGAGAACGCCGCCGCCCGCGGCATGCCGGACCGGCCCGAGCGGGGCACGCACGACGGCCGGCGCAGTCCGTGGGAGCTGGATCTCCGCGCCGACCCGCACCTGAAGGCGCTCTATCTGGACAACGAGTCCTACGACGGCTACCGCCGGGACCAGGATGTGTTCGGTCCCGGTGTGACCACAGAGGACAACCTCGCGGTGATCGTCGACTACGGTCACGGCGCCACCCTGAGTTACGCGCTCAACGCGCACGCGCCGTGGGAGGGCTACCGGATCGGGATCAACGGCGATCAGGGACGCGCGGAACTCGACGTGGTCGAACGGGCGGCCGTGCTGGTCGATCCCGAGGGCAACGTCGTGGTCGACCCGAGTGCCGTGCCGGAGACCCGGTCACGGGCCGGCGGGCAGCGGCTGACCCTGCAACGCCACTGGGAAACCGCGCAGGACATCGCGATCAAGGAGGGCGAGGGCGGCCACGGCGGTGGCGACGCGCTGCTGCTGGCCGACGTGTTCCGCGGCCCCGGCGATGACTGGCTGGAACGGCCGTCGAGCTGGATCGACGGGATTCGCTCGATCGCGGTGGGGATGGCCGGCAACGAATCCCTGCGTACCGGGCAGCCGGTCGTCGTCGCCGACCTGGATCTCGGCGTGGATCTCTCTCGTTGACCGGTCAGTCGACTGTCGACGGTCTCTGGTCGGGATTCGTCGCTCCGCCGACCAGTGCTGCCCCGATGATGCGGTGGTGGTGGTTCGGCCCGGCCGTCGAGCGAGCGGAGTTGGACCGCGAGCTGACCGCGATGGCACGGGCCGGATTCGGTGGGGTCGAGGTCGCCTACGTCTATCCCTTGGCGCCGGCGACCACCGAATTCCTGTCCGACGTCTTCCTGTCGGACCTGCGGTTCGCGGCAGAGCGAGCGAACGAGCTCGGACTCCGGTTCGATCTGACGTTGGGAAGCGGGTGGTCGTTCGGCGGGCCGCACATCACCGCCGACCTGGCCGCCCGGCAGCTGCGCTGGGAACGGCGTGAGATCGGTCCCGGGCCATTGACCGTAGCGGTCACCTCGCCGTGGCCCGGGGACGAGTTGATCGCCGCCTACCTCGGTGCGGGGTCCACACAGGAGCCTCCGAGGACCTGCGAGCAACTGGCCATCGTGGACAACGCGATCCGGATTCCGGACGGTGCGGGACCGCGGCAGGTGCTGCTCGTGTACACCCAGCGAACCGGGCAGAACGTCAAGCGCGCGGCGGCCGGCTCCGAGGGACCGGTGCTCGACCACTACAGCGCCGCGGCCGTCGACGCGCACATCAGGCACATCGGTGACCGGATGCTGGACGCGGTTCCCGCCGAGCTGGTGGGATCGGTCTTCTGCGACAGCCTCGAGGTCTACGGCGCGGACTGGACCGCCGGACTCCCCGGCGAGTTCGCCCGGCGGCGTGGGTACCCGCTGCTTCCGATCCTGTACCGGCTGGTGGTCGAGGGACCGGACGCGTTCCGGGTGCGCGCCGATTACCACCGCACTCTGGCCGAGCTGTACCAGGAGAACTTCATCGACGCGTTCCGCCGCTGGGCGGCCGGCCGCGGCGTGCCGTTCCGGATCCAGAACTACGGCACGCCGCCGGCGTCGCTGAGCAGCTACCGGTTCGCCGACCTGTTCGAGGGCGAGGGCTGGGGCTGGCAGGAGATCACCCCGACCCGCTGGGCGTCGTCCGCCGCCCACCTGTACGGCCGCGCCGTGACCTCGGCCGAGGTGTGGACCTGGGTGCACGCACCGTCCTTCCGCGCCACCCCGCTCGACCTGAAAGCCGAGGCGCACGAACACCTGCTCAACGGGATCAACCAGCTCATCGGGCACGGCTGGCCGTACTCGCCGGCTGATGCGCCGGGCCTGGGCTGGTTCTTCTACGCCGCCGGGGCCCTCGACGACCGCAACCCGTGGTGGCCGGCGATGCCCGAGTTGAACGCCTACCTCGCCCGGCTGTGCTGGCTGCTCCGGCAGGGTGATCCGGTCGCGGACGTCGCCGTCTACGTCCCTACCGAGGATCTGTTCGCCACGATGGGCGCGGGCGTCGGCGGCTCGCTGGACACCTGGCGGGAAGCCAACCGCCGCATTCCGGGTGCGGTGCCCGCGGCGATCCGGGCCGCGGGACTCGACTATGACCTGATCGACGACGACGCCCTCGCGGTCGTCCCGGCCGATCGGTATCGCGTGGTGGTGCTGCCGGCCACGACGACGATCCCCGACGGGACCGCGGGCTGGTTGGACGACGTGACAGCGGCGGGTGGTTCGGTTCTCACGGTCGGCTCCTCGGTGTCGATGCCGGGCGCGGTCGCGGTGCCGGTCGACGCGCTGGCCGAGGCGCTGAACGCGGCCGTCGAGCCGGACCTCGTGCTGTCGCCGCCGACGCCGGACATCGGTTTCGTGCACCGCCGGTGCCTCGACGTGGACGTCTATGTCCTCGCCAATACCGGTGCGGAGCGTCGCACGTTCCGGGTCGTCGGGCGGGGGAGCGCCACCGAATGGGATCCCGCGTCCCGGCAGGTACGGCCGTTGGATGACGGCCGCCCGATGACACTGCATCCCCACCAGGCGACGGTGATCGTGCGGACCAGCATGTCCAATGCGGACGATCCGGCACCGGAGCCGAGCGAGTGGCAACCGGTCGACGGACCCTGGCGAGTCGCCTTCGCCGATGAGCCGCCGCACCCGGTCGACCTGCCACACGTCTGGGAGGAGCAGCCCGGGCGTCGGTATTTCTCCGGAGCGGCCACCTACACGGCGACGTTCGAGCTGGACGACATCGCCGATGGTGCCCGCGTCCTGGTGGACCTCGGCGAGAGCCGGATCGTCGGAACCGACCGGACCGGGCAGCTGGGCCGGTCGTATCGGGCCGCGGTCGCCGGACCGGTCGGTGAGATCGCTCAGGTCCGGCTCAACGGCGTTCCGTGCGGCATCGCCTGGGCGCCGCCGTACCGGCTGGACCTCTCCGCGGCGGCCGGCGCCGGCCGGAACGACATCGAGATCACCGTATTCAACACCGCGGCCAATGCGCTGGCGGCAGACGATGACATCGCCCGGCTCGCGGCCGACAGCGAGGCTCGGTACGGACTCCGGTTCCGGATGCAGCAGCTGGAGCGGGCCATGACCACCGTCCGATCCGGACTGCTGGCCGTGCCGAGAGTCGGCGTCACAAGACCTCGGTCAGGAAGTCCCACGCCTGACGCTGCATGACGGCATCGAAGGCGTGATCGCCGTCGCTGAACGATCCGCGGTACCGCCCGCTGCCGTCGTGAAGCGCCAGCAGACGCCGGTGCGCCTCGTCCATTCCGGCGAACGAGAACAGCTCGTCACCGGTTCGGTACTGGACCAGAAACCGCGCCCGGCCCAGGGTGGTCAGGTCCGGCCAGTCCGAAAAGGACCACAGTCCGGGGGCATGCAACAGCCAGGAGTGTGCGTCGAGCCCGGCGGGCACCAGCGAGGCGAACGTCGCCATCATGCAACTGACCACTGCAGCGCCGATCCGGGAGTCCAGCGCCGCTAGGAGCAGGGCGCGGCCTCCTCCGCCGGAGAAGCCGAACGTCCCCAGGCGGGCGTCGTCCACGTCCTCCTCGCCGGCGAGCACCTCGAGGGCGACCAGGTCATCGGTCAGCACCGCGCCGGTGAACGTCTGCCCCAGGGTGCCCGCGGCCTTTGCCACCGTGTCCTCGTGCAGCCGGGACACGACGTCGAAGCGTTCGTCGTCGGTGGGCGACAGCCCTTCCTGC